>DASYYN010000160.1:0-9618 GCA_035933815.1 Acidobacteriaceae bacterium
GATGTTCCACCACAGGCGGAGGAGTTCAGGCAGATGGCGTGTCTTCCAGGGATAGTCTATGAAGCCATGAATGAGGCCCGAACCCTGCAGCACGGCATAGGCTGCCGGCGCATTGGAGTGCGTCGGCATGTTCGTCAGCAGGAAGCGTTGGGCGTCGGGGAACGCGCGTTCGACCAGGCGCAGCGCTGGAACCGCTACCACGGTATCGCCGAGGCTTCCCAGCCGATAGATCAGGACGCGGCGTACTGAGGATAGCTTCATGGCAACACTCTCAAATCCAGCCACGCCAGCGTCATAGCCCTGTTCAATATTGTCAGATTCATCCACTTACCTCCAGCTTTGAATCCTCAATGAGTGCTCTGATTGCCTCGGCCGCGCGCTCCATCGAGTACCGATTCACGAAACAGGTATGAGCACGGCTGGCCATGGTGCTGCGCTCCGTCGCGGGAAGGGCAATCCAGCGCTGGAGGAGGCGTTCGGTTCCAGCAGCCGTGTCTTCCTCGACGAGTCCGACGCCATCTGCCTTGATATCAGGCGATATGTTGACTTTGTCGCTAACTAATACAGGGCGGCCAGCAGCAAGGGCCTCGACGATGCCGACACCGAAGTTCTCCGTATGAGACGGAAGCACGAAGACTTCAGCCGCGCGTAATGCTCCCCATTTCACATCACCCGTCAGCATCCCTGGCCAGTACACACGCTCGGCAATGCCCGCGTCAGCGCATTGCTTTTGGAGCGCTGCTTTCCATCCCACCTGGTCGGGGCCAGCCATAACCAGGCAGAGGTCCGGATCTAAACGGGCGACACGAGCAAAGGCGCCGATCAACAGATCGCACCCCTTGACGGGGTGCAGGCGGGAGAGGCAGAGCAGATAGCGGCGACCGCGGGCCGAGGGAACCGTGTCAAAGAACTTCCGGACCTGGGCAGCCGGGTCACCGTCAGGCTGGCTAATGCCATAGGGAATGCAGGCCGCCTTCCAGTGGTTTGGGCGGAAACTGTTCGTGGCCTGATCGCGTTCGGTTGCTGAGGTAAACAGGACGCTGCGGGCATCGCGAAGCACGGGATATTGAACGGGCCAGTACAGCGTCTTCTTGATGTGCTTGAGCCGATACTGCCGGAACCAGGGGCTAAGAGCGCCATGAGCAAACACCAGATAGGGAATCCCGGCGCGGACCGCGGCGGTGCGGATGGCGGTGCCTGGATAGCTCCAGAGGCCGTGCATGACCGCAGCGTCGAACCGCGAGATGTTGGCGCCGAGCCATTGCGTCAGCCGCGGAGAGTAGTCGAAGCTGAGCAGGCGCTGTCCAAACGCATGTACCGGAAAAGACAAGCCCTGGAGCCATGGGGAATCTGGCTTGTCGAGACAGGCGACCTCGAGCGAGTGGCCGGACGCAGCAAAAGCACGGGCCAATTGGCGGACGGCCTCGGGCGGTCCGCCGCCGGCGGGATTGAGGCTGCTGATGACGTGGAGGAGCTTCAAGGCAGGGCCATCAGGGGATTTAGTTCAACTATATAAGATGGGGTTCCCTCGGGGGCGGATATCGGCGCGGCCACTCACGCCTCGGCAATGACGGCGATCGAGACTCTCATGCCGGGAATGCGAACGGGTAGCTTCGCGCCCTGTCGCGCAGGCGGATCAGCGGGAAACCACTTCAGCCACTCCTCATTCATTCCGGCGAAGTCGGTCTCCTCGAGAACGATGACCGTGGCGCTCACAACGCGGTCCAGAGAAGTGCCTGCGGCCTCGAGGATGGCGGAGATGTTCTGCAGGCATTGCCTGGTTTGCTCCTGAATCGTATCGCCAACAATCTTTCCGGTTACCGGATGGTAGGGCCCGGTTCCCGATACGAAGACAAGACCCGCTGCGCGCACGGCCTGACTGTAGGCCGGCGGCGGAGCTGGAGCATTCGGCGTTCGAATGATGTCTTTTGCCATGCGGGCTCCTCGATTGAATCAACCCTTGTAGCGGACGTCGAGCAGGGTGCAATCATCGTCGGCGGCGAGGGAGCCGCAGACGGCCTGCAGGTGGTTGCAGATGTCGTCGAGCGAGGCATTGGCGACATTGGGCATGGTGAGCGGTTCTTCGCCGTAGAAGTTGCCGTCTGGCATCTGCGATTCTGTAACACCGTCGGTTACGATTAGCACGCGCGAGCCGGGGTGGAGCTGCAGCGATCCGGCCTGGAAGGGCGCGGCGTCGATGAGGCCGACGGGCAGATTCGACTCGGTGAGGCGCGTGCAGCCTTCGGAGTAGAGGAAGGGCGGGATGTGTCCGCAGTTGATGTAATCGAGGCGGCCATCGGGGGTGAGCCGCAGGATGCACATGGTGGCGTACTTCTCAATGTTTTTGCTGCAGATGTAGCGGTTGACGATTTCGGCGATGGTGGCGAGAGGCTGGCGCGCGGCGAGCTGGGCGTAGATGAGTCCCTGGAGCGTCGAGGCGAGGATGGCGGCGGAGATTCCCTTGCCGGAGATGTCGGCGACGATCATGGCGAGGGAGTCGTCGTTCTCGATGACGTCGAAGAAGTCGCCTCCGACCTCGCGGCAGGCGACGGAGCGCGCGGAGACCTGCGCCCAGGAGAGGGTGGGCAGGCGGGTGGTCATGAGGCTGCGCTGAATTTCGGCGGCGATGTTCAACTCTTCGCGGTAGCGGCGCTCGCGCTCTTCGGCGATAGCGAGCTGCGCATTGTCAATGAGGGCAGCGGCGTCGGTGGCGATGGTGCTGAGCAGATCGTTGTCGATCTGGGTGAGACTGCCGGGCTTGAGACGGCTGTCGAGATAGAGGAGGCCGAGGAGGTCCGTGTTGCCGGTGCCGCCCTGGCGGTGCTTGCGGAGCGGGATGCAGATGACGGAACGGATGCTGTGGGCGACGATGGAGGCGGAGCGGTCCTCGGGGTCGGCGCTGAGGGTGTCAGTGAGGATGTATTCGCTGGAATTGTTGACGGCCTGGCGGATGGCGCCGTGCGAGAGGGTCTCCTCGTCGGTGAGGGCTTCGCCATGGTCGTCGCGGCCGAGGGCGAGCTTGAGTTCGCCGGCATCGTTGCGGAGGAAGACGTAGCCGCGTTCGAACTGGGTGAGCTGCAGGGTGGTGTCGATGAGGGCGCCGAGGATCTGATCGACGGCGCCGGAGGTTTTCAGCTTGCGGGCGGATTCGAAGAACCAGTTGAGCTTCTCAAGGGCGTTGCCGGTGGAGCTGACCTCGTGGATTTGGCTGATGATGTCGCGGATGGTGGAGCCGTTGGCCTCGGGCGAGCCGAGGCGGAGCGCGGGGCCGTCGGCGGCGCCGAACTGGACGGTGTCGTCGTCGCCGAGCAGGTGGCGGGCGCTGATCTGTTTGCCGTTGACGAAGGTGCCGTGGCGGCTGGCCTGGTCGACGATGTAGCAGCCGTCGTCGGTGACGAGGATTTCGGCGTGGCGGCGGGAGACATAGGGATGGGCCAGCACGATGTCGTTCTCAGGCAGGCGGCCGATGGTGAACGGGGAGTGGGTGATGCTGCCCGTTCTGCGGCTGGAGCCGTCGACGAGAACATAGTTGAGCGGCATGGCGGTCGTTGACATTGGCAGAGATTATAGGGCCAGCGGCCAGTTGCCAGCAGCCAGTAGCCAGTAGCTGCTAGCAGCGGCTGGCCGGTGAGGCATCGGCGGGACGGGGCGTGGGGTTGCTGGGATGTCAACACTGGAAGGCGGTTCGGCATCTGCCAAACCCCGGCAGCGCCGTTCGACTTCGTGGCTTTGCCACTCCGCTCGGGGCAGGTTGTGGGGCTACCAGCGATTGATCCGGGCCTAAAGGCCCAGCGATCTTCAGATGCTCTATTCCCCGGCCTGAAGGCCGGGGCTTCTACCGTCGTTCCGCTCCGCGGAACTGCGTCGCGCCGCAGGGCTGAACCCGACTTGTTTTGTGCCCTATCGGAGCGACTCAGGCGGGAATGTAGGTCAGACGGATTAGGTTCTCGACAATTCGATCTGGTACGAGGCGGAGACGCGGGTGCGGCTGATTTCTGACGGACCGCTGCCGTACCCGTTTTGCGATGTTAGCCACGGCAACCGACAGGGTCACGGTTACATTTCCTGCGGTGGCCAGATCGCTGGCCGGGATGCTGGCCGTCACCTCTGTATCGTCGGAGCACGAGGATAAAGATGCGGGTGTTGTTGTCGTGCAGGTTGTGGGCAGCGGCGTTCCGTTCCAGTTGAGTGTTACGCCGTCCTTGAAATTGGAACCATACGCGACGATGACCATGCCGGGGGAGCCGGCCGAGACCGCTGATGGAGCAATCGCCTTGAGGATGGGCACGGTGGAAGGCGTACTGCCGACACCACCGCCACCGGTTATGCCGGAACTGCCGCCTCCACAGCCGGCAACAACAACCAGAACCATGCTGAGAACCGCCAGGCAAAAGCGCGAAACAACTATACAAGACAGCAGTGGACCGGTTTTCACGTGCAAGGCTGGCCTCAGAGCGGATACGCCGCCACTATATCGCGGTTCGCTGTTCCTGCTGAGCAATTCGCATGGTTTGAAAATAGATTCGGGCCTAAAGGCCCGTTGATGTTCACATGCTCTATTCCCCCGGCCTGAAGGCCGGGGCTTCTACCGTCGTTCCGCTGCGCGGAACCGCTTCGCGCCGCAGGGCTGGACAGCCTGCGAAAGAGCCGGTGGCATATCGAAGGACTTCCCTCAGGGGCTAAAGCCGGGCGGCTTTAAGAGGGCTTGGCGGCACGACTGAAGTCGTGCCCTGACACGAATCGGCTGGTGGAGAACTCGCATTCCCACTCTGCTTGCGCCCAACTACCGGCGCAACCAGGATGATGCCCCATTGAGCCAGATATGGGGCACCCGGCGACTCAGGCGGGAATGTAGGTCAGGCGGATTACGTCGTCGACGATGCGGTCGCTGGCCGCGAGGCGGAGGCGCGGGCGCGGGCCGGCGAAGAATGGCTTGCCGCGGCCGAGCACGACGGGATGGAGGTAGAGTCGATACTCGTCGATGAGGCCGGCGTCGGTGAGGCTGTGCGCCAGGTCAGGTCCGGCGACGTCCAGCTCGCCAGGCAGCTCAGCTTTCAGCCTGCGGATCGCCGCTTCGACGTCTTCGGCGACCAGCGTGGCGTTGGGGCCGACGGACTGGAGCGAGCGCGAGACGACCCACTTCGGCCGGCTTCGCCACGCGGCCGCATAGTCGCGCTCCTCCGCACCCCAGCCGGAAACGTCTTCGTCCCAGTAACGCATGACCTCGTACATGCGGCGGCCGTAGATGAGGCCCGCGAGGCCACGCGTCTGCTCGAGGAAGTGACGGAAGAGCCCGGGCGGGGGCGCAAACTCCGTGTGGTCGATGTAGCCATCGAGGCTGACGTTCAATGCGTAGACGAGTTTCGCCATGGGGCCAATCCAGGTTCTTCAGAATAGCGTGAGCCGACCTCGCGCAGCGGCAATCGGCTGAGCACACCGCACCTGCTGGCCCGTTCGGGTACTATGGTCGCTACAGAAGCGGGCACGCTCCCCACCCCTGGCCTTCAGCCGCTCCAGAACTTCAGGCCCTTCCCAAAGGCCGTCACTCCGATCGCTAACAGTTGTTCGAGGAAAGGGCCCATGAGCATTCATCTCGTTAATCCGAGCGACAATTCGTTTGGCACCGCTGTCATCACGCCGCGGTGGCTGTTCGTTCTGGCTGCGGCCACGCCCACCAGCGCCGGCGACCCGATCCTGGTGGACGAATCGCTGGAACCGATCGACCCGGCCACCGTACACGCCGGCGATGTTGTCGGCATCAGCGTCCATACCGGCAATGCTCTGCGCGGGTATGAGGTCGGGCGCATGGCGCGCGAACGCGGCGCGTGGGTCGTCTACGGCGGCATTCACGCGACCCTGTTCCCGGAGGAAGCCCTGGAGCGCGGGCATGCTCACGCGGTGGTGAAGGGCGACGGGGATCTGGTGTGGGCGTCGGTGGTCCGCGATTGCCTTGCGGGGACGCCGGGCAGGATCTACGAGGGCGGCCGTATCGCGGGCGAGGATTTTCTGCCCGCGCGCTGGGATCTGATGCAGGCCGACAAATATATGTGGGCCTCGGTGCAAACCACGCGCGGATGTCCGAAGCATTGCTCGTTCTGCAGCGTGTGGCGCACCGATGGGCAGAAGCCGCGTCCGCGGCGGTACCAGAGCGTGATCGACGAGATCGTGACGCTGCGCCGGCTGGGCTTCCGCTTCGTCGCGCTGGCCGACGACAATTTTTATCCCGTGACGCAGACCGATCTTCGCCTGGCGCGCGAGCAGAACAACCTGGCCCGCGTTGAGGAACTCACCGCCATCCGCGCCGACCGCTTCCATCTGATGGAAGAACTGGCAAAGCTGCCCAAAGACATGGTGTTGTTCACGCAGATCACCATGGAAGCGGCCGAAGACGGGGAATTCCTCGACGCCATGCACCGCGCCAACATCAAAGGCGCGCTGGTGGGCGTCGAAGCCGTTACGCCGGAGGGCCTGAAGGCGGTGTTTAAAGACTGGAACTGCTCGGGCGATGCGCTGGCCACGCGGCTGCAGACATTCAGACAGCACGGCGTGCATGTGCTGGGCTCGTTCATCTTCGGCCTGCCGACAGACACGCCTGCCACCTTCGACGCCACGGTTGAAATGGCCATGCGGGCCGGCGTCACGTTTGCGCAGTTTGTGATGATGACGCCTTTTCCCGGCACGGTGGATTTCATTCGCTGGGAAAAAGAGCAGGCGGTCTCGCCGACGATGGTGGGCGATGTGCCGGTGACGCGGTACTGGCTGATCCCGATTGACGTGCGCCCGAAGATGTTTACGCCGCACCCCTCGATGAGCTCGGACGAGATTCGCGAGCGGACGCAGCGCGTGTGGGACAGGTTCTATGCCTGGAAAATGATCTGGAGGCGCTCAGCCTGTACGCCCACGCTGCGCGCGCGGATCGCGTTCGTCTTTCTGTCGAAGCTCTACCGGCAGATGTACGCCGGAACCGGCATCTCGACAGACAGTGCGCGGCGGAAGAAAGCGAAGCGCTGGGCGCGCTGGACGGCGCGGCAGTGCCGGAAGCTTTTTCAGGCGAAGCCCATGCCGGAGCTGCAGTTTCCGGAATGGGACAGGACGCTGGGAGCAGCGGCTGGGCGGCGGGATCTTCTGCAGATCGAGAGCCGGATGGATTGAGGGCGGGTCTGCGAATCCGGGCCGATGCATCACTGGGAGAACGGAACTCCGTACATGAGAAGCGCCGTCTGAGGGGGCCGATGGCGTGCGCCGATGAGGGTGGGATTCCGGCCCATGGCTCTCCAGACGAGAAGCGCGCTGGCGTTCATGTACAACAGCCGTACCTGGTCCGGGTGTGCGCCCCGTTCACTGTAGATACTGATGGTGGTCAGCAGCTTCATCTGATCGGATTCGACCAGATAAGCCGCCATACTCAGAGGCGGGGCATTTTCGAGGTCCTGCACCTCAGCTGTGGTCTGCGCGACCACCTCGTAGTTCATGGTTTGCGGAGGGTGCTCCGCATTGAGGCGGGACCACAGGTCGTTGGAGGTGTGGCTGGATGGATAGCGCTGGTTCCCGATGATGAGTTCTCCGGTTGTGTGGGGGGCATTGGGTGGTGGACGACGGTAGCGATCGGCGGAATCTTTATCGATCATTTTCAATCCTTGCAAACGAATAGTAGCGGCGCCAGCAGTTGACGCAGCGGACAGGCCGCAACCTGAACGGAGCGAGCAGCTTGTCCAGCCGCTCGGGCACCGCGGGCTCGAATTGGACAGAACTGCAGAGAGGACACTTTCTTCTCATCCACAGCACCCGCGGCAGCAGAGAGGGCAGTTTCAGCGCTGCGGTTTTCATTTTGGAGACTCCTCACTGGGCGTGGGAACTGCCCGGCGCTGCGGCGCAATCAGGTTCGCTGGCGCGGCGATGCGGACTGTTTCTGGGCGAGCCGGCGGATCGTCTTCTTGTCGATCCGGTTGAGCGATTCATTCTGCTGAAGGTGGCGTGTGTGCAGTGTGGCTTTGGCGATGTGCAGGCCCAGGTAGCGCGAGACGCGCACGGAGCCGAGTTCGGCTGCATTGAATCGGGCCTCAGTGTGGGACAAAGCGCGCTCGATGGCGCGATAGGTGGCCGATTCATCGGTTCGGCCGTAGCCGCGACGGGAGCAAGCCGAATCGATCCACAGAAAGTGCCATCCGGCATTGCGCACGGCGCGATCGAGCTGCGCGGGCGCGGCATCTTCGGCGAGCATCCACTGCTTGCCGAACCTCTTCTGCTTCAAATGAAGAGCCTGCGGCAGGAGCGAGCCGACACGAAAGAAGATAGCCGGCGAGGTGATCACGAGGGCCTCGCGGGCGCGGCAGCGGAGATGGGCGTGCGGCGTGGTCGCGCAGACCGATGGCTCTCGGATTGGATGATCAGATTCATGGAAGTTCCACAGCAGGGCCTGAACGTTGCTCGTCTGGAGCGATGCGCCGTTGGCTGGAGGCGAGGAAGGCGAGATGTCCTCCGAGTATACGCCGATGGGTGAGTAGCCGGAGGTGAAAGGCGGCTGCTGCAGGAGGGTACCGATTCTTATTCGGCGCGCAGGGCTTCTACGGGATCGACGCTGGCGGTTCGCCGCGACGGCAGATAGCTGGCCAGGGTTGCTGCTCCACACAGCGCAACGCAGGCACTGATATAGGTGACCGGATCCATGGGGCTGACGTGGAAAAGCAGCGAGCCGAGCAGGCGCGTTGCTGCCAGCGCGACGACAAAGCCGCAGAGCACGCCCGCTCCAGCCAGCAGCAATCCCTGGCGCACGAACATGCCGGTGATGTCGTTCCGCTGCGCGCCGACGGCGATACGGATGCCAATCTCGCGGCGCCGCTGCGATGCGGAATAGGCAATGACTCCGTAGAGGCCCACCAGTCCGAGGAGCAGAGCGATGCCGGCGGCGATGGCAATCATCACCAGCGTGAACGAGGTGCGCGCCATCGAGCGCGCGTAGAGGAACTCCATGGTGCGAATGTCGGAGACGGGGAGGTTCGAATCCACTGACCAGACGGAGCGGCGCAGATCGTTGGCGAGGCTCTCGGTGCCGGCCCGGTCGGTGCGCACAACAAAGGTGATCCAGCGGCTGACGTTCACCTTGTCGCTCTCGAAATTGTTCATCCGGAGCGGCCAGTACGCGATTTTTGGAGCGTCCTTGCTGATGCCGTCGAAGCGGGCGTCGCCGACGACCCCGACGATCTCGCGCCAGTCATCCTTGCTGCTGACGCGGATGCGTTTGCCGAGAGCATTTTGCGGGCTGCCCCAGTTTTCGCGGGCGAGGTTCTCCGAGACGATGGCCACGGGCAGCTTCTGGTAATTGTCGTCCCAGCTGAAATCGTGGCCGACAACCAGCGGAATGCCCATGGTGTGGAAGAATCCCGGCGACACCATCTTGAACTGGCGCAGCGGCGGCATTTCGCCCTGGGCATAACTGTGATCCTCGGCGAAAACCGGATCCATCCAGTGCTGGTCATCCAGCGGAATGGCGTTGGAGATGGCCACGCTGGTTATCCCAGGCACAGCGGCCATCCTGTTCATCATGTCCTGTTCCATGCGGATGACCTTGTCGGCATCGGGCACTTCAGCCTCGGGGATGCTGATCCGCAGCGTCTGGAT
>DASYYN010000171.1:0-6023 GCA_035933815.1 Acidobacteriaceae bacterium
CGCGGGGCGCGCGGCCCGATGCTGATGTGGATTGGCCCGGTCACGTCATCGAGAATGAGGTTCGAGAAGGACATATTTTCGAAACTGGACCCCGGCGTTCCGTGGAACTTGATGGGACAGCCGTACACCTGATGCAGCACGCAGTTTGAGACAGCAACGTTGGCCGCCTTGCCGCCTCCGAAACGAAACACCGACCAGCGTGTGCTGAAGTACGAATTGGTGACGGTCACGTTGCGGCAGCTGCCAAAGAGCGCGCAGGCATCGTCGAGCGAAACGACGATGCAGTTCGAGACGGTCACGTATTCGGCGCTGATGAAATGGAAACCGTCGTTGTTGCCGTTGACGCGGTTATGGATGTAGATGCCGTCCATGTGGACGCGCTGCGACTGGATGACGCGCACGCTGTGATAGGCGCTGTTCACGAGGTCGATGTCGCGGACGCGAAGATTTTCGCAGTGATAGAAGAGCAGGTGATAGGGCCTGCGCCGGCCGCCCAGTCCGCTCGGCGGAGGCGTTCCGCGGACGGGGGAGTGAAACTGCGCTCCCCGGCCATCGATCGTGCCGGGGCCTTCGACGGTGACGTTCTTTGCGCCGACCGCATAGAGCAGCGCCCAGTTGCCGTCTTCGAGCGTGGAGTCGCCGGAGAGCGGGATCGCGTCGACGGCGTGGTAATCGGCTCCCTTGCCGCTGCCGAGCAGCGTGCCGCCGGCTGCGATGCGCAGGGTGACATTGCTTTTTAGTTCCAGCGTTCCGGTGAGAAAGGTCCCCGCCGGGATCAGCACGGTGCCGCCGCTGTCGGTCGCGCAGGCGTCGATTGCGGCCTGAATGGCGGCGGTGTCGAGGCTCGTGCCGTCGCCCTTTGCGCCGTAGTCCCGGACGTTGTAGATGCGCGCGCCGCGCTCGTTCTGGGCGTCGTGGCTGCCCCGCGTGTCCGGGGTCTGTGCTCTCGCGGTTGATGCCACCAATCCCATTCCGGCCGAGGCCGCGATGGCCGACAGCGTTTGCCGACGCGTGAGAAGGCGCTGGCGAAGTCCTGTGGACGTTTGCTCCGAATCCAAACCGGTTTTTCCTCATTCAGCAGAGAAGACGCGCAGGGTTTCTCGTCGAAACGGGCTGCGCCTCTCCTGTTGCTGGGTTCTTAGAATGTGATCTTCGCCGCGAACTGCAACTCACGCGGCGTGCTGTCGATGCCGTTGGCCAGACCGGCCGAGGAGTTTCCGATCGTGGTCCCCGGCGCACCCATGATCATCGCGTTGTATGTATTGAAGGATTCGGCACGGAACTCGAGGTTCACATCCTCGTACAGCGGCGTCACCTTCACCAGCGAGAAATCGAGGTTGTTGTAGTACGGCCTGCGGAACGGCATCTTACCCATGTTCCCGAACGAGCCGGAAGGAATGGCGAAGGCGCTCGGGTTGTATTCGCAGAAGCCATTGGCGCCGCGATGTCCGATGGGCGTCGATCCGCAGCTTCCCTGCATCGGATCGCCGACCACGTTCGGACGCGAATAGCTGGTGATCGAGCCATTGTCTCCGGAGATGTTCGCCGGGTCGCCTCCGACGTTCAGGTTGTACGGCTGACCGGAATGTGCGGAGAAGACGTAGTTGGCCGTCCATCCGCCGATCACGTACGACAGCGGACCTCTCTGCGCCCAGCGCTGATTCTTTCCGAACGGAAGCTGGTACACCGTGCTCCACGTGAAGTTATGGGTGAGATCGTAGGAGGAGACGCCGTAAGCGTTCCTGGGCAGGAAGAAGCTCTGCACGACGGAGCCGCCGCCGCTGCCGTTCTCCGCGTTGAACCAGCCGCTGCTGTTGTCGGTCGATTTCGACCAGGTGTACGACACGATCGTGTTCCAGTTATTCGAGAAGCGCTTCTGGAACTGGGCCAGCAGGGCGTTGTAGAAGCCATACCCGGTATCGGTGGAGTAGTGCCAGCCTGGCGCCATCCACGGCATGTACTTGTAGCTGTCAATTGTGGTGAGCGGCGTTCCCGGTGGCGACGCGTGCTGCGCTGCGTTGGCGAAACCGGTGTAATCGAGCCGCGTGCTCTTGGAGCCGGCATAGCCCAGGCTGAAGAGCATCGCCGGGCCAAGCTGCCGCTGCATCTGCAGGTTGTACTCGACCGCGCGCTGATCTTTGTAGCCGGGCTGCGTGACGTATCCGCCGCCGATCGTCAGCCAGGGATCCTTTGCGATCACCGGGTTGGGGAAATTGCCTTCGAGGCTCGTGATGGGTGTCAGGGGATTGCCCGGGCCTCCCTCCCACACGCCACCCTGGGAGAAGTTGACCTGCTGGCTGGAAATGCCGATGGTCCATGGCCAGGTCGGGCCTTCGATATTGTTCTGTGCCCACTGGCTGCGCGCGGTAATGGTGTCGTAGAGAATGCCGGCGCCGCCGTTGAAGACGGTGTTCTTGTCCACCTGCCAGGCGAAGCCGAGCCGCGGGCCGAAGTTGTCGCTGATCGGCGGCCCGGACTGCGGCGTTCCGTTTTTGAAGACGATGTTTTGATTGTGAGCGACGCTGCCGATGCCGCCGGGAATGCAGGGATCGGCGAAGCCCGTCGCGGGGCATGCACCAACCTGCTTCTCGATGATGTATTGCTGGTGCGGTATATCCAGGATGTTGGAGAGGCGGCCGTCGAGCATGTGAATGCGCGGCACGTAGTCGTAGCGCAGGCCGTAGTTGACGGTGAGATTCGGCCGGACTTTCCAGGAGTCCTGCACGTAAGCGGACCAGACAGTCATGCTGAAGAACACCTCGGACAACTGCGGAGTCTGCGCCGTGAACGTGCCGGGCAGCCCGAGCAGCGCTGAGGCCAGCGAGTTCCCTGTCTTCGAGGCATTGATGTTGCTGGTTGTCGAATCGCTGAAGGTGAACTGCTGGTAGAGGTTGCGCTGCAGGCGATTCTGATAGAGGTAATCGACGCCGGCCTTCATGTTGTGCTTGCCCCTGATCCACGTAAGGCTGCCGCCGCCATTGACCACGGGATTGCCGCGATCGCGCGTGCCGTCATTCCCGGCGTTCCCGGTTTCGTACGGCCCTCCGAGGTTGATGAACATTCCGCCGTACTGAGCGAGATTTTTGAACCCCGCGTTCCCTGCGGCTGCAAAGCCTCCCGGCGCGGCCGCCTGCCGGAACTTATAGGGCTTGAGCATCGCGCCGCCGCGCACGTCCAGGATCAGGTTCGGTCCAAAAACGTGGGTGTATCCCCCGCCGAAGTTATAGGCGTGGTAGTTGGAGATGTTCGCGTCAACAGCGCCGTTCACCGGAGAAGTGTCGTAGAGCCACATCTGGCTGATCCGGCCGAAGCCAAAATTCTTGTCGCTCTTGTGCATGTCGACGCGAACCTGGTAGCCGTTGTCGTTATCGATGTGTGGACGGTTGTCAATGAGGTTGTAGCCCGCGGGTTCGCTTCCGATGGAGTTCGGCGACAGGTAATACGACTTCAGGTAAGCCTGCATCACCGGATTGATCATCGTCGAGGGAATCTTCATGCAAGGCGTGCCGCCAGTCTGCGTGCCGTTGGCGCTGGGAGCGATCGGGTTTCCGCTGGTGTCGCACTTAAAGGGCTGGACGGTGCATTTCCCGCCGGAACACGTCGTGGAGTAGGGGTTGTAGAACTGGTGCTGGTAGTAGGACGTGGCGGCGCGGGAAAAATCGCCGCCCAGTTCATCGGGCGTCGGCACCAGCGCTGTCGCCAGCGCCGGCCGGCTGTAGCGCCAGCCTTCGTAAGCGCCGTAGAAAAAGAATTTGTTTTTCCAGATGGGGCCGCCGACGGCGCCGCCGAACTGGTTTTGCGCATAGTGCCCGGGCGCGGCCGGCGTGGTCGAAGAAGTCCCCGGGGCGCAGCGGCTGGCGGAGCAGAAGTCCTTAAAGGTGTCGCGCGCGTCGAAGATGTTGTTGCGCAGGAACTCCCAGGCCGCCCCGTGGAACTGATTCGTCCCGGAGCGCGACAGCATATTCACCACGCCGCCCGTCACCAGGCCGTACTCCGCCTGATCCATGTGCGACTGCATTTTGAATTCCTGCATGGCGTCGATGATCGGCAGAAAGCCGTAGACCGCGCCGCGCAGGTCCGTGTTGACGATGCCATCCATTAGGTAGAAGGTCTCGCGGTTCTGCTGGCCGAAGAATGAAGGCTTGTAGAACGCGGTGCCTGGGATCGCGGTGATGCCCGCATCTGTCGTGCTGATGCCGGACCCCTGGGCCGTCGAAACAGGGGTCACGCCGGGCGAGAGGATCATCAGCTGCGTAAAGTTACGCCCGTTCAGCGGCAGGTTGAGGATTTCCTTCGACTCGATCACGTTGCCCAGCTCGGAGCCGGAACTCTGCAGCATCGCGTCTTCCGCGGAGGCATTCACGGTGACGGTTTGATTCGTGCTGCCCACACTGAGCGTCTCGTTTTCGGTGAGAGTCTGGTTCACCACGAGATGAAACGCCGGCAACACGAGCTTCTGGAAGCCGGCATGTGTGACGGTCATGGTGTACTCGCCCGGAGTCAGGTCGACGAAAGCGTAGTAGCCGGAGCCGTTCGTGGTGGCGCGCGACGTCACGTTGGTCGCAGTGTTGGTCACTGTGACGGTCGCGCCGGGGATGACCGCACCCTGGTTGTCAACAATGGAGCCGTTCACTCCGGCTGTGGATTGTTGAGCGGCGATGGGGAGCGCAGCTGCTGCTGCCGCGAGAATAGCGATCCAGCAAAGTTTGCCTGCACGCATGGAAGTGCCTCCTGGAATAGTCCGGGCCGTCTTTATCGTTCGAACTTTGTGTCGCGCCCCTGTGGACCATCCGACGGGGCGCTGGGGACCCGAAGGGTACGGCGAGAAATCTAGGCGCGCGGATGAACGCCGGTCAAGCCGTTCTGAAACTCCCGTTTCACTATGTGGGACGGATGCGAGGAAAGTCGTGCGCTTGTTCCGGGCTCCTTTGCCGCTCACGTCGCATTCGGTTTAGTATCTGGAGCGATGAGGTGCCTGGGACTGGTTAAGGTCTGAAATAGTGGCGAGTCAACGGTTTCCGCAGCCCTGGAAGGCATGTGAAACGAGAGGGCGTCTGAACGCGAGAGGGTTTCGATGGCAGGGGTGCAACATGCAGGGCTGAAAACGGGGAAGTTGCGCCGCTCCGGCGCCGCGCCGGTCGGCGTGCTTACGAAGGTGCTGTCTATTTTCGAACTGCTTGACCGGGCGCCTGGCGGTCTGCAACTGCGGAGTATCGCGGACCAGACCGGACTGAACAAAAGCACCGCCTATCGATTTTTGGCGCATCTGGAGCGGGCCGGCTATCTGGTGCGTGACCTGACCGGCGCCTACCTGATCGGTCCGCGGCTGGTGCACCTCGGCGCCAACAGCACCTATCAGGCGACCATTTGCAGGCTGAGCCGTCCTGCCATGGAGGAATTGTGGCGCGAGACGGGCGAGACGGTGAATCTGGGTGCTCTGGACGGCACGGAGGTGCTCTATCTCGACGTGCTGGAGAGCCCGCATCACTTCCGGTTGTCGTCGCAGAAGGGGATGCGGCGAGCGATGAACTGCACGGCTCTGGGGAAAACGCTTCTTGCATGGCTGCCGCCGGCGACACGGGACGAACTGCTGGCACACAGCAAATTTGAAAAGCGCACGCCCCACAGCATCACGCAGCCTTCGGAACTGCTGGCCGAGCTTGGGCGAATCCAGCGGAGAGGCTACGCGGTAGATAACGAAGAGGTGGAGACTGGCGCCTGCTGCGTGGCCGCGCCTATTTTCGACTCGTCGGGGCTGATCACCGCGAGCATCAGCGTTGCCGGACCGGTGACGCGCATGGGACACAACCGCATTCCCGCCGTCGCCGCATTAGTGAGCGGGGCCGCGGCCGCGATCTCGCGCAGCCTGGGATATGCCGAGTCAGGCTCGGGGCGATCGCGCCCGGTGCGCACGCGGAAAACGCGACGCGGCTGACCTTCGGCTGTGAGTGGCTCCGCGGATGGAGCAGTCGGTCCTTTTGCGTTTCAGATACTGGAACGCGCCTACCGCATTCCGGGATGCG
>DASYYN010000209.1:0-4721 GCA_035933815.1 Acidobacteriaceae bacterium
CGGCCGGATTATCGTCCCCTGAGCACGGCGGTTCTGCTCGCGTTTGGGCCGGCGATGCTGGCGCTGTATGCGGCGAGCGCCACAGTACAGACCCTTGTGCTGCGGCAGAAAATTACGTTTTTCGAGACCGCGCAGACGCTGGTGGCCTTTGCGCTGGCGGTGTGGAGCGTGCTGGCCTTCTGGTCGGGTCCGGCAGCGATGCTGCTGGGCCTGCTGTGTCTGGCGGGAGCGGCGCTCGGGTATGCAGTCGTTTATCTGCGCTTCGACCGCGCGCGCGAGCAGCGCAATTATCACGTGTACGCCACGGGAAGCCTGGCGCTGCTGCTGGTGGGCAGCTACCTCGCGCTGAGTCCGCGCTGGACAGTGGCGCTCCTGGGCGCGGCGGGCATTGCGGCAACGGCGGCCGCAATCCGGATGCAGCGGCTGACGCTCAAGTTTCACGCGCTGGCCTGCCTGGCAGCGGCTGCGTTCACGTCGGGATTGCTGGCGACCATTGCGCAGAGCATGATGGGGGCGCCGGAATTCGTGACTTCAGGCGCGCTCGCAGTGCGGGCCGGATTTGTGGCGGCGTGCGCGATTGCCTGCTACGCCTCGGTTCTGCTGTGGCCTCGGGAAACGCGCTTCGAAGAGCTGTTCTCCCTGCCGCTGGCGACGCTCGCCGCCGCGTCCGCAATGGCGCTGCTGGTTGTGGCGTTTGTGCGGATCGCGGCGGCGGGCACGGGCGCGCATCAGCTGGCGGTAATTCGGACGCTGGTGACGTGCGCGATGGCGTTGGCGCTGGCGTGGGGCGGGTCGCGCCGGCAGCGGAGCGAGCTGGCAACGCTGGCGTGGGTCGCGCTGGTGTTCGTCGCCTTCAAACTGCTGTTCGAAGATCTGCGGCACGGGCATCTGGGATTCACAGCGGCTTCGATCTTTCTGTTCGCGATTACGCTGCTGATTGTTCCGCGGCTAATGCGGAAGAAGCAGCACGCCGCGGTGCGAGTGGAGTAACGGCCCGGATCACCGTTTGCCCAGGCGGACGGATTCCCAGCTGGCGTCGGCGGTCCAGCCTCCGTCAACCGTGAGCGTGTGGCCGTTGATGAACGCGCTCTCGACGGGATCGGCGAGGAACGCAATGGCTCGGGCAACATCTTCCGGCGTGGCGAAGCGGGCCATAGGCACGCGCTGCGTGATGTCTGCGTCCGAGTAGCTGCCGCCCGCCTGATCGGCCGCATCCATTTCAGTTTTCACCCATCCCGGGCAGACGGCGTTGACGCGAACGCCGCGGCCGCCCCACTCCGCGGCGAGCGTGCGGGTGAGGCCGACGAGGCCGTGCTTCGAGGCGTTGTAGGCGGCGCGATCCGACACGGCGAGCAGTCCGGCGATGGAGGCGACATTGACAATCGAGCCGCTGCGCGCCGCCAGCATCTGCCGGCCGAAGGCCCGGGCCAGCAGAAAGGGCGCGACGAGGTTCACTTCGAGAACGTGACGGTAATCGGCGGCGCTGGTCTGCTCGGCGGGAGAGATCAGGCTGATGCCGGCATTGTTCACGAGCACGTCGACCCGGCTCCAGCTTTCGAGCACCCGGGCCGCAGAGTGTTCCACGAAGGCTTCGTCGGTGACGTTTCCGGTGAGAGCGAGGGCCTCGCCGCCCTGAGACTTGATGGCCTGTGCGGTGGCGGCAGGCTCGCGGAGATCAAGGAGGGCAACACGATAGCCGCGCCCGGCGAGCAGTCCGGCGGTGCGGCGGCCGATGCCCTGGGCAGCTCCGGTGACGACGGCGACGCGATGATCTTCGGTCATGAGGGTCTCCGTTCAGCGTATCCCACCAAGGTGGAGGAGAAATTCTGTTGACAGACTTACGGCGGCGGCGTTACTTTGCAATGTAAAGTGGAGCCCGCCGTGGACGACCTGCACAAAGCGCTTGGCGATATCAGCAGCATCCGGCGACAGGTGGCGCGGAGCACGGAATTCCGCGGCTACGGCCCGGCAACGCTGGCGGCGACCGGCGTCTTTGCGCTGGCGGCATCGGGCGTGCAGGCGGTGTGGGTACCGGCTCCCGCGCAGCAGATGGGACGGTATCTGACGCTGTGGATTGCGACGGCGGTGCTGTCAGCGTCGCTGACCGGCGTGCAGATGTACACGCGCAGCCGGCGCATGCACTCCGGCATGTCAGACGAGATGATCCGGATGGCCGTGGAGCAATTTTTGCCGGCGGTGGGCGCGGGCCTGCTGCTGACGATTGTGCTTTCGCAGACCACGCCTGCAGCGGCATGGATGGTGCCGGGGCTGTGGCAGGTGGTGTTCAGCCTGGGGATCTTTTCATCGTGCAGGTTTTTGCCGCGGCCGATCTTTGCGGCGGGCGCGTGGTACCTGCTGACCGGACTGTGCTGCATTGGGCTGGGCGGAAGCCGGGCGCTCTCGCCGTGGGCGATGGCGATCGGTTTCGGCGCGGGACAGTTGCTGGTGGCGGCGATTTTGTTTTTCTCGGCAAAGGAGTCTGGGGATGAAGGCTAAGACGCCCACGAATGAAGGGCGTTTCGCATATGAGGGGCTGGATCGGGTGATCCACGAGCGGGCGCGGCTGAGCGTGCTGACGTCGCTGATCACGCACCCGAAGGGGCTGACATTCAACGAGCTGAAGCAGCTGTGCGCGCTGACGGACGGCAATCTGAGCCGGCACCTGAGCGTACTCGAAAAGGACGCGATGGTGGAGATCCTGAAAGGCCACGATCGCAACCGGCCGCAGACGGTGTGCCGCATCACCGCGTCGGGGCGCAAGCGGTATCTCGAATATCTGGAAACCCTGGAGCAGGTGGTGCGGGACGCGGCAAAGGGAACCGAAGAGGCTGCGGCCGGGGTGCGGAACCTGGCGCCGAGCAGGGCCTAAAATTTTTTGCGAGGGAGCTTTACGATGCAAAGTAGGATGCGTGCGTTGAGTCGCTTTGCGTTGCAAAGCGAGAATTCATGGAGGAACCGATGAGCAGTCCATACGCGCAGCAGTCCATGCTGCCGGCGATGTTCAGGAGATGGTCGATGGGTGTGAAGCTCATCTTTGTTTGTTTTCTGGCGCTGCTGATGATGATCCCGGCGCTGCTGGTCGATTCGTTGATTACCGACCGGCAGAACCGCCAAGCGGATGTGGTGAAGGAGATCAGCCAGCATGTGGGCGGCCAGCAGACTTTCCTGGGGCCGGTGCTGCTTGTTCCCTACGACATTCCGGCGGCCTCCCCCGCTGAGCGGGCGAGACACGGGATGTATCTTGTTTTCCCGGCGCAGGCGTCAGCAACGGTGAAGACGACAATCGCAGAGCGGCACCGCTCCCTATTCAGAGTGCCGGTGTTTCAGGCCGATCTGAAGCTGGATTCCAGCTTCGATTTGACGGGCGTTCCGGCGGCGGCGCCGCAGGGCGCCACGCTGGACTGGGATCGGGCCGAGGTTGTGGTCGGTGTGAGCGATCCGCGCGGCGCGCTGGCCGATGCCGTGTTGACGGCCGTAGGAAAGACGGTGACGCTTGCCCCGGCGGACACTTTGCAGAACATGACCTTCGGCGGCGAGCCGAAGCAGGTGCGGCTCACGCTCTTCGGCGCACGCTTGCCGGAGATCATCCAGCCGAACCGGCAGTTCACGGTGTCGGCTGCACTACGGTTTTCGGGAGCGCAGCGGCTGGCGGTGCTGGCGTACGGGAAATCAACGCGCCTCAACGAGCAGGGAGATTGGCCGAGCCCGGGGTTCGACGGCAGCTTCCTTCCTGCAACGCGCACGGTTACAAATTCCGGTTTCACTGCGGAGTGGTCCGTGCCCTTCATGGCTCGCGGCGTTCGCGCTGAGGGGATGAGCACTTCTGTGATGAATCTCGAGGACACGGCGCTGGGCGTTTCATTTGTCGAGCTGGCGGATCCGTATCAGTCCGTAAACCGCTCGCTCAAGTATGTGCCGCTGTTCCTCGGGCTGGTGTTTCTCTCCTATTTCATCTTTGAGGTGACGACCCGCCGGCGCGTGCATCCGGCGCAGTACATTCTGGTCGGCATCGCGCAAATCATTTTCTACCTGCTTCTGTTGTCGCTAGCGGAACGCATCGGATTCGATTTTGGATTCCTGATCGCGGGAGCAGCGACCGTAGGGCTGCTGGCGGCCAACGCCGGATGGATTTTCGCGAGCCGGCTGCAGGGATTCCGGGCGCTGGTCGTCTTCACTCTGCTGTACGTGCTGATTTATCTGCTGCTGCGCCTCGAAGACAATGCGCTGCTGGTGGGCGCGATTGCCAGCTTTGCGGCGGTTGCGGCGGCCATGTACTTCACGCGCGGCATCGACTGGTACAGTTCGCTGCCGGCAGGAGCGAGCGATGCACAGTGAGAAGCAGCGCGCCCTGCACGTGGCCATCATCATGGACGGGAACGGACGATGGGCGGAGCGGCGCGGCCTGCCGCGAGTGGCCGGACATCGTGCGGGAGTGGCGGCGGTGCGCCGCACCGTGGAGCACGCGCCCGAGGTGGGCGTTAGCTGCCTGACGCTGTACGCGTTTTCGGCGGACAACTGGCGGCGTCCCGCAATGGAAGTACAGAGCATCTTCTGGCTGCTGCGCGCGTATCTGCGCATCGAGCAGCAGCGGTTGCGCGAGGCCGGCGTGCGGCTGGAGGCGATCGGAAGGCGTGATCGCGTGCCCCAGGCGCTGCTGCAGTCCATTGAGCAGACGGAGCGCGCGACCGCCGCCGGGCGGAACCTGCTGCTGCGCGTGGCGA
>DASYYN010000230.1:0-31746 GCA_035933815.1 Acidobacteriaceae bacterium
GGATTGCACCATGAATTCTGAAACGATGACGACCCAGCAGGAGAAGCGCCACTGCATCGAACTCACCCTCAGCGGACACCCCTGCCGCAACAAGCCCGTGGCCGAACGCGACCGCTGCTACATCCACGGCCTCTTCCGCGCCCTCAACGACGGCCGCTCCACGATCGACATCCCCCTGCTCGAAGATCCCCAGGCGATCCTCTACGTCTACTCCCAGGTCGCCCGCGCGCTCGCCCAGGGAGCGATGCCAGCCGCCAACGCCAATGGGATCATCCGCTGCTGCAAAGGTGCCGAGCGCCTGCTCGAACAGCAGTTGAAGCGCGAGCGGTTCGAAGAGAGAAAGAAGAAGACAGGAGTCAGGAGTCAGGAATCGGAAAGCGCCGAGCCGGCCGCGAGGCCAATCATTGAAGATCAGCAGGATCAAACAGATGCCACAGTCCCCCCGAAAATCGACGATTGCGGAGAACCCGGGTGCCCCATGTCTCCCGAAGTTGGAGACATGGGGCTGGAGGCGAACGGGTCTCCCGAAGTTGCAGACATGGGTGCCTCAGCCAACCCAACGCAACCCTGGAAGGTCGAACGTCCCCTGCCGGTCGTGCCACCTCCCCAGTTCGCCGACGCCCCGGAGAAGTTCCAGCGCACCATTGAACGCGTAAGCGACCAACGCCTGGAGGCAAACCTGCGCCGCGACCGCGCCATTCGCGCCCGCGGCGGCCGCGCCACCGACTTCTACCGAAACGGCGAGGGCGTCCGCTGCGACATCCGCGACACGTACTCCACCGACTCCACGCCCCGGCAAACCTCTGAACCTCTGTCATCCTGACGTCGTGCGCAGCACGGCGGAAGGATCCGCGGTTGCTTTTGCCGCTCTCGCCGGTGCGCGCACGTTTCGTACGGCCGGGATCCACGAGGAGGAATACGCGTCATCTCCGAGTTGCCAGTGACTTTGCGATCTCGCTCAGACACCCGCCTGTTCGTGGATTGTGATATCTCACTTCAACGGGACCAGGGCATACATAGCAAGCAGGCTCAAAAATGAGAATGCAGCCAGGATCAGCATTAGGAGTCCAGCCCGCCTGGTGGATGCCAGTTGTTTCAGGGAATCGAACTCGTAAAGCTCTTTGTGAGCGAGACGTGCATTCACTTTGGCCCACGCTTGCGGGTACCGGAGCATGAGGAAACCCAATATGGCCACCAATGGGTCTCCGACAAACATCACCACGTGATAGACGGTCCTCATTGACGCAATCATCTTAGTTGATCGAAATCACGCCGGAGCCGTCGCGCCCGTGTAGTCGGTGACCCGTCTAATCACTCTTCCTGGATTAGGATCTCCTCATGCTGCTCGAAGTTAGTGTCAATGATGGACCACCGGTTCGCGCATCCCTGAACCGAACGGGGGTTCTGAGTGCTCACCTTAACGTAAGGATTGGAACGGATGAAACCGACGCAGCGACAATCGTCCTTAATTCATTCGATAAAACGGATGAGCCGAACTCGGTGTACTCAAAATGGGAACTTGGGAGCCTCTCTGCCGGGGACAGGATCGAAATCCGGCTGCAGCAAAACGGGGAAGGTGACCCACCGACAGAAGTCTGGCGTTCCGCCGAGTCACCAAACAATTTGTTCTCAAATCCCGAGCAGGCGCGGCTCCTGCTGACTGCGATCAGCGCATGTGATTCGGAACTGAACGGCCTATTGATAAGTGCCAAGGCTGCAGAGCCGAAGGAGGAATTTGAGAAGATTTCACGCGCAGTCTTTTTCATCATCGGCGAACTGGATCGATGCTTGATCTCTCCGACTCTTCGCAGGCACCCGGAACTGCTGGAAGAGGCAAAGCAGAAGAAGCTGGTGTGAAGTAGCAGGGCATCGCGGTCGTATTGTGGGCTTTGTCGGCTACTGTTCCATTTCAAACCGTACGAACGGCGGTCCCGCGTTACAGACGCTTATTTCCTCACCACGTCGATCTCGTTGTCATCCTCGTTGCGATCGATGAGCTTGTTCAGCGGATCGATGCCGGCGCGGGTGGGCATCTTGTCCACGACAACAGTGAAGGTGTGTTGACCGTCGCTGATCCATTCCTTCTTCAGGTAGAGCGGCGTTTCGGCGTCGTGCGGCCCGTTGACGACGCCAATGTCGATCAGGTCATGCAGGTGCATCGGCGTTTCGTTGCCGCTGCCGTCGGCTTTCACTTTGTGCGCTTCGACTACCAGCGTGACCTTGAACTTGTGGTCAGGCGTGGGCGTCACCGTGGCAGAGACCGCCTTGTTGTCGTAGAGGACGATGTTCTCGAAGTTGTCGTCGATGTAGTACTGCAGGTCCGCGGGCGTCTGCGCGCGCAGCGCCGCGACCAGCTCGCGCGTGTCAGGATACGGGCCGGACTGGGAGTCGCCCGCATTCGCATACCGGTACTGCATGAGGAAGTTGTGCAGGGCGAGATTGACCTTGTCTTCGCCGATGTAGTCGGCGAGGGTGTACATCACCTGGCCGCCCTTCTGGTACCAGACATAGGTCTCCTGCTGCACCTGAGCCAGAGGCTCTTCGCGGCGGACTTCCGCGCCGCGGCCGCGCAGGTAGCGGTCGAGCTCGTAGCGCAGGAACTTGTGCATGTTCGCCGCGCCGTAGCGGTGCTGCTGGGTCATCAGGGCGGAGTACTCGGCGAGTGTCTCGGACATCATGTTCGACCCGGCGACGCGCGCGCCGATGAGCTGATGTCCCCACCACTGGTGAGCGAGCTCGTGCGCGGTGACGAAGTACGCAAAGTCAATATCGGTGGGCTTCTCCATGCGTTCGATGAAGCCGATCGCCTCGGAGAACGGAACGGTGTTGGGAAAGGACTGCGCGAAAGTGCGGTAGCGGGGGAACTCGACGATGCGGTACTGGCGGAACTGATACGGGCTGAACGCCTTCTCGTAAAACGCGAGCCCAGCCTTCGCGGCGGCGATCATGTCCGCCACGTTGAAGCTGTGCTCAGGCAGGTGGTAGACCTCGATGGCGATGGGTCCGTTGACGCCCTGATACGTATCGCGCGTGACCTGGTAGTTGCCGGAGATGTACGCGTAGAAGTCGAGCGTCTGCACCTGGCCCATGTCGTAGGTGTAGTAGTGGCGGCCGTTGGCGATCCAGTCTTTCTGCAGGTATCCGGGAGCGAGCGCCATCTGGTTGGCGGAGGTGCTGACGGTAGTGGTGTAGTGGATCCAGTCCGAGTCGGTGGTAAACAGATTCATGACGCTGCCGGCGGCATCGCCACGAGCAGGCAGAAGCTCCTGCGGGCCGAGATGTTCTTCGCGGCGGCGGCGCGGATCGGTGATCTCGACGTCCGTGCTGTAGCCGAGGAAGGGGAAATATTCGGAGTCGAAAAAGGTGCCGTTGTAGGCGAGTTCGGCCCGCTCATTCCCATCTTTAAACCCGCGGCTGGTGTAGCCCACGTCGAAGGTCATGTTCATGGTCTCGCCGGGCGCGAGCGGCTTGTCGAGCGCATAAATGGTGTAGAGCGCGCGCGGGCTCGAGGAGACCACGTGGAAGGGGCGATCGAAAGCGACGTGGCTGACTGACTGGCGAGAGTTGGTGACGTGGACGGCACTGATCGGCTGCGGCGTCTTGTTCTGCAGAACAAAATGGCCGCTGCCTGAGAACGAGCGGCGCTCCGGGTAAACGTCGACGTTGGCGTCGACCGAGACGATCTTCGGTTCGGGAACGTGTTCGTATTTCTTGAAGTCGCGTTCATAGCCAGCCTGGATATCGCGGCGGGCTTTCGCGTTGAGATACTCGTTCAGCACATGCCCGTTGTAGTAGTACCAGCCGCCGCTGCCGATGGCAGCGAGCAGGCAAATGGCCAGTGCCGGCGCGATGGGGCGGAAATTCCGGCGGAGGCCACGCAGGCGAGCTCCGAGCGAGTCTTCCGCGCCGCGACGCGCCAGTCCGATCGAGAGCACGCCGAGGAAGGCGGCGACCGACAGCCAGTACACGATCGACCAGAAGAGCGGCAGGACGAAGTGCCCGTAGCCGTTCATGTCGGAGTAGGTGTAGGGCGGAGTTTGCCCGAAGAGGTACAGCGTATTTTCCAACCCGAAATTAAACAGAATGGGGTCGAGGACAAAGACGCCGATCACGATGGCGTGGCCAACGAATTTGTTCGAGACGATGGTCTGCACGAACATGGCGAGCAGCGCGCAGACGAGCACCTGCGGGAAGGTGACGAAGTAGAGCTCCTTGAAGTACTGGAGCAGCTCGAAGTGGTAGTAACCCTGGATGGCCTGCATGAAGATGCCGCAGAGCCCGGCGACGGCGAGCACCGCGAACTCGACGAAGCAGAGAGCGGTGAGTTTCGACAGCCAGTCGGTCGTCTCGCCGACGGGAAGAGCGTCGTGGATGCCCTCGAAGTGGGTGTCGCGTTCGCGCCAGATGAGCTCGGCGGCGTAGAACGCGGCGATGATGAAGAAGAACAGGACGGCAATGCCCTCGACCGCCTGGAGCATCAGGTAGGTGACAGGCCAGACATTCTGGCCTGCGAACTTGCCGGCGAACCGTCCATTGCTGCACGAGAGGCCGGCCATCAGGATGCACAGCACCCAGAAGGGAATGTCGCGGACGATGTTGCGCATGCGCAGGCGCGTGAGCGAGAGGTACTGCGCCCAGGTGGTGGCGGGTCCGAAGAGCTGATGCACCAGGGGCGCGCGCACCGTCACCAGGCTGCGGACCGGCCGAATGTCCTCCTCCTGCTCGGCGGCGAGCTTCGCCCGGCGGCTGCTGACGCGCGCGGTGAGCGCCTCGAGCGACATGGGGAAGAACATCCAGAGCGCAGCGAGCGTGAGGACGCCGAAGCCGCACCAGAGGAGGCGGTTGTAGAGGAACAGTCCCTGTGCGACGTGTGGCGACCAGGAGAAGAGCAGGGTGTTCTTGTCGACGACGGTCCAGTAGCGCGTAAGGCCGTCGCTGACGAGAAGGCCGATGGGATCGAAGATGCCGGGCCAGAAGCGATTGAGGCTGCGCGTGGAGAGGAAGGCGCCGGCATAAAAGAGATACACGGCGAACACAGCAGCGCCTTGGAGATAGACGATGAAGACGCGGCGCGAGAGCGCTCCGACGAGGAAGAACAGCGAGCCGAGGAAGAAGATCTGGACGACGACGATCGAGAAGAACGGCTGAAAATACCAGCTCAGGGGCGCGTGAGCAATGCGGGCGTGATCGGCCCAGGGCGCGAGCGTCCCCAGCATCTCGCCGGGGATCAGACCGAAGAAGACGATGGTGGTGATGATGAACGAACCGAACCAGCGTCCGCCGAGGTAGGCGAATTTGGAGATCGGCTTGGTGAAGATGATCTGCGTGGTATCCCGCTGGAAGTCGCGCAGGATCGACGTGCCGAAGATAGCGGCGATGATGATGATGCCGAAGAACGTGGCCCCAATATCGTTCTGGA
Organism: Acidobacteriaceae bacterium; assembly: GCA_035933815.1. Classification (GTDB taxonomy): domain Bacteria; phylum Acidobacteriota; class Terriglobia; order Terriglobales; family Acidobacteriaceae; genus Palsa-343. The sequence goes on from DASYYN010000230.1 coordinate 5,420, forward strand.
TGTTGGCGTACGGCCCGTTCAGCAGGACTTTGCCATTGTTGAAGGCGATGGGGCCGAAGCTCTCCGACGCGACGGAAAGGAAGCTGAAGAAAAACCAGATGGTGAAGTAGACGTAGGTGGAGATGCTCCTGAAGCGGAACTTCAGCTCGAAGAGGAAGAATTCCAGAAACTGTCGCATGGCGTGCTCTCCGGCTTAGTTGTTGGCGTGACGCGCGAGCGACAGGAAGTAGACATCCTCGAGCTCGGACTCTGAGGCGCGGAAGCCTTCGCCGGGACTGGAGTCGGCGTAAACACGGACCTCGTGCCGGCCGCCAATCAGGTGCGTGGAGATGACCTGCATGGACGATTCGAGCGCTTTGAGCTCTTCGTCACCGGAGACCACCTTCGACCAGATCCTGCCATGGAGCGCTTCGAGCGCTTCTGCCGGCGAGCTTTCAACGAGCACCGTGCCGTTGGCGATGATGGCCATGCGCGGGCAGAGTTCGCGGACATCCTCGACGATATGCGTGGAGAGGATGACGGTGACGTCGCCGGCGATGGAGCTGAGCAGGTTCAGGAAGCGGTGGCGCTCGGCGGGGTCGAGGCCTGCGGTCGGCTCGTCGACGATGATGAGCTTCGGCTTGCCGAGGAGCGCCTGCGCGATGCCGAAGCGCTGCTTCATGCCGCCGGAGTAGGTGGCGAGCGACTTTTTCCGGACCTCCCACAGATTGGTCTGGTGCAGCAGCGCATCGACCATCTCTTTGCGCTCGCCGGATTGGGTGATGCCCTTCATCACGGCGAGATGGGCGAGCATGTCGGACGCGGAAATGCGGGGGTAAACGCCGAACTCCTGGGGCAGGTAGCCGAGGAGCTTTCGGACCTCGGTTTTTTTGGCGAGGACGTCAAGACCATCGAGGTCGACCGAGCCGGAGTCGGCATCCTGAAGGGTGGCCACGGTGCGCATCAGCGTGCTCTTGCCCGCGCCGTTCGGTCCGAGAAGGCCGAACATGTTGTTGCCGATGGTCAGGGAGACATTACGGAGCGCCTTTACTCCGTTGGGGTAGGTCTTGGACAGGCCGGAGATGGTCAGGGCCAATGGGTCCTCCGCGTGGAGTTCAAATTGGGGAAGGAGAATTGGGCCATGCTAGCACATAGCGGTGTCGGCGCTCGACGGGCAGACGTGGGCTCAACCAGTGGCGGATTTTTGGCTGGGAGTTTCGGCAGGGAGCAGCAATTTTTCCCATCCTCGATTCGCTGAAAAACCAATCGGATGAGAACCTGCATCCATCATTGAAGGACCAGTGTACCTCTGCGAATTCCTGCAGCATTCTACCCTTCGGAGCGGGCCCTTTTGACGAAGCCAGAAACCGCGGCGAAGCTGTTCGGCAAGCCCAGTGTGTTGACCGGCGCGGCAAAGAATTTCCTTGCGGCCATCATCACGTCGTCGGACGACGCGATCATCAGCAAAGACCTGAACGGCATCATCAGCAGCTGGAACGAAGGGGCGCGCCGCATTTTTGGGTACGAAGCGGACGAGATCGTCGGCCAGTCGATCCTGCGGCTCATTCCGCCGGAACTGCAGCACGAGGAAGACTTCATTCTGGCGAAGATTCGCTCCGGGCAGCGCATCGAGCACTTCGAAACCACACGGGTAAGAAAAAACGGGGAGAAATTTGCCATCTCGGTCACGATCTCGCCGATCAAGGATGACAATGGCCGCATTATTGGCGCTTCGAAGATCGCGCGCGACATTACAGAGCGGCGGCGCGGCGATGAAAGCCGCTTTCGGCTGGCTGCCATCGTCGATTCGGCCGACGACGCCATCATCAGTAAGGATCTGAACGGCATTATCCAAACCTGGAACAACGGAGCGCAGAAACTGTTCGGTTATGAACCAGACGAGATCATCGGCCAGTCGATTCTGCGGCTGATCCCGGAGCATCTCCGTCATGAGGAGGCGGAGATCCTGCGCAAGCTCAGGGCCGGCGAGAAGATCGAGCACTACGAAACAACGCGCGTGAGCAAGAGCGGCGAAATCCGGGAAGTGGCGATCACCATTTCTCCCATCCGTAACAGCAATGGAGAAGTGGTTGGAGGATCGAAGATCGCGCGGGATGTTTCGGACCGGAAAAAGGTTGAGCGCATGGCCATTGAAGCGGAGAAGATCGCCACGACGGGACGGATGGCGGCAGCCATCGCTCACGAGATTAACAACCCGCTCGCGTCGGTGCTGAACCTGATTTATCTCGCCCGCCAGGACGGCGTCTCGCAGGAGGAAATCCAGAATTACCTGGCCACGGCAGAGAGCGAACTGGAGAGGGTTTCGCACATCGCGCGGCAGACGCTCGGCTACTACCGGGATACAGGATCGCCGTCAGAGGTCCATCTGCACAACCTCATCGAGAACGTGCTGTCGGTGTACAGGAGCAAACTGCTTGCCCATAACATCACGGTCGAGGCCACGTTCAACGATCTGAGGAAGATTCGCGTTCGTTCCGGCGAAATGGTTCAGGTGTTCTCCAATGTGGTGTCGAATGCCATCGACGCGATGCCGGAAGGAGGCAAATTGTCGATCACGACAACGCGAACCAGGCAGGAAGAGCAGGATGGCCTGCGCATTGTGGTGAGCGACACCGGGCACGGCATTCGGCGGGAAAACATCGCCAGGGTATTCGAGCCTTTCTTTACGACGAAGGGAAACCTCGGAACCGGAATTGGGCTCTGGGTGGCCAGACAGCTGGTGGAGCGCCACGGCGGCCAGATCTCGATATCGAGCAGCACGGAGCGTGGGGACAGCGGCACTGCAGTGACGATTTATCTTCCCTTCGACCGCGCGCAATCGAAAATGACGAATGGCCATGGATCCGAATCCAGGGAGGCGGCCTGACGGTGGAGCTTCCTGGTTCAGTGATTCACCTCGCAGACGAATTTTCCGCGCCTCCGTCTGAACTGCAAATCTCGGATTCGGATGCTGAGGGAGGAGCTGCGGCGCAGGCGAGGGTTCTTGTTGTCGATGATGAAAGGCTGCTCGCGGACACCACGGCTGCAATTCTTCGCCGCGCCGGATTTCAGGCGAAGACCGCTTACGAGGGTTTCGGAGCCCTGGAAATGGCAGCCTCGTTCCGTCCGGATTACCTGCTGACGGACATTATGATGCCGGCCATGAACGGGGTGGAACTGGCGATCGCAATCACGCAGAAGTATCCCGCGACGAAGATCCTGCTGATTTCCGGCCAGACCGGCATCGCTGACATTCTCGCCGATAGCCGAGAGAGAGGCTATGAGTTCCCCCTGCTGGCCAAGCCTGCGCATCCGTCGAAGGTGGTCGAAGCGCTCAGGAGACTGAAGAACGAGTGAATGGGGAGAGGCGAGTCGAATTCAGGACGCGCGTTCGAGCGGTCCGGTGCGTGGCTCACTGGCCACGAGGGTACGCAGAGAATCAATCAAATCGACAGGATGAACAGGCTTCTGGAGGAACCGGAAGTGGGCCGCGTCGAGGCGAGCCATCATCATCTCCTGCGCGGCGGATTGCCCTGAGAACAGCAGGACTTTGCATTTGGGATGTGTTGCCTGAATGAGGACCGCGGCTTCGATGCCGTTCATGTCGGGCATGACCACGTCGGTGAGGAGAACGTCCGGGTCCCAGAGGCGCGCAGCTTCCACAGCCGTCGCTCCGCAATAGGCGGTCGCCGTATCGAATCCATGCTGCCGGAGGATGATGCTCAGCGTATCGGCGATCGAGTGCTCATCGTCGACGACGAGCACTTTGACCCTGTCCGGTGTTGAAGCAGAGGGTTCCATGGGGCGCCACCTCGACGTTCAGAACACTTACGGAGTGCAACGTCAGGGAGCAATTGTGCGCGCACTCCGGCGAGGAAAACAACCACATTTTGACATTTCTGCCTGATAAGGCACTGAAACCAGCGAAGTTGATGGGAAAAATTGAGGATATCGGACCGGCAGTTCTGGCGGCAGGCGAACCTGCCCGGGCGAAGAGCACACGTTCAGAACTTCAGCTGCAGAGAAAGGCTGCCGCTGCGGGGTGGCTCGACGGCGTTGCCGGAGAAGAGGCCGGCGAAGTCCAGCAGGTTGATCCGGTTGTTCAGGTTCTCGCCGTCGGCCTGCAGGCGAATCCTGAGGCGGTCGCCGCGGGTCCATTCGCGCGCGACCGAGGCGTCGATGGAGAGGGAAGGATCGACGCGTCCGCGGGCGAAGTTGACCCGGCTGACCAGTCGCGGCCCGTACTGGTCGAGCGCCTGCTGACGCGTGCCGTCGAAGTCCACGGGCAATCCCGAGCCGTATTCGAGGCCAGAGGCCGCCTGCAGTTCCCAGGGCAGGCGAACGATCCAGCGCGTGCGGATGGTGTTGCGCTGATCCTGCGTCATCCACTGGCGGCCGCTGGTCCGCTCCAGCACCTGCGTGGCCTGGTTTCCGAGGAACAAGCCGCCGGTGAGGGGCAGCCAGGACGTGCCTTCCATATAGGAATAGCTGGCATATCCCGAGAGGCGTTTCCAGCGGGGCAGGTCCACCTTGCCTTCCGCGCCAAAGATGGAGGCTGACCGCCAGCTGATGGGGAAGCTGATGGAGGTGTCGAGCAGAGGATTGTCGTCTGCGAAATTGCTTAGCCTGCGGAGATATGTATTGATGTCGAGACGAAGGGTTTGGCGGATGCCTTTGCTGATCCCTGCTTCGTAGTAGTTGCCGCGCGAGGGCTCGACGGGCTTGCGGAGCACGAGCGGATCAAGGGAGATCACCTCCGGCGAACTGGAGAGCAGGATGTTCTCGAAGGCGGGCGTCTGAAAGACGCGGTCATACGCGGCGTGCGCGGCCATCTGGACATGAGGAAAGTAGCGGGCAATGGCAAGGCGGGGACTGAACGCGCTCTGGTGGACGATGAGGGCGTAGTCGTCCCAGCGCAGTCCGGGCGCAATGCTCCAGTCGCCCAGGCGCAGCGTGTCTTCGGCGAAGAGTGCCCCTTCGCGGTCCGGGGCCCGATCGAAGAAGGTGAAGGTCTGGGGCGTGCCCGGATCGAATCGGGTGGGATCGGTGATGGCGTACGTGAAGCCCTCATGCAGATGCATGAAGTCGCCTTCGAATCCTGCCTTGAATTCCTGGCGCTTCCACTCCCGCGTCAACGTGCCCTTGATGTAGCCCTCGCGGAAGCCGCGGTCCTGCGCGGCGACGATGGGCGTGGATTGCGGGTTCGACGCGAGGCGGACAGTGTCGTCACGCACCATACCGCTGAGCTCTGCGAGCGAGGCGGGCGAAAAAATAAGCTGCCACGCCGCCGTTCCCATGGTTTCGAGACTGGTCCGGTTCTGCCGCTGTCCGGCAGATTGCTGGATCTGCTCGTTCGGGACGAGGAACCGCGCTGACTCGTGCAGTACGTTTGTGCTCAGCCGGTCGCGCGGGGAAAACTGCCGCTCGAAATTGCCGCCGAAGTCCGACGTTGTGCCGTGGTTCGTGTAGTTCTGAACGACGGGCGGGTTCTCGTACCAATCCGTTGTCGCACCCCCGGCGTTCGCGCCCACGCTGTTGCGGCCCCAGCCGTAATTCAGGTCAGCGAAGCCGTCGCCCGTGGCGAAGCTGCCGCCGGAAAGGTCTGCTTCGCCGTGCAGGCCCGGCTGCAGGCTGCGAAGCGTATTGACCTCGATCACGCCGCCCATCTTGCGGCCGTACTCCGCCGGAATACCGGCCGTGTAGACGGCCATGGACTGGACATCGGCGGCCTCGATCTGCGTGCCGAAGCCCGGGGAGCGGTTTTCTGTCAGCGGGATTCCGTCGACGACGAACTGCGTCTGGTACTCCGAGCCGCGGGGGTGCAGCACAGCATTGCCTTCGTAGAGCCAGCCCGGCTGAGAGTCCACCAGATCGATGAGGCCGCGGCCGGGCAGGGAAGCCGCCCGGGTGGCGATCTGGCCCTGACCGATGCGATTAACGGTGCCGGCCTGGTCGCGAGCGAGCAGCGTCTGGGTCGCAGTCACGATTACTGAGGTTGTGGTGGGACCGGGCTGCAGGTTTAGACGGACGTCCAGCGGAATAGCGGAATCCAGTTCGACGATCTTCCGCGCGGGTGCAAAGCCCGGGTGCTCGGCATCGATGAGATAGCTGCCGTAGGGCAGGCGGCGAACGGTGAGATTGCCCATGGCGTCCGTAGCCAGCGTTTCATGCACCTGGTTTGCGTCGCTGACGATGAGGACTTGCGAGGGCAGCGCGAGCCCCTGCGAATCGAGGATGTGCAGCCGCAGCTCCGCCGTGGAGCTTTGCGCGGGTGCGGGCGGCGACAGAACGGCGCTGACGAACAGAGCAGCAGCGAGGATGCCGGTGCGGGAGGACCGAGTATTTGTCGCGGAGATAAGAAACCGAGGCAAGGTACTGTTTCGATTCTAACGGCGCGCTGCAAAGGCGGATCAGAAGAGGTTCGGGCCGGCTTCGTCCTCCACAGCGGTAATGAAGGCCTGGAGGATGAGGATGCGGGGCTCGGCGAGGCGGCGTGTGGTGTGGAGGCGGATGTAGCCCGGGAGATGCTCGAGGCTGCGGCGCAGAGCCGCGACGGCGTCAGAGAAGCGCGGGAAGCGGGTATCACGGCCGACCTTGCTGACGGTGCGCAGGATGCCGATCGCCCCCAACTGCTCGAGGATGTCGGCGTCGCGGAGGATGATGGCCTCGGTGGTGGTTGGCTCGTCTTTGGGCTGGTGCTCGCGAATGACCTGAAGGACGGCGGGAATTTTGTCCTGGGGGAAGCCCGCTTCGCGCAGAATCTCGGGGGCATGCCGGCAGGCGTATGCGACGTGGTCCCAGCTGGCGAGGTCCTCGGGATTTTCAGGACGATTGCCGACGAAGACGCCCAGGTCGTGGAGCCAGGCCGCGGCCAGGACAACGTCGTCGTCGTAGTCGAGCCCGGCGCCGACGGCTTCGACCAGCGCCTGGAGGCGGGGCTGGTGGCCAAATTTGTCGACGGGTTTGGCTTGTTCCCAGATCAGATCGCGGAGCCGGTCCAACGCGGCGGTTTGCATGTGACGTTTGTACCGCAAAATCGAGGTCACCCGCCGCAGATGTGCCGAAGCGGCACACTCTGGCTCGGGATTCACAACGAAATGCGATCGGGGAATTGACATTCGTGCAACGCGTCTCTAGTATCGTGCGCCAGAACAGGGAAGTTTCGGCGAACGAATATTGGCGAGACGGACATCGGCGGCGCCGGGATTTTTCAGGACGCCGAATCCAGAACTGCAATGATTCAACGGTAGTAGCAGAAAATTCAACAGGCAGATGGGGCTCATCTGTTATATGGTGCTTAGTAGACAAGAAGGCAGGCTCTCCTTCACCCCAGGCAAGAGGCGGGTCGCGGGGTAATCAGCGTGGACCGAGGTGGATGGAGAGAACTTCCGCACGGGCCGTACCTTTCAATTTCTGCAGGACTTCTGACCTTAAAACAAGATTTGGACCAGCGTGTGCTGAGGGGCCGAAACGGGTGTCTCTTCAGGCGCAACCGCGAGACCAGGCAAAGCTGACATGGCCACATCCGAATACCTGAGAAACGGTACTGCCGCAAAGGAAGCGCCGGCATCGGTGTCTCAACTGCCGGCGGGCCGGCGGAGCCGCATCGCTCCCTCAGCGGCCGTGGCAGCGGTGATGGTGTTCAACGATCTGCTCATGATCCTGCTGGCGTTCGGGCTGGCCCTGGTGCTGCGGTCAACACTGGCCGCGCGGCTGTTCCCCGGGACGCTGCCGGAGCGTTATCACCTGGGGTCGCTGGAACTGGCCTACGTCGGCTGGTTCATCGTTTCCTACATCGTGGTCAGCAGCCTGTATGGTCTGTATGCGGCGAATCCAGGGTGCAGAGTCGCGCATGAGATTCGCCTGGTTCTGCAGGCCTGTCTGAATGCGGGCCTGATGTTGTGCGGCACGCTGTACCTGTTCCATGCGGTGATGATCTCCAGGATGCTGGTGATCCTGCTGATCGTCGCGTCGTCGGCTGCTCTCTCGGTACGGCGCACGATCTGGCACATTTCTCGTTACCGGCATTATGAGAAGGGGATCGAGCTGCGGAATGTAGTCATTCTGGGAACGAACCAGATGAGCTATGCGCTGAGCAGCCATTTGCAGCAGGAACTCAAGCTCGGATACCGGTTTGTCGGATTCATGGCGGCACCGGGAGCTTCGATCAGCAGCGAAATTGCCTCGGAGCAGATTCTGGGCGGGGTGGAGAAGCTGCGCCAGCTGGCGCGAACGCATTTCATCGATGAAGTGGTAATCGGGGAGTATTACCCGACGGAGCAGGCGGTGCGCCTGCTGGAGGATGCGCGCGATCTGGGCTTCGATGTGCGGGCGATTGCCGGCTATTACGGCGAGCTGGGCACGAATGCGCCGGTCGAGTACCTGGGCATCTTCCCGGTGTCGACACTGCACAGGCGGCAGCCGCGGGTGATTGGTTTGTTCCTGAAGCGGATCGTGGACATCGTGATTTCGCTGTCGGCTCTGATTGCGGTGGCTCCGCTGATGGCGGCGATTGCGCTGGCGATCAAGCTGGACAGCGAAGGGCCGGTGTTCTACATCTCCGAGCGGATCGGGAAGCGGGGACGCGTGTTCCCCTGCTTCAAGTTCCGGACGATGGTGAAAAACGCGGAGCGCATGAAGAAGGATCTGGTGGCGATGAACGAGCGCGACAGCATCCTCTTCAAGATGTCCAACGATCCGCGGATCACGCGGCTGGGACGTTTCCTGCGGAAGTACAGTCTGGACGAGTTGCCGCAGTTTTTGAACGTGCTGCGCGGCGAGATGAGCATCGTGGGACCGAGGCCGCCGATCGCGACGGAAGTGGAGAAGTACGAACTGGAGCACTTCCGCCGGCTGGAAGTGCTGCCCGGAGTGACCGGGCTGTGGCAGGTGCAGGCGCGGCACGATCCCTCGTTTGCGAAGTACATCGCGCTCGATACCGCCTATGTGGAGAACTGGAGCCTGTGGCTGGATCTCAAGATCCTGGTGCGCACGGCCAATGTGGTGGTGCGCGGCACGGGAGCCTGAGGAAGCCGGTAGCTGGTAGCTCGTAGCTGGTAGCGAAAACAACGGCGTCGGGGAATCCGGCGCCGTTTTCATTTTGGGCGCGGGCTTGCAGGAAAGCGATCCTCTGAAGCAGACTGGTTTGCGGCCTGGACACCCGTCGTTTACTGCGGCGAGTGTGGGTTCAGGTTTATGCGATCGCTTTACTTTGGAGGAATGAGTTGAGCCAGTTGGGACGCAGAAGCTGTGCCCTGGTGTTTGGGGCGTTGTTCGTTGCCGGGGTGATGCTGCCCGGTCAGGCGCAGGAGCGGCGCAGGCAGGATGAGCCGAGAACGGAGAATCAGAACCAGCCAGACCAGAACCGGCCCGACCAAAACAGACCGGAGCAGAATAGGCAGGAGCAGAACAGAGGAGAGGCCGCGCAGGCCATTCCTCCGGAGAAGAGCTCCGTCACACACCACGACATGACTCTGGGCGGGAAGACGCTGCATTACACGGCAACCGCAGGCACTCTGCTGATTAAGGATGGAGAAGACGACCATCCATACGGCAGCATTTTTTCTGTTGCGTACACGCTGGACGGGGCCGATCCGAACACCCGGCCGGTGACGTTCCTCTATAACGGAGGGCCGGGGTCGGCGACGATCTGGCTGCATATGGGATCGGTGGGCCCGGTGCGCGTGGAGACGGCGAGCCCGCAGGCGACGGGGCCGGCGCCGTACCATCTGGTGCCGAACCAGTACAGCCTGCTGGACAAGACGGACCTGGTCTTTATCGATGCGCCGCTGACCGGGTTTTCGCGGCCGGTGGGGAAGGGCACGCCGAAGGACTTCACCGGCGTCGATCAGGATCTGAAGGCGTTCACGAAATTTATCGTGCGCTGGGTGACGGTGAATGACAGGTGGAACTCACCGAAGTATCTGTTCGGCGAATCGTATGGCACGACGCGATCGGCGGGCTTGTCGGATTCGCTCGAAGGAGACGGGATTTATCTGAACGGGATCGTGCTGCTGTCGTCGATTCTGAACTACAACGTGATGTCGCCGGGGCTGGACGCGGACTACGTGGGCAATCTGCCGTCGTATGCAGCGATTGCTTATTACCACAACAAGCTGCAGAACAAGCCGGCGGATATGAAGGCGTTCATCGAGCAGGTGCGGACGTTTGCGCGTGGCGATTATGCCGAGGCGTTGTGGGAAGGCGATGCGATTACGCCGGAGCATCTGAACGCGATCGCGCAGAAGGTATCGCAGTTCACGGGACTGAGCGTGCAGTACGTGAAGGAAGCCAACCTGCGCATCAACCCGACGCGGTTTCGCAAGGAGTTGCTGCGCGATGAGGGCGACATCCTGGGCCGCTACGATGCTCGCTTCGAGGCAACGGACGTCGATAATGCCGGCGAGTTCCCAGGCTACGATCCGTCGGATACTGGGATTGCCGGAGCTTTCATCGCAGCCTTCCACGACTATCTGGTGCGTGAACTGAAATTCGACGCCATCGATCCGGCGACGTACCGGGTTTCTGCGGGAAGCATCGGCGAGTGGGACTGGCATCATCGTCCACCGGGCATGCCTGCGCGCGGGTTTGGCCGGGAGCAGCAGATGCCGTACGTGGCGGGCGATCTGGCCGACGCGATGCGCAAGAATCCGAAGCTGAAGGTGTTTTCGGCGAACGGACTCTTCGATCTGGCGACGCCGTTCTTCCTGACGGAGCAGGCGCTGGATGGGATGATGCTGGCTCCGGATCTAAGGAAGAACGTGGAGTTTGGTTATTATCCAGCGGGTCACATGGTGTATCTGAACGTGGATGCGCTGAAGGATCTGCGGGGAGATGTGGAACGGTTCATCGATCAGACGGATAAGTAGGGTGTAGGGAATAGGGTGTAGGGTTTAGGAAAGGCCGTCCGAAAGGGCGGCCTTTTCTGTTGTGCGCGTGCGCGGAGGTCAGGAGATCCAGGTGGTGGCGTTCCAGGTCAGTCGCTTCCAATTGCCATTCTCAAGAGCAAAGGCCAGCCACATGCCCTGTCCACAGAGGCTGCCGCACCAGTGCGTTGCATAGACGAGCGCCACGGTCTGATGGGCATTGAAGTAGACTTCGCTGAATCCGTAAAGGGCGGGAGCTCCGCGAAATTTCTCTGCGGCGTTTGCCATTTGCGGCGTGAAGGATGACGGGCTGTTGTTGTGCACGAAGCGGAACTCGTTCTGTTCGGCAGGGCTGAGGAGCCGGACTGGGACTGGCGTCTCGAAGAGGCTGGCATCGAGGGTGACGCTCTCGTGGCAGTGTGCGTCGAAGTCGGCGAGAATCTCGCGAAAATCCTGCTCGTACTGTTTGGGCGGGTGCACACCGATATGCGGATTCATGCTGGTGCTGTATTTGTCGGACGATTTCGGATCCGTGTGACACGGTTCGTTTGGCCGGACAGCAGTGATGGTGGCGTCCTTGATGAGCCACAAATCGTGGGGCCATCCGGGTGAGGCGGTTTCGCCGAGAGGCATCGCTTTCGAGTAGATCGCATAGGATTCGGCCGCACGCCATGCCGGCATCGGAATCGCCGCAGGCGCCTTAGGCTGCGGAGCGGTCAGTTGCGCGACAGAGGCGGCACAGAACAACGGGAGTACGCCCAAAGAAACAATGCTGTGCGTCGTCATCGGAGGCACCTCGACGATGGTAATAGACACCAGTGGGGCGAGAATTGTCAGCCGGCGCGGAGGGTTTCGACGGGATCGACGTGGGTAGCGCGGCGCGCGGGCAGATAGCTGGCGACCCAGGCGATCAACAGAAAGAGGAGCGGCGCGAGGATGAAGGCGGCCCAATCATGCGTGCTGGTTTTGTAGAGGATGCTGGCCATGAGCTGCGTGAGCCCGATGCCTGCGGCGAGGCCGATGATGATTCCAGTGCAGGCGAGGAGCAGGCCATCGCGGACAACGAGCCGGAGGATATCGCGGCGTTCGGCGCCGAGGGCGAGCCGGATGGCGAGTTCCTGGCGGCGCTGCACGACGGACCAGGCGAGCATGGCGGCGAGTCCGATGGCAGCCAGCGCGAGCGCGGTCGCGGAGAAGGCGGCGAGCAGCAGCATGAGGAAGCGCGGCTGCGCGCGGCCTGTGTCCATCAGATCATTTACGGTTTGCACCGCGGTGACGGGCTGATCGGGATCGACGGCGGCGATCTGTGCCTCGACGGCGGGTGCCAGGCTGAGCGGCGCAACGCCGGTCCGAACGAGCAGGTTCATGTCACCCCAGGGAAGCTGCCGGAAGGGGATGTAGATTTGCGGCATTGCGTCCTCGGCAATGCCGCGGTTGTGGACGTCCTGCGAGAGGCCGACGACTTCGGAGGGCTGCGGGCCGCGTCCGACGACGATGTGTTTGCCGATGGGGTTCTGGTTCGGCCAGAAGCGGCGGGCGAAACTCTGGTTGACGACGACGACCTGCGGGGCAGTGGCGTTGTCGGCCTCACTGAATGCGCGGCCGGCGAGGATGGGCACGCGCAGGGTGGAGAACCAGCGCGGGCTGACGGCTTCGATGTCGAGAATGGGGCGCTGCGCCAGCGGCACGTTCGGCTGGCCTTCGGGGAGCATCGGCGTCATGCGGCGGAACGCCAGCGGGCGCGTGGCGGAGATGGCGGCGTCCTGCACGCCTGGCAGCGCCGAGACGCGGCGCAGGACTTCCTGGAAGAAGTCGATTTGCTGCTGCGGTTTCGCGTACTTGACGGTGGGTAGCGCGATTTCCATGGTGAGAATGTGGGCGGGTTCGAAGCCGGGATCGGTGCGCAGCAGGCGCGAGAAGCTGCGCACCAGCAGACCCGCTCCGATGAGGAGGAGGAGGGAGAGGGCGATCTGACCGACGACGAGGGCGCTGCGCAGGCGAGCACGCGAGCGGCTGCCGGAGACGCCACGGCCTTCTTCGCGGAGCGCGAGGTTGAGATCCGCCCGCGATAATTGCAGAGCAGGAAAGAGGCCGGTCAGGATTCCGGTGAGCAGCGAGACAGCGACGCTGAAGGCGAGAACAGGCGCGTCGACGCCAATAGCAATGCCCTGCGGCAACTGCGTGGCGGCCCAGGAGACGAGGGCGCGGTCGGCAGCCCAGCCGAGGAGGATGCCACAGAGTCCGGCGGCGCAGGCGAGCAGCAGGGCTTCGGTGAGTAGCTGGCGGATGACGGCTGCGCGCGTGGCTCCTAGCGCGGAACGAACGGCCAGCTCGCGGCGGCGGGCGAGCGCGCGGGAGAGCAGCAGGCTGGCGACGTTGGCGCAGCCGATGAGCAGCAGGAGACCCACAGCCGCGGTAAGGATCCAGAGCTTGCCGCGGAGATCGCCGACGACCAGATCGCGAAGTGGAGTGGCGGTCATGGAGATCTCGGACGTGGAGTCGGGCAGACCTGGATTGTCGGCAACGTATTGCCGATTGAGGACAGCCAGTTCGGCATTGGCCTGATCAAGCGACACGCCGTCGTGCAGCCGCGCGAGGTAGTTGAGATAGCCGACGCCCAGCCGGAGGCGGGCCGCTGGCATCAGCGAGTATTCGAAGTAGCGCGGCGAGAAAATCTCGGCCTTGCCGATGAACGGGAACTGCGCGTCGGCGGGGAGAACGCCCACGACGGTGCTGGGCGTGCCATCGAGTGCAATAGTCGCGCCGATTACGTCTGAGCGGGAGCCGAAGCGCGTGCGCCAGAGCGCGTTTGAGAGCAGGACGACGGGGCGGGATTCGGTTCGGCCGTCGGCCTCGAGGAAGACGCGGCCGAGCGCGGGCCGGATGCCAAGCACGGAGAAGAAATTCGGAGTCACGCGGGCGATGGGGAGTTGCACCGGGTCGCCAATGCCGGTGAGGTTCAGGTTGTCGCTTGTCCAGGCGGCGGCCGAGAAGGTGCGGGCGCGCTCACGGATGAGTTCGTAGCGCATCAGCGTGCCGCCGGGTTCGCGGCCGTCGACGTGGACTGCGATGCTCACAAGCTGCTGCGGGCGCTGGTAGGGGAAGGGGCGCAGCAGGAGCGCGCTGGTGACGGAGAAGATGGCGGTGTTGGCTCCGATGGCGAGCGCGAGGGTGAGGATGGCGACGAGGGTGAATCCGGGGTTGCGCGCGAGCATGCGGCCGCCAAAACGGAGGTCGCGGAACAGGGACGGCATGCGGGGATTGTAGACCGAGCCGGTAGCGGTTAGCGGTTGTTCCAGTCGTCAAAGCGGGTGAGGTCGAGCGAGTCGTCGAGAATGCCGAGGGTGACGATGGCGAAGGTGAAGACGCGGGTGCCAGGCTCGAGGTGGCCTCCGAAGGCGTGGTCGGGATTGGCGAGGACGATGTGTGGGTGGACACGGCCGTTGAGGACGAGTCCGGACATACCGATGATGTCGGCGGGGGCGGTGGGGTTCTGGGTAAAGATGTCCTCGGGCGGGAGGTCGCGATTGCCGACCTGGTGGACCTGGTAGCCGCGCACTGATCCCATGCCGGAGAGGATGGTGGCGTTGCGGATCTTTTGATCGCGGACGGCCTGCTGGAGACCGGCGAGGAGGTCGGTGTCGTATTTGAACCGCAGCAGGACGATGCGGTCGAGGTGGGAGGAGAGCGCCTGGACGTCGGGGACGGCGGGGTTGTTGGGGCGGGTGTCGTCGGCGGGATTGGCGGCGTGGTGCGTGACGGTGTGACGGGTTTGCTGGGCGGGAAGGGCGAGGGTGGCGAGGATTAGGAAGAGGAAGAGACGGCGCATGGAGACCTCCGGATCAGGGAGTAATGATCCCATGTCTTGTGCCCAGGAAATGCAGGTCCTTCGACTCGCGTCTGAATTGCACCAGCACGCCAACAGAGGGCGTGCTGGAAATCGCTGGCTTCGCTCAGGATGACAGATTTTTCCCTCCCACCCTTTCGCTCGAATTGCGGGAGCGACAAGGATGGGGCACCCGGGTTCGTGCCCAGGAAATGCAGGTCCTTCGACTCGCGCTGCGCGCGTCGCTCAGGATGACAGATTCATCAGTGGTCCAGTTTAGGATGGTCTGCGGATTTTGACAGGAGAGGCATGAGGCGGCTTTGGGGATGGGTGGTGCTGCTGTTGGTGTCGGCAGTCTGCGTGAATACGGCGGCGGGTGCGGTGCACGTGTGGGATAAGCAGGAGGTGACGCTGACGGCGGCGCGCGACTTCGGCAATCCCTATACGGACGTGACGGTGTGGGTGGATCTGACAGGGCCGCATTTTCACAAGCGCGTGTACGGGTTCTGGGATGGCCGGCGGACGTTCAAAGTGCGCATCGTGGCGACCGAGCCGGGCGAGTGGCGTTGGACGAGCGGGTCTGAGCCCGAAGATGCGGGGTTGGATGGCAAGCGCGGATCGTTCACGGCGGTGTCGTGGAGCGAGGCGGAGCTAAAACAAAATCCGCTGCGGCGGGGATTTCTGCGGGCGTCGAAGAATGGGCATGCACTGGAGACAGCGGATGGCACGCCGTTTCTGGTGGTGGGCGACACGTGGTGGGCGGCGGGTACGAACCGCTTCAAGTGGTATGACGATGACGGCGAGCGCGCGCTGGGGCCGGACGCGGGATTCAAGGACTACGTGCGGTTCCGGAAGGCGCAGGGCTACAACTGGATCAACATGATTGCGGCGTTTCCGAACTGGGAGACGGACGGGCAGCCGTGGCACGTGACGATGCCCGATGGAACAACGGTGCGGTCGGCGTGGCTCGAGTTTGGCACGGGCAGCGCGAAGAACATGGACAACGAGGGCGGGCGGCCGTTCGCCTTTCCTGGCAAGGTGCCGGGATACGAGCAGATGTTTCCGGATGTGAACCGGATCAATCCGGCGTACTTCGACGCGATCGACCGCAAGATCGACTATCTGAATCAGCAGGGTTTTGTCGTCTTCATCGAAGTGTCGCGACGCGACGCGAGCCTGGTTTGGAAAAAGTATTACGGCTGGCCGGATTCGTACGCGCGCTTCATCGAGTACGTGTGGGCGCGGGAGCAGGCGAACAACGTTGTGCTGAGCCCAATCCATCTGGACATCATCAGCGAGACGGTGGGGCCGAAGGATTACGATGCGGCGATTGACGAGGTGATGCGGAAGTACGGGCCGCCGCCGTTTGGGACGCTGCTTTCGGCGAATGCGAATCCCTCCACGCTGGAAAACTGGGGCTGGCCAAGCTGGGTGACGCTGCAGCAGACCGGCAACCAGAGGGAGCACAACAGCTACTGGTATCTGACGGAGATTTTCAACGGGGTGCATCCGGCGGAGCCGGCGATCAACGGCGAGCCGTATTACTCGGGTTACAAGGATGTGCGGGGGCTCGGCGGCAACGGATATAAGTATGGCGCGCCCGGCGGAACGGAGCGCGACGCGCAATACGTGCGGTCGGCGCTGTATGGGAGCTTTTTGTCGGGCGGGCTGGGCGGATTTGTGTACGGAGCGGAGGGGATCTGGGGTGCGGACATCGAGCCGGCGGCGCCGACGAAGATGTGGGATGCATTTCAGTGGGCGTCGGGAGCGCAGGTCGAATACCTGCGGACGTTCGCGATGTCGATTGGCAGGCGGTACGAAGAGCTGCAGCCGGATGAGGATCTGGTGATGCCGCACGAGAACGACGATGTACACGGGTACGAGGGGTGGGCGTACTGCGCGCGGACTCCGGACAAGCGAGTCTTTCTCGCGTATTTCGAGAAGGGCGCGCCGCGGGCGCAGCTGCGTGGGGCTCTTCTGAATATGGAATATCGGGCGGCGTGGTTCGATCCGCGTAAAGGCATCTGGATCAATGCGGAGGTTGCGCAGTCGAGCGCGACCGGCACGATCGAGTTACCACAGTCCCCTTCGGATCTGGACTGGGGGCTGAAGCTGGAAGCGGTGCGCTAACTTAGCGCGTGACAGAAGCGGCACAGCCTGATACAAGTCAGACGCAGCGAAGCTTCTTTTCCTCGAGCCATGAGAGCGTGGGCAGCGGTAAAGAAGGCGTGGAACAGAGTTTACGCAGGTCCGTACGCGATAACACTGAGCTCGATGTGCTGTGATTCGGCACAGCACGAGTTACTAAAAGTAGGCAATTACTAAAAAGTGTTATCCCGTTATTGACCTTGGTGTTAGACTATGGACCGCAATCGATGCTCGTAATGCAGGAACTCCCCCCTGGATTCGATCAGGTCGTCGCGTCTGAGAATCGGCCAGTTTACCCCTCCTGACGCGGCAGTCACCTAAGCGAATCCTGCACCACAGGCTCCGGCCGGGGCGAGCGATGCGTTATCGCTATCGGTTTGAGGGCTGAGTGGTGAAGGAACTGCGGAATCCCGCACCCGAATCATATGTGCTGTCAACCGGTGCGGGCCTGAATCTCCTCTGTTTCTGATGCCATTTTGCCGGTATTTGCGATCCGGATGGGCAGCTGTGCGCGAGTAACTGAGGAGTGAGATATGGCGACTGCGGACCTACTTTTTGATATGCCCCATGCTGAGCCGCGGCGAGGGACTCTGGCGGGACACCGGCTCTATGTTTCCGACTCGGAACTGGTAACGCGGATGAAGGCGGGCGACGAGGCGGCGGTGGGCACGATCTACGACCGCTACTCCCCGATGGTGTTTGGGATATTGATGGGCATTCTGCGGGAGCAGACGGCGGCGGAGGAAGTGCTGCGGGACCTGTTCGTGCAGCTTTGGCGTACGGCGGCCGATTTCGACGCGGGCAAGGGATCGCTGCTGGCGTGGCTGATGGTGATGGCGCGGAATCGCGCGCTTGCACTGGTGCGCGCTGCGGCGGGCCAGGAGAGCAGCGAATGTCCGGCTGAGTATCCCACGAAAGGGATGTCGTCGCCCTTTGATATTGAGGGTGAGGAGCAACTGCTGGGGCTGACGGAGACGCTGCGCAAGGCGATCGCGGCTCTTCCGCAGGAGCGGCGCGACGCCGTGGAGCTCGCTTATTACGAAGGGCTGCCGCAAGCCGACATGCAATGGCGCACCGGGGCTACGAAGGAAGAAGTGAAAGAGCGGTTGCTGGCAGTGATGGAGACACTGATAAACACTTATGGCCGAGCACGTAACGTCAGAAGAGTCTGAGCTCTACGCACTGGGTGTGCTGGACGGTGACGAGAGAATTGCCTTCGAGGCGCATCTTCTCGCCTGTCCAGATTGCACCCGCGGCGTAGCGTCGGCACACCAGAGGGTAGCGCTGATCGGGTTGGCGTGCGTGCCGGAGACGCCGCGTCCTGGAGTCCGCGAGAAGATTATGCGGCGGATCATGGCCGACCGAGCCGGGTCATGGACTCAGGAGATGGCCGCAAACCTGACCGAGCTGCGGGTGGAGCGAGAGCCGGAGCCCGAGCCGGAGGTCAAGCCGAAATCAAAGGCGAAGTCCGAAGCGGTCGCCGTGGCGGAGCCGGAGGAAGTTGAAGAGTCGGATCTGCTGACCGAGGCTGATGGAGAGCGACCGGCGCGGCGCGGACACTGGATGGCCGCCGGGATCGCAGCCCTGCTGCTGATGGGGATTGCGGTGGGCGTGTGGGCTATGCACCGTTCGCCCCAGAAGCCGGTGGCGCAGCTGCAGCCGCAGGCGCAGGAAGCACAGCCAAATGCTGCCGCTCAGCAAGCGCCGGCGGTGCAAAGCGAGAAACCTTCCGGGCAGAAGGGCAAGGCGATAACGAATGCCAGCAGCGCCGCGGACACGGCGTCCGTTGAGGAAGAATTTGCCGCAGAGACCGCCCCAGGCCCTCGCACCGCGCAGCCGGAAACTCTGACCCTGGGAGCTCCGGCACGTATTGCCAGCAAACAGAACAGTGAAGCTGCCCCGCCGCCGTCGCTGGCGCTCGCAGCAGATATGGGTCACACGGACGCGCTGCCGGCTTTGCCGGGCGCGGCTCCCGAACCTCGCGTCCAGCCCGCCGGCCCCAGCGGACCCATGCGAGTCTCATCGGGCGTAGCGTCGGCGCGGCTGATTTCTCCCATCCAGGCTAACTATCCAGACATTGCGCGCGAGGCTCGCGTTCAGGGGTCGGTTGTGGTGGAGGCAACGATCTCCACGACCGGGCGGGTCAAGAACGCGCATGCGGTGAGCGGGCCTGCGCTGTTGACGAGCGCCGCAGTGAGTGCCGTACAGCGCGCTCGCTATCGGCCGTTCGTCCTGAATGGAGCGCCAGTGGAAGCGGCAACCACGATCACGCTGGTGTTCAAGCTGGGGAACTGAGCGCCTGCGCAGTCCTGAAGGGGTCAGCGCTGGCTGGCTTCTCCTGAGAGCACGCGCCGGTTGTAGTCGGCGGAAGCGCGGCGCGGAATGGTGAGCGACTGCCAGCGGTCTCCGGCAAAGTGCTTCGCCAGCAGAATGATCTGTCCAATGTGCAGCGAATAGTGCGCGACCTGGCGGTTGATCGCCTGCAGGACGGAGTGTGGCTCGCCGCGGATCGTGACGGTGCGCGAGAGGTCGTCGTCGGTGAGCGCCTGCAGCGCGGAGAAGAGGCAGGACCAGCCTGCTTCCCATGCGGCGAGTACAGCTTCGCGCGTGGCAGGCGGCTCTTCGAACTCAGAGTCGCGGTCGCGGTCCGGCTTTTCACCATCGCTGGTAAGAAAGTCGGTCCAGCGCGAGCGCATATTGCCGGTCATGTGCTTCACGATGATGGCGATGGAATTGGATTCGGGATCGAGGCTCGCGAACAGATGCTCATCAGCGACCTGCGCCATGGCGCGCTCTGCGGTCTTCTTCGAATAGACCAGCAGCGTGAGTGAGTCTTCGACATACGAGGTGGTGAACTGGTGCGCCATGGGGAAGAGTGTAGCCGAATCGGCTAAGGCGGGATTCTGAGAAAAAGGGCGGCGCCTGCCAGGAGGTTCACAGGCGCCGGGTAGAAAGCTTACTGGGCGCGGAGGGCCTCGACGGGATTCGCCGCGGCTGCGCGTCGCGCCGGGAAAAATGAAGCGCCGAGGGCGAGCAGCAGGACGAGCAGCGCGGCCAGCGTGAGCACCACCGGATCGAGGGTGCTGACACCGAAGACGAGCGTCCGCAGCAGGCGCGAGGCAGCGATGGCCCCGATGAGTCCGATCAGGCAGCCCGCGCCGGCGAGTTTGGCTCCGGAGGCGAGGACGAGACCGACGATGCCGCTGCGCTGCGATCCGAGGGCGAGGCGGATCGCCATTTCCTGCAGGCGTAGGGCGACGGTAAACGCGATGACGCTGTAGATGCCGAGCAGGGCGAGGAGCAGAGCGGCTCCGGCGAACGAGGAGATAAGGACGGTGTTGAAACGACGCGGCGCTTCGGTGTCGCTGATGGCGTGGTCCATCGTCTCGACCTGATCGAGCGGAAGCTTCGGATCGACAGAGCGAACGGTGGCGCGGAGCTGATTCTCGATCATTTTGGGATCGAGCGAGGTGCGGAGAACGATGTAGCCGCCGTTGCCGTTGAGATCGGTCGCGGGGCTGGCCAGAGAACCAAAGAACTGCTCCGCCTGATCGTTGGGGATGTACATCTGCTGGCGCGGTTCGGCATCGGGCGAGCCTTCCTTGACGTCGTCGACTTCGCCGACGACGGTGGCCCAGGGCGTCTGCATCTCCTGAGTGCCGATGCGCAGGCGCTTGCCGATGGGATCCTGACCGGGCCAGGACTGCTGCGCGAGGGTGTGGTCGACGATGACGACGAGCAGTGCGCCGGCCTTGTCGGCGGGCGTGAAGTAGCGTCCGCGAAGCAGCGGCGTGCCGATGGCTCTAAAGTAGTCGCCCTGAACCTGAATGAAGCTGGCCAGGTCAATGACTCCGGGTTTGGGTGGCACATAGCCTTCGGCCATGAAGGCGGAGTTGCCCTGGTTGCCATTGGCGGGCATGAAGGTGGTGAGCCCAGCGGCGGTGACGCCGGGAATGGTGCGAAGACGGTCGAGGAGCTCGCGGCTAAAGACATCGATGGCGGTTTGCGTGGCGTATTGCTGATGCGGCAGTGCGTAAGCAGCAAGGAGCGAGTGGTCGGGCCGGTAGCCGATGTCGGCTTCGCGCATCATCTCGAAGCTGCGCAGCAGCAGGCCGGAGGCGGCGACGAGAACGATGGCGATGGCTATCTCCGCGATAACCAAACCCGAGCGAAGGCGCGCGTGTCCGCTGCCGGAAGTGCCGGTGCGGCCGCCTTCCTTGAGGGTTTCGTTCACGCTGGTGCGG
Source organism: Acidobacteriaceae bacterium (assembly GCA_035933815.1). Classification (GTDB taxonomy): domain Bacteria; phylum Acidobacteriota; class Terriglobia; order Terriglobales; family Acidobacteriaceae; genus Palsa-343. The sequence goes on from DASYYN010000230.1 coordinate 26,482, forward strand.
ATGGCGGCAAAGGCTGGGATGAGGCCGCAGACTGCGCCGGTGAGGATGGCGAGCGCGAAGGAGAAGCCGACGACGGTCCAGTCGATGGAGATGTCGGAGAGCAGCGGCAGCGTATCCGGCAGGAGGCTGGAGCCGAGGCGGATGGCGAGGGCGGCGAGGACGAGGCCGACGAGGCCCCCGCTGATGCTGAGAACCAGGGATTCGGCAAGCGTCTGGCGGAGGAGCGCGGCGGCGCTGGAGCCGAGAGCGAGGCGGACGGCGATTTCGCGGCGGCTGCGGATGGCGCGGACGAGCAGCAGAGCGGCGAGGTTTACGCAGGCGATGAGCAGCACGACGGCAACGGCGAGAAAGAGCGTGCGGATGAGCGGGCGCGCGTGGCGTACCGTGTCATCCTGCAGGCCGCGGACGATCGGAGAGATTTTGAGGCTGGCCATAAAGGCCGGGTAATTGCGCATGGTTTCGACGGCGACACGATTCGCATCCTCGCGCGCCCCGGCGGGAGTGACGCCGGGTTTAAGCCGGCCGATCATGCGGTAGCTCCAGTTGGCCTGCGATGCGCCGGTAAGCTCTGAAGGATCGAAACTCATGGGTACCCAAAGCTGCGCCTGATAAATGCGGCCGGGGTTCAGGGGGAACTCGAAGCCGCGCGGCATGACGCCGATGACAACATAGGGCTTGCGATCGAGCAGGATCTTCTGGCCGAGAATCTTCGCGTCGCCGTGGAAGCGGCTCTGCCAGACGGAGTAACTGAGCACCGTGACCTGCGCATGATGCTGGTCTTCGTCGGCGGTGAAAACGCGGCCGAGGAGCGGCTGGACCTGAAGAGCGCCGAAGACGCCGGCGGTCATGCGGGCGTCGAAGAGCCTGGCGGGCTCGCCCTGCCCGGAGAGCTCGTATTGCCCCATCTGATAGCCGCCGAGCGCGGTGAAGCTGTGCGTGTCGCGGGTGTAGTTGACGATATCGGTGGCGGTAACGCCGGCTTCGTTGTCGCCGTTGATCTCAGCGCCGGAGATGGTGTCGGCGAGAACGACGACACGATTTGCATGCGGGAAGGGCAGCGGACGCAGGAGCACGCCTTCGACGATGGAGAAGATGGCAGTGGTGGCGCCGATGCCGAGCGCGAGCATCAGGACGGCGGTAGCGGCGAACCCCGGAGACTTCAGCAGATGGCGGACGGCGATCCGCGCGTCGCGAAAGAAAGACATGCCTGGCTCCTCGGCGGAAAATCAGTGGTGATGAAGCAATTCACAGACCAGTTACGCAGAAGGGGAAATGCTGGTTCCGTGGGCTAACCTGGCGTGTCTCTGGCGCGCGATGCTGTCCGGATGCGGACGGAGGTGTTCGGGCTGAGACAGCTGCGATGCGGGGCTCAGCGACTGGGCTGAACGAGATCCCAGAGATTGCCATAGAGGTCTTGAAAGACCGCGACGGTGCCGTACGGCTCGGTTTTCGGCTCGCGCACAAAGCGAACGCCGCGGTCGACATACGCGTGATAGTCGCGCCAGAAATCGTCGGTGTGGAGAAAGAGAAAGACGCGGCCACCGGACTGGCGGCCGATGAACGGTTCCTGTTCCGGCGTCGCGGCGCGGGCGAGCAGGAGGCGTGTTTGCGAGCCGGGAGGCGCGATGAGAACCCAGCGTTTCGTCTCGCTGAGGCGAGTGTCTTCCATCAGCTCGAATCCGAGCTTGCGACAATACCAGTCGATCGCCTCGTCATAATCGCGAATGACGAGAGCGATGCAGCCGAGGAACTGGCGAGGAGGGCTCATGGTTTGCGAATCCCGTCTCATGAGAGGGAGACATGCGCCGCATAACGATTGCTTATCGCATATCAGCCACAGCGGCGGTTTTGCATTACTCTGAGGGTACAGCGCGACAACTGAAGAAGCATGGCTGAGCGCTGGAGCTTTCTGCGACAGGAGATACGGCCCTGACCGAGACGGTGCGCGTCCCCGAAGAGTCGAGCGACATCGAGCTGCTGCACGAGATCGGCAGCCGGATGGCCGCGGCCGATCCGTTCCACGAAGTGCTGGAGCGCGTGATCGAGATGGTGACCGCGGCGGTTCGGTGCGACTCGTGCTTCATCTACGTGCTGGAGAAAGACAAACTGGTGATGCGCGCCTCGAAGAATCCGCACGAAGATGTGGTGGACACGATGGTGATCGACATGGGGCAGGGCGTGACCGGGTGGGTGGCGGAGCACAAGCAGACGGTGGCGCTGGCCGCGAAGGCATGGGCCGATCCGCGATTCGCGCGCTTTCCGTCGCTGCCGGAGGATCGCTTCGAGGCGTTTCTGGCGGTGCCGATCCTGTGCCGAGGCAAGCTGGTGGGCGCGATCAACATGCAGCATCGCGAACCGCACCACCATACGAAGAGGGAGATCCGGTTGATCACCATGATCGGCTACCTGGTGGGCGCGGAGCTGGAACTGGCGCGCATGGAGTACGAGAAATCGCTGCTGGCCGACCAGTTGGAGACGCGCAAGGTAATGGAGCGCGCCAAAGGCATTCTGCAGCGCGAATTGAACCTGTCTGAAGAAGACGCCTACCTGATGCTGCAAAAGCAGAGCCGCCAGAAGCGCAAGCCGCTGAAGGAGATTGCCGAGGCGATCATCCTGATGGAAGAGCTGAAGAAGGGCAAAAGAAGTGGTTAGCGATAGAACTGTTAGCGGTAGGACTGTTAGCGGTGGAAATCCTTAGCAATGACATGGCGGCGTGTTCAGGGCTAACAGCCTTTTCGCTAAACGCCCTTCGGCTAACAGTTCTTCGCTAGGAGTTTGTTGCTGCCGTGTCCATTTCTGAACAATTCAGCGCGATTGCGGACAGGCGGAAGGTTTGCCGCTGCGGTAAGTGTCTGGATTTGCAGCGCGATATGCGGCGCCGGTTTGGCAGGCGAACTGCCATTCTCCTTCCTGCCCAGGACTGCCCGTAGCCGAAAACTGAATACTTGCCTGGAACCCGGGAGGGACGATGCTGGCCGATTTGCGATATGCGTTGCGGCAAATCAGGAAATCGCCGGGGTTCGCCATCACGGCGGTGGTGACGCTGGCGCTGGGGATCGGAGCGAATACGGCCATCTTCAGCATTGTGAATGCGGTGCTGCTGCATCCGGCGGGCGTGGACCGTCCGGAGCGGGTAGCGGTGCTGCACACGCGCTATACGAAGTTCACCCTGGACATGAGCTACGTTTCGGTGCCGACGTACGGCTATGTGGCGCGGGAGAAAAACCTGGCGGAAGCAGCGGCGATCACGCGGCCGGCCAGTTTCAACATCGAGCGCGACGGAAGAGCGGAGCACGTCTCTGCAGCACGGGTTTCGTCGCAGTGGTTTCAGGTGTACGGGGCGCGGCCGATTCTCGGACGCACGTTTACGGCCGATGAGGACCAGCCGAATGCCGGTCCGGTGGTGGTGCTGAGCTACGGCTTCTGGCAGCGCGTGCTGGGCGGGCGCAGCGACGCGGTTGGGCAGACGCTGATGCTGGATGGGAAACCGTTCCGCGTGCTGGGGGTGATGCGAAGCGACTTCGCATGGCCGCGGCGCGCTGAGGTTTGGATTCCGATTGCGCTGGCGCCGAAGGCATTCCAGCCTGACTTTATCTTCGACGAAAACTACAACGCGGTGGTACGGCTGCGGCCGGGCGTATCGCCCGCACAGTTAGGCGCGGCGCTCTCGGCGGCGATGTGGGGAGACCTGCGGCGGCTGGGCGGAGCGAAGTATGCGACGAACGCCGGATGGTCCGTCTATGCGGGTCCGCTGACGGAGTATGCGGCGGGGCCGCTGCGTCGCCCGCTGTATCTGCTGCTTGGGGTAGTCGGTTTGCTGCTGCTGATTGCGGCAGCGAACGTGGCCGGGCTGCTGCTGGCGCGTGCTTCGGCGCGCAACCGGGAGTTTGCGATCCGCACGGCGCTCGGCGCGAGCGCGGGTCTGCTGGTGCAGCAGATCTTTGTGGAGACAGCCCTGGTGGCGGTGCTGGCGTGCGTGGGGGCGATGATCGCCGGCCCGATGACGGGAAGACTTTTGCTGCGACTCGTGCCGCACAACCTGGCGGCGGGATTTGTAGTGGGAACCGAAGTCGATGTACTGGCGGTGGCGGCGGGAGCCGCGCTGCTGACGCTGCTCGTCGCCGGGATGGGGCCGGCGCTGGCTATGGTGCGGCGTCGCAATCTGGCCGCCCTGCATGAGGGCGGCCGCAGCGCGACGGCGTCGGCGGAGAAGCAGCGGCTGCGTCAGGTGTTCGTCATTTGCGAGGTTGCTGCAGCCTTTCTGCTGCTGGCGGAAACGGGGCTGTTTCTGGTGAGCCTGCGCTCGCTGCAGCACGTGGATGCGGGATTCAACCCTGAAGGCGTGATGACGGCCAACGTGCAGTTCGCGGGGCACGACTTCCTCAACAGCCAGCCACGCCAGGCAGCATTCGTGGGCAGCGTGGTCCAGAATCTCGCGGCGCAGCCGGGGGTGACGGCCGCGGCCGCGGCAACACTGATTCCCTTCGATCCCAACGATATGGATTCCTGCTCGTTCGGAATTGCCGGCAGGCCAGTGGGGCCTGGCGATCCTGGACCGCACAGTCAGCTGTCGTTCGCGACGGCGGATTATCTGCGGGTGATGCAGATTCCGCTGCTGATGGGGCGCTGGATTGCGCCAGGGGACCTGGCGACCTCCGAGCCAGTTGTGGTCATTGATCAGCGTCTGGCCAAAAAGTACTGGCCCGGGCAGAATCCGATCGGGCAGCACGTTACGTTCGGTTGTGGAGACAAGGCAAACGCCCTGATCGTGGGGGTAGTAGGCACAGTACGGCTGAGTTCGCTGGAAGAGGACACCAGCGACGGCATGCGCTATTACCCATTCGCGCAGGCGCAGGACATCCGTGCCAACTTCCTGGTCCGCACGGCAGGCGATGCGAACGCGGCAGCGCCGCTGCTGGAGAGAGCGGTGGCCCAGGCCGATCCGTCGCAGGCGGTGTCGGCAATGATCCCGCTGGATACGCTCGTTTCCGATTCCCTGGCCGGGCGGAGACTGATCGTTTGGCTGCTGGCAGCGTTCGGCGGGCTGGCGCTGTTGCTGGCCATGGTGGGGATCTACGGGTTGATCAGTTATGTAACCGCGCAGCGCACGAATGAGGTGGGCGTACGCATGGCGCTGGGTGCGCAGCGCAGCGACGTGCTGCGGCTGATTCTGGGAAACGCGCTGGCCCTGGTTGCGATTGGCCTGGTGCTCGGAGCGGCGGCATCCGTTGTGGCTTCGGTGTTGCTGCGGTCGGTTTTTGCGGA
>DASYYN010000303.1:0-5331 GCA_035933815.1 Acidobacteriaceae bacterium
GCCCGCTGTACAAATACTGCGTATTCCAATCAGCACCCTGCGCGCGATCCAACAAGGAGACCTCATGCGCTGGTTCTCGTTTCTGTGCCTCGCTGTATTTCCATTCGCTACCGCTGCCGCCCAAAGCGTCACGCAATTTCCCGACCCCACGCAGCAGCAGAACTACACCTGGCATCTGGTCTCCAGCGCCGAAGCCACCGGCGGCAACGCCGACTTCCGCACCGTCACGCCCGGCCAGACGCTCACCATCTTCGACGCCGATGGTCCCGCCGTCATCTCCCACCTCTGGTTCACCATCAGCGATCCCGAGCCCTACCACCTCAAGCGCATCGTGCTCCGCATCTACTGGGACGGCGAAGAATCCCCCAGCGTCGAAACGCCCATCGGCGACTTCTTCGGCCTCGGCCTCGGCGAGTACTTCAACTGGCACTCGGAGATGCTCTCCGTCGGCAGCAGCAAAGCCCTGAACAGCTTCTTTCCCATGCCCTTCCAGAAGCACGCCCGCATTACCATCACCAACGAAGGCAAGATGACGCTGTCGAGCCTCTACTACAACATCGAATACCGCAGCTATCCGCATCCGCTGCCCGCCGGCACGCTCTACTTCCACGCGCAATACCGCCAAGCCCAGCCCAATCACGGCTGGACGAATCAGTGGTACGAAAACGGCGACCCGCTCGTGAATTACCGCCGCAATCTCGACGGCAAAGACAATTACGTCTGGATGGAAGCCGGCGGGCGCGGCCAGTTCGTCGGCGTTACCATGTCCATCCTTCAGAATCAGGACGGCTGGTGGGGTGAAGGCGACCCGATGTTCTTCATCGACGATCCCGATAAGCCGATCATCCCCAGCGGCACCGGATCAGAAGATTACTTCCTTGGCGCGTGGGACTTTGGCGGCTTTCCCTTCGCTTATCCCCTCTACGGCGCGCCCATCGTCGGCAAAGAACTGGCCGGCCAGCGCTGGAGCGTCTACCGCTTCCATCTCGACTCGCCCATCACCTTCACGAAATATTTCAAGGCCACGATCGAGCACGGCCACGCCAACGACCGCTCCGACAATTTCTACTCCGTCGCCTACTGGTATCAGACCGAACCGCACAAGCCGTTTCCGCCGCTGCCCTCCATGGACGACCGCATCCCCACACTCGAAATCACCGGTGGCCCCGGCAACACCGACCGGAACCAGCCCAACACCGGCCTAACCCCGAAATAAAAACCGGGGCCCGTTTGAGTCCGGCGGTAGTCACACAGGCACCGGCATCGGGATTAGTGAAGTACGTTGAGAGTATTGGTGCCGTCGTCGACAAAATAGACCGCTCCGCGTACGGCAAATACTCCGAACAGGTCTCCCGCTCCCGGCGGGTGTCCCGCGCTGTCAACACGGCGCAGGTCAACCTGGCCGCCATCAGGTGTAATCTCCACCAGGTTCCCATTGGTACCGTTGGCGGCAATCAAGTTTCCATTGGGAGCAAGGGTCAGACCTAGAGGATCGTGAAGATGGCCCTGGGTTGAAATCGTTGTGCCCGCGCCGTCTGTACCCCGGCGGAACAGGGCATTGGGAATCGCAGCAACCCGATCGCTTGCGCTGTCGTTGACGTAGAGAATGTCCTGAGCGGCGGCGAATGCAACTCCGGTGGGGCCAATCACCAGGGCGGCCGGGTCGGTCCGTTCGGGAAAACCGGACCCGATGATGGTGTTCGACAAGATGGCCGGCATGGCCGAGGTGGAAACTGAGAGCACGAGCCTCACGACTGTTCCACCCGGGACGACGTTGGGACTGGCTGCGACCGTACCATTGAGGACATTTGTCACGAAAAGTGCCGCCATGCTGTCGCCATCGAGTACGGTTGCGTCCCAAGGGCCATTGATATCTCCGCCGGAGAAGGTCTCAAGCACATTCCCCTGATTGTTCAGTACGAGCAGACAGCCGGCTTGTGCCGTGGCAGAGGTGCCATCCGCGGTCGGCAAACTGCCCACGATGACCCAGCCTGTCTTCAGGACAACCAATGCGGTTGTCAGCCCAACGCCTCCTGGGCAGGCTCCGGGTAGTTTGGTTGCGTCGATCTTCGCGAACTGAGTCACGGTGCCGTCGGGCGCAATATCCATTAGCGTGGTTCCGGTACCCTGCAGGTTTGAACCGTTGTTGAAATTGCTGATGAGAAAGTGTCCAGCAATCAATTTGCCGCTGCTCACCGGCACCTGAAAGATGCCATAGGGATTCACGTCCCCATTAGCGGGGACAGTGGAGGCCAGCACGGAAACCTGGCTCAGCCCACTCAAAAAGGTGTCCTGTGCACCAAGAATTCCTGAGAAGCCAAAAGTGAGCAGACAAGCGACGACACGTGATCTGGCCGATGGCATGCTAACCTCCTGGCGATTCCGCATCTGCTGAATACGCTTTGGAGGATTAGAAGCCTGCAGGGAGTGGCGTTTGGTCTCCCAATTGTTCGCAGATTGTCAAATGATTGTTAGGTCGGAATCACCGCTTCGACGCATCCGCCCTCTGCGGCTGCTGTGCGCTCTTCACGAAGGCCAGAATCTGCCATCGTTCCGCCTCCGGCAAGCTGCTCCACGAAGGCATCCCGTGCCGCAGATCACCGTTCTTCAGCAGCCAGAACAACTCGCCATCCGTCGCCTGCTGCACCACCTCGCTCCGCAGGCTTGGTTTGCCGCGCGTCCCCTGGAGGTCCGCCCCATGGCATCGCGCACAATAATCCGCGTACATCCGCGCCCCCGCCGCAATGTCCCGCTGCTGCCCGCGGTACGGATTCACCTGCGCGCGCACCTGCGCCGGAACCCGCTTCAGCCAGTCCTGATTCACCTCGGCGCCGCAAACCATCACCGCCACGCCCAATAACGCCGCTGCCGCCCAGATTCGCCGCATACCTACCTCACCTCGCCGCGATGAAAGCGGCTGAAGAATTGCTGAAACTCATACTGCACGCCCACCCGATACAGCACGCCCATGCTGTTCCCGTTCAACCCAAACCCCGGCGAGAACGTAAATCTCGTCCCGCGCGGCGCGTCATACGCCAGCGTCGGCGCCACGTAGTGCGACGTGTCCTTCAGCCCAAAGCTCGCCGTCGTCCCCAGCCCGCCGTACATCTCCGCGCCCGCCGCAAAGCGCTCCCGGCACAGCACGCATTCACGCGCGCCGGCCCGCAGGGTCAGCGGACGGCTCGCCCCCAGCGCGTATCCAAACTCCCACGGATCGCCGCCCATCATGTTTTTCTCCATCATGAAGTTCTCGCTGAAGTTCCACCCCCGCGCATTGCTCGAGAGGATCAGCTTCATCTCCATCTCGCGCTCCACATCGGCCCGTGCCTCCCTTACCGGCGCCTGCAGATCCCCGACGCCGTCATTGCCCACCACTTCCAGAAAGCTGCGGTCCGCCGTGTTCACGTCTTCGTACTCCACGTAGAGCACCGGATTCACCCGATGCTCTTCCATCAGCGGCCGAAACCGGTTCTCCCACCGAAAGCCCGTGAACACCGTGCTCTCCCGAGGCGTGGTTTCTCCGCTCAGATACAACTCCGTAGTCCACCACGCCTTCGCCCCGTACTCGTACTCCACCGTCGCGCCGCCGAACGCATGTGTGCCGCTCGGGGAAGCCTGCGTTCCCTTGAACTCCACCTCCAGATTCCCGGGCTCTTCCATCGCGTGGCTGTAGGTGACGAAATACGGCGGCTCCTGCGCCTGCACCCGATGCCCCAGCTCGGGCAAAACCAACGTCACGGCCAGCAGTGCCAGCCCTCGCAGACAAATCCTCACAGCGTCTCCTTCAAACAGGTCGTCCCGCCTCGTTTTGCTTCCCGATGCCGGTTGAACTGGGAAGATGAACCGGCTGTAATCTTTCAATCCGGAATATACGACAATTTTGGTCCTAGTTCCGGAAAGAGGTGTGGATTTCGGACCCACCCCATGCTCACCCGAGCTGGGTCGCGGTCGCTGTGACATTTCTCACACGCCAGCTATTGCTATGAGGCTGTCATTCTGAGAGAACGGGGCTCCGAACGTTTTTCAGTTCGGGGGTGGTGAGCGAAGAACCTGCGGTTTGGGCCATGAATGCCGATGAGACACTCGACAGAAAGCGAGGGACGCAACAATACCTGCCGCTCACCCACCGCGACCCAGGACCTACACCAGAGACGTGACCACCGCCCGTCCGTTCGCAGCCGCGCTGGCATAGAAGTCCCGCAGCCGCCGAAAGCCGTCCATCACCCACTCCTTATCCTGCTCGCCGGACCACCCAGGATATATCTGCAGCTCCGACATCCTAGCCAAGTCGAACCGTGCCGCAGCTTCCGCCTCCACTTCCGGACGGCTCAACTGCTCGCTCAGCTCGCGCACCTGCGCCGCGCGGAAATACCGCGCCGGTCCATAACCGGAAAATCCCTCCGGATCATCGCCCAGCTCCACGCCGCCCAGGACGGCCTGGCTCCGCAGCGTCGCTCCCGGTTCCGCCGAGCCCGTCAGCACATAGTGCACTCCATGCCACGCCTTCTCGAGCGAGAGCGTTTCGCGCTGCTTGCCGGCAGGCCGGCCGCGCTGCACCAGCTTCTCCTGCAGCAGCTTCAGCAGATCATCCTTCCCCTGGCCCGACTGCAGTTGCGCGGACGTGCGGCCCATGCTCTTTTCCAGCTGCTGCCGCAACGGTGCGGGCAGGCGCGAAAGCACGGTCGCCATCTGCTCCGGTCCCATCGCCGACAGACGCGCCTGCGCCGTCGCGGCCAGGTTCTGCAAGCCTGTTGTGGGCGGCGCTTCTTTCGTAAATAACGCGTCCACCGCATCCGGATCGGCCTCAAAACCGGCGATCTCCGCCTCCTCCACCTGCACAAATACCGCATTCATCGACATCGCAAATACCCCCGCCTGCCACCGGTCGTCTCAACTACGCCCGCGCAAATGCACGGCTGAACGGTCCCGGTTTCGGCCATGCTACAGCCTCTCCTGCAACCTGGGGACTCAACCTTTGTGGGACGCGAGGCCCGCCGCTGACTCGCTGGCTTGCTAACTCGCCGACTCGCTGCCCGTATCCCCTAGAACAAATCCGGAATGCTCGTAAACGCAATCCGCGTCGGAGCCGCGGCGCGGGCCAGCAGCATGCTCGCAGGGAACAGAGTAGTCGTGCCGTATTTGTGATTCATCGCGTCCATCGTGCTGGTCAGTCGTGTGCGCTTGCTCTCCGCTTCGAGATTCTCGAACAAGCTCAGCGTATGCAGCGCATCCGGCACCAGATCCCCCAGCCAAATCCCGATGAAGAACGGCTTGCGATGCTTCTCGTCCTGAGGACGCGCCGCCCACAGCTTCTGCAGAGCCTCGACGAGT
>DASYYN010000288.1:0-6694 GCA_035933815.1 Acidobacteriaceae bacterium
GCTCAGCAGGCAATTCGCATCCGGCGGCAGATAGATGCGCGTCACCTCCGCGCTCTTGTTCGCCACAACATCCAGGACTCCCGGATCCTGATGCGAGAAGCCGTTGTGGTCCTGCCGCCACACCACCGACGTGATCAGGAGATTGATCGACGACACCGGCGCGCGCCACTTCAGCTCCTTCTTCGACTTCTCCAGCCACTTCGCGTGCTGGTTGAACATCGAGTCGATCCCGTGCACGAAGGCTTCGTAGGTCGAGAAAAATCCGTGCCGTCCGGTCAGCACATAGCCCTCGAACCATCCTTCGAGCGTATGCTCGCTGAGCATCTCCATCACCCGGCCAGTCGGAGCGATCTCCGTGCCGTCTGTGTCCTCAGGGATAATCTCCTCCATCCACGTTTTGGGACTTGCCTGATAGATCGCCTGCAGCCGGTTCGACGCCGTCTCATCCGGTCCGAAGACGCGGAAGTTCGTCGGATTCTTCCGCATCACGTCGCGCAGAAAGTGCGCCAGCACTTCGGCTGACCCCACGTATTCTGTTCCCGGCTTCTGCACCTTGACCGCGTAATCGCGAAAATCCGGCATGCGCAGCGGCTTCCGTAGCTTGCCTCCGTTCGCGTTCGGATTCGCGGTCATCCGCCGATCGCCCTTCGGCGCCAGATCCAGCAGCTCCTGCATCGGCCGCCCATCCTCGTCGAACAGCTCCTCCGGCTTGTAGCCGCGCAGCCAATCCTCCAGCAGCTTCAGGTGCTGCGGATTCTCCGCCACCTCCAGGATCGGCACCTGGTGCGCGCGCCAGAATCCCTCCACCTTGTGCCCATCCACTTCCTTGGGCCCCGTCCAGCCCTTCGGCGTGCGCAGCACGATCATCGGCCACCTCGGATAGCCGTGCGTCCCGCCGGTCAGCTTGCCTTCCTCGCGCGCCTCCCGCTGGATGGTCCGAACCTCCTCGACGCAGCGCTCCAGCGTCGCCGCCATCACCGGATGCAGCGCCTGCGGATCGTCGCCCTCGACGAAGTACGGATTCCACCCATACCCGCCGAAGAGCCACTCCAGCTCGCGGTGGGGCATCCGTCCCATGATCGTCGGATTGGCGATCTTGTAGCCGTTCAGGTGCAGCACCGGCAGCACCACTCCGTCACGCACCGGATTCAGAAACTTGTTGCTGTGCCACGATGTCGCCAGCGGCCCGGTCTCCGCCTCGCCATCGCCGACGACGCACGTCACGATCAGGTCGGGATTGTCGAACGCCGCGCCAAACGCATGCGACAGGCTGTAGCCCAGCTCACCACCTTCGTGAATCGATCCGGGCGTCTCCGGCGTGCAGTGGCTGCCGATGCCGCCCGGAAACGAAAATTGCCGAAAGAAGTTTCGCAGCCCCTCCAAATCCTGGCTCTTGTCGGGATACACCTCCGAATAAGTGCCTTCCATCCACGCATTCGACAGCGTCGCCGGCGCGCCATGCCCCGGCCCCGCGATATACATCATGTTCAGGTCGTATTTGCGGATCAGCCGGTTCAGGTGCGCCCACAGGAACGTCTGCCCCGGATCCGATCCCCAGTGGCCCAGCAGCCGTTTCTTGATGTGCTCCGGCGTCAGCGGCTCACGCAGCAGCGGGTTGTCGTAGAGGTAGATCATCCCGGCGCACAGGTAATTGCACGCGCGCCAGTACGCATCGAGCGTATGCAGCTCTCTCTCGCTCAGGATTTCCGCAGGGGCAGAAATAGTCGCGCTCATCAGGACCTCGATTCTCAGGCCGAACGCAGAATGTCAGGATCAGATAAGTAAGATGCGGCCCATGTGCCGTTTCGATCACCGGCGCACGATCAGAATCCGCCTTGCGCATGACTGCTGGATGAATCGCCGCGCCGGCCCGGCAACTCGTCAGGATACGCCGCGAATGCCCGCGATCTCCAGCTCCAGCCCACCGAATTCCGGATGCTCGTTTTCGCGGAGTCGATACGCGAGATCGACGACGGAATCCGGCCCCACTCCCATCGCGCTTACCGTCTCCGCCATATTCCATCCGACGGCCGAAAACGTCGCGCCCTGGCAGACCCGCAGCCGCACATGCCTGTCCTTCATTACCCGCGGAGGCGCGACGACCCGCACGCCGCGCGCGACGAACACCGGCTCCTCGTTGTCCTCGCCGAAGGGCTCCAGCTGCCGCACCCAGGAGTAGAGATGCGGCGTGATCTGTTGCAGCGGCAACTCCGCCTGACACTCCAGCGGATTGCCCAGCTCCTCCTCGCGCAGATGCTCGGCCGCATAGGCGCACACGCGCTCGCGCAACTCCTCGACGCGCTCCGATGCCAGCGAGAAGCCGACCGCATGCGCGTGCCCGCCGAATCGCGTAAACACGTCATGGCAGCTCTCAATCGCGTTCAGTAAATGAAACGCCGCGATCGACCGCCCGGATCCGTACGCTTCGCCGTTCTCGCGCGTCACTACCAGCGCCGGTTTGCCGGTCTGCTCCACAATGCGCGAGGCCAGAATGCCGATCACTCCACGATGCCAGCCATCGCCGTCCATCACGATGCACATGGCGTCCTGAAAGCACGGCTCTTCGAGACGCGCCGCAATCTCGGCCAGCATCGCCGCTTCTGTCGCCCGCCGCTCCTGATTCAGCCGCTCCAGCTTGGCCGCCAGCTCGGATGCACGCGCTTCATTGCGCGTGGTGAACAGCTCGATCACCTCGCTGGCAATGTCCATCCGCCCCGCCGCGTTGATCCGCGGAGCCAGCCGGAACGCGACGTCGATGGGCGTCAGCGGGCGCGCTGCCGTATCGATCTGCGCCTCGCGCATCAGCGCGCGCAGTCCGAGACCCACCGGCCGCCGCAGCTCCTTCAGTCCCAGCGCGACAAAGACGCGATTCTCGCCCAGTAGCGGCACGGAGTCCGCTACCGTCGCAATCGCCAGCATCTTCAAAAACGAGGGCAGAATCTTCGTCCGTGTCCGGTCGAGATCCCATGCTTCGAGCAGCGCCTGCGCCAGCTTGAACGCCACGCCCGCCCCGCACAGATGCCGGCAGCCGTACGCGCAGCCCGTCTGATTCGGATTCAGCACCGCCAGCGCCTTTGGCACGCCCAATTCCAGCTCGGGCAGGTGATGATCTGTGACGATCAGGTCGAGTCCCAGCTCTGCTGCCGCTTCCGCCGCGGCGAAGGCGCGAATGCCCGTGTCGACGCTGATCACCAGCCGCACGCCTTCGCGCGCCGCGGTTTGCAGAATCTCCCGCTGCATGCCGTAGCCTTCGCGCAGGCGGTGCGGGATATGGAACCGCACCGTGCCGCCCATCATCTCAATGGCCGTCTTCAGCAGCACCGTCGCAGTCGTGCCGTCCACGTCGTAGTCGCCGTAGATCAGGATCGGCTCCTGCGCTGCGACCGCCCTCTGAATGCGCTCGACGGCGCGATCCATTCCCAACATCGAGAAGGGATCGAGCAGATGCTCTAATTTCGGGTGAAGAAACTGTTCGGCGTCCTCGGCACCGCGAATACCGCGCGCGGCCAGCAATTCGGCTACGAGTAGAGGAATACCCGCAGCTCGCGCCAGCTCCGCCGCGTCCGCCTGACCATCGGCGACGATCCAGCGCCGTGGCGCAATGCGACGCGCGGCCCAGACGGGCCGATCCGTTTTTAGCGCTGTTGGAGTGGGTACGTCGCTCGCCTGGATTTCCAGGGAAATGGGATCGTCTGCCGCCGCTTCAGGCCCGCTCACGGTTCGTCTTCGTCGTCTTCGTCTTCAAAAACGATGTCGCCCAGATCGTCGACCGATTCCAGCAACTGCTGATACCGCTCGTACCACTCGGTCGATGTTTCGCAGAGGAACATGATTCCCTGGTGCGGAAATCCGAGCTGCAGATGTCCGATCTTGCCGACGTGTTTCACCAGAGCCTGGGCTTCGTCCAGTTCCGATGAGCCGCCGCCCATCTCCAGATTGAATTCCTGGTCCTGGACCTCTTCGATCAGCATCTCCACGTCCTCTTTTTCGAGGACGGCTTCGCTCATCGTGATAAACGCCGCACCCGCCGCCTTCGCCGTCTCGACAAAGTCTTTCCAGCGGTCCGGGTTCGTCTCGTCGTCCCACTGGATCGACGGCACGTCGTCGCCTGCATGCCCCGGCACACGCCGCATGCCGTGTCCCGCGATAAAGGCCACCATGTCATCCTTGACGGAAGCCAGGTTGTCCGAGTGCAAGAGTGGGTTCATGACCGAACCCCAGTGTATCTGATAATCCACTGCGCGGAACGCAGGGAATTTTGAGCCTTGCAAACGGCATCCGAAGCGTTGTGAGGGGGCACGGCCTCAGCCGTGCCGTTAAGCTGCCGACACCTTACTCCGCCCCCTGATACTTCACGCTGCAGCCGTAAGGCCGGGTATACGCCACCGCCACAGCCTGGCCGCCCATCGCTTCCTGCAGCGCCGCCGAGACGTAGTTCGTCGCGTCCTTCACGTCGGCCAGGTCGGTTGTCGCCTTATTGTCGATCGCCCCCGCGTAGATCAGCTTGCCTTGGGGATCGATGATGTACATGTCGGGCGTCGTCTTCGCGTCGTACTCGTGCCCGATCGCCCCCGTTGGATCCAGAATCGCCGCCGTCGGCGCGGCATGCATGCGTTCCATGTACGCATTCTCCGCAGCAGCCGTCATGTATCCCTGCGCGCCCGGATGCGACGACAGGATGGTCAGCCACACCACGCCCTTCGCCGTCCACCCCTTCTGCAGAGCCTGCATGTTGCCGCTGTCGTAGTGCTTCTTCGTGAATGGACAGCCATTGTTCGTCCACTCCAGCACCACATATTTACCGCGATAGTCGGAGAGCTTGTGCGTCTGCCCGTGCGAATCGGTTCCGGTGAACTCGGGAGCAGCTTCGCCCACGCGAACCGCCCACGCACTGCACGTTGTCACAAGGAAAAGGACCAGGAGCCCGGGGATGGCAAAGCGGCGCATGGCAGCACCCTCCTGTCTATTTGGACGTTGGACGTGTAAGACTCGCAGATTGTCGCGATCCGTTGGCCACAGAATTCAGCGCATTGATCACAATTCCCTGGGTCAGCACCTCGGGCAGCACGTGCGGCGCCGCAGCAGGATCGGCAGGATAGATGGCGTACGTCGGCACGCCGCTCCGTCCCAGGGCCGCCAGGGCCTCGGTGATCTGCGCGTCCTGATTCGTCCAGTCTGCCCGCACCAGCGCCACGCCGCTGTCCCGCAGATGCTGCTGCACCGCGGCGCTGTCCAGTATCACGCGCTCGTTCACCTGGCAACTCAGGCACCAGCTTGCGGTGAAATCCACAAAGACCGGCTTGCCCTGGCTGCGGAGCTGCGATACGAGGTCCGGCGAGTACGGCTGCCAGCCCGTTTCTGACTTCGCCTCTGCGGCCGGCCGGGCCGCTTCCACTGCAAAGTTCCGCACTGCCCACACCGGCACCGCCACAGCCGCCGCCACCACCAGCACCGCGACCGTCGCTGCACCTGTCCGCCCCGGCCAGCGTCCCAGCACCCAACCGGCAATCGCCAGCAGCAGAAACGCCGCCAGTAGCCCGATCAGCGCGTTCGTCCCGGCAATCTGCGCAAACACCCACACCAGCCAGATCACCGTCGCGAAGATCGGAACGGAGACTGCCTGCTTCAGCACTTCCATCCACGCACCCGGCTTCGGCAGCAGGCGGGTCCACGCCGGCTGATATGCCAGCGCAAGGTATGGAAGCGCCAGCCCCAGCCCCAGCGCCGTGAACACTGCAAAGCTCACCACCCAGGAGTGCGCCAGCGCGTAGCCGATCGCCGCGCCCATGAACGGAGCCGTGCAGGGAGTCGCCACCACCATCGCCAGCACTCCGGTGAAAAAGCTGCCGGCATATCCATGTTTCTGCGCGAGTGAACCGCCCGCACTCGTCAATGACAGCCCAATTTCAAACTGCCCGGCCAGCGCGAGTCCCAGGAAAAACAGCAGCATGGCCATCACGGCCAGAAATACTGGAGACTGGAACTGGAATCCCCATCCAAGCTGCCGTCCAGCAGCGCGCAGCGCCAGCAGGACAGCGACCACCGCCCAGAACGACACCAGGATGCCGAGCGTGTACACCCAGCCATGCGCCCGCAATTGCCGGCGCTCCTGCTGCGACGACTGCACCAGCGCGAGCCCCTTGATGAACAGCACAGGGAAGACGCACGGCATCAGGTTCAGCAGAATCCCGCCGATGAAGGCGAGCCCAGCGGCGCGCCCAATCGCCCCCGCGCTGCTCGCCGCCGCCCCAGTGGTTCCTCCCGCTGCCGTTGGTGAAGACGACCTGGGCGTTGCATGGATCACATACGCCGACCCATCCGCCAGCTCCACCACTCCATTCAGCGCCTGTGGATCGCCCTGGAGATTCTCGTCTTTCGTGAGCGTCAACTCGACGCCATGCGCCAGCGGCGTTGCAGCTTGCGGAGCCGCATTCGTGATCACCGTCTCGTCCAGCGGAAAGAACTCCGCCCCGGTCTGCTTGTTCCCGGAGTCGATGTCGAGATCAAATCCCTTTGCCGTCGCGTGGAAGCTCGCAGCTTCACCAGCAGGCAGAGGCTTCGGCAGCTTGGCCTCGTACTGCGCGATCAGCGCCTGTGCAGTCGCATCTACCTGCGGAGCTGCCGGCTTGCTCTCCGCTGCGGCTCGCGTCAGCGCCAGATCCGCCTTGCCTGGGATGCACACCTCGCGGCACAC
>DASYYN010000039.1:0-5599 GCA_035933815.1 Acidobacteriaceae bacterium
CCAGCGACCGCAGATCGAGTCCGCGGGCAATCTCCTCAAACGACGGCGAGTAGCCGTTGCGCTGCACGAATGCGGAGATAAAGTCGAGCACTTCCTTTTGCCGCCGGGTGATGGCCATGGGCGCCATTATAGCGAATAAAAAGCGAACCGCAAGACAATCCTGCGGCGAGGGGTCCCAATTTGGCACCTGCCGCCGGGCGGGACCGATCCGGAATTCCCGGTTGTCTTTTTCTGACCTTCCCTCTGTTCTTTGCGGCGGCCCGGAGAGATGGTGGTTCTGGGAGCAACTTCAATGCGCATGCTGATCGCGGAACAAAACTCAGCCCTCGCAGCCTTTCTCCGGCGGGGCATGGAGCAGGACGGCTACGAGGTGATGCTGGCCTCGGGCGCCGAGCAGGCGCTCGCGGCGGTGCGTGCCAACCCGCCCGCGATCGCGATTCTTGATCTGGACAGTTCAGAAGAAGGCGGGTCGGCCCTGATCGGCGCGCTGCATGCGCAGGCCGGGGACACGGCCATCGTGGTGCTCACCAGTCAGCACGATGCAGCCGCGCGGCTGCAGTGGCTGGAAGCCGGAGCCGACGACGTCATCGAGAAACCGCTCTCGCTGGCCGAACTGCGCGTGCGCTGCCGCGGCCTGTTGCGCCGCCACGCGACGTCGCTGATCCTGCGCCATGGCGCGCTGGAACTGAATCGCGTGGAGCGCAGCGTGACCCGGGATGCAGAAACCATCCCACTGACCAACCGGGAGTTTGCGCTGCTGGACTTCCTGCTCGAGCGCCGTGGCCAGGCCGTTTCCCGCAGCACGCTGCTGGAACGGGTCTGGAACCGGAGCGCCGGCATCGAGACCAGCGTGGTCGATGTGTACGTGAATTACCTGCGGCGGAAGCTGGGCGACGGTACAGGCGCACCGCTGATTCGAACGGTACGCGGCCAGGGCTACTGCATCGCGGCGGAGGCATAAGAGATCATGGCAACGCCGGCACATCCAGCCCTCAACCCCGCGCGCAGCGCGATCCTGGCCAGCCCCGATCCCGTCTTCCGCCGCCGCGTCGGCGACGCTCTGACGGGTATGCGCTGGCAGGTGCGCGAGGCGAACGGAGGAGCGGAGACGCTGGCCTGCCTCGAGCAGGCGCCGGCGGAGGCCGTCATCGTCGACGAGTGGCTCCCGGACCTCGAAATCCGTGAATTCATCGCCGAATTCCGGCAGCTTTATCCGCAGATTGACGTGGTGAGTGTCGACGCTTCTCTCGAGAGCGGCGCGCGCAGTCCGCGCCGCAATGAGGTGCTGCACGCATTGCGCTGCGCCGGGAATGACGCGCACGACGCCTCGGCCATAGCCGGGGGAGTGCAGGCCGCGATCCCCGGCGTTGCTGCGCACACTGCCGCCAGCTCGTCCACTTCCGGTCAACGGGAGACGGGCGCGCCGATCCCCGAGCTGATCGGAATGGATCCGCGCATGATCGAAGTCAGGCGGCGGATCCGGCTGGTGGCGCCGCGCTCGACGCCGGTACTGATCGAAGGCCCCACCGGCACCGGCAAAGAGGTGGTGGGGCGGGCGCTGCACCGCCTGAGTCCCCGCGCCGGCCGCAAATTTGTGGCGCTCAACTGCGCCGCCATTCCGGAGGGCCTGCTCGAGGCGGAGCTCTTCGGCCACACCCGCGGAGCGTTCACCGGAGCGGAGCGGCGGCGCATCGGGCAGATCGAAGCCGCCCATGGCGGAACGCTCTTTCTGGACGAGATCGGCGACATGCCGCTCGCGCTCCAGGCCAAGCTGCTGCGCTTCCTCGAAACGGGAGAGATCCAGCGCGTCGGCGAGAACGAGCCGGTGCGGGTGGACGCCCGCGTGGTCGCGGCCACGCACCAGCCGCTCGCGAAGCTGGCCGCACAAGGCGCCTACCGGCAGGACCTCTACTACCGGCTGGCCGTCTTCCTCATCCGCACCCCGGCGCTGGCCGGCCGCAGTCACGACATCGAAACCCTGACCAATCATTTCCGGGGCAGGATCAACGCGGCGCAGTCGATCACCGCCGCAGCCACAGCCCGGCTGGTGGCGCACCCCTGGCCGGGCAATGTGCGCGAGCTGGCCCATGTGCTGGAGCGCGCCTCGATCCTGGCGGAAGGTCGGCCCGAGATCGATGCCGCGGAGATCGAGTTCGACGAAGCGATGAACTGAAGGGCCGCCGGAATGCTGGGTTGATGGCGGCCGGGTAGCTCAGGACCGCGCAAGGCTTAGCAGCAAGGTTAAAAGCGCTTCCCCGCTTGCCCTTAAAAGCTGTCCGCGCTTCAGGGATGCGCATCCTGCTCAAAATTCAGTACCGCGCTCGTCCCCACGACCGCCGTGACCTTCAGCCTTCCCGCCATGCCGTTAGGCGCCAGCGGCGTCAGCGTCACGGACCCATCCAGTCCCGACGTGGCCTGCACCGCCGCCTGCGCCAGCTGCGGCGCCGGCGGGCAGCTTCCCTGCGGAGGGCACGCCCCAGTCCATCCAAAGAACGCCTCTTCGAAGGTCACCGCCGCTCCCGCCACCGGATTCCCAAACGCATCGATGACGTGCAGCACCACCGGAGCGAAGCCCTGCCCCGCCGCGACGTACTGCTGCGTGCCGCTCCACGCGACCAGCCCCTCCGTGCTCGGCTGCACCGGAATCACCTGGAAGACCGCGCAGCTCTGGGTGCCGGCCATGCAGGCGCGTGCGCTGCCCGCAACACTGGCGCTGAACGGCCCCGCCGCGATCTGGCTCGACGCGACTCCTCCCGCCCCGGTAAGCCCTTGCGCGGGCGACAGGCTGACGCCCGCCCCCGCCCAGTTCACGCTCTGTCCCGCAACCGGATTCCCCGCACCATCCACGACCATCGCCTGCACCGGCCACGCAACCGTCGCGCCCATCGCGATGTAGAGATTCGGCGTCAGCGCCACGATCCCCGCCGACGCCGTCCCGCTGAACTGATCGATGACGCTGCTTCCGTTCGCCAGTGACGCCGTGATCTGCGTCAGCGCCGCAGCCGTCGGCGTAACCACGACCGTCGCGGTCCCGTCTCCGCCCGTCGCCACCGTACACGTCCCGCACCCCAGCGCCGCCGATCCCTGCGTCACCGCAAAGCTCACCGCCACGCCCGCTGCGGGCGCCTGCGTGTCCACGTTGATCACCCGCACCGTCAGCGCCTGGGCCACGCCGACCGGCGCCGCCCCCGACGGCCCGCTCACCAGCGCAAGCGCGTCGTTGCTGCCCGCGTCGTAGCTGAAGCCGTCGGCGATCCCCGCCATCGCCAGCGTCTCGGTGTCCTCAATCTGGATCGGCACCGTTCCCGTTACCCCGCCCGAATCCGGCACGATCGCCACGATCGTATTCGGCGTCACGCTGGTCACCTGCGCGCTCACGCCGTTGACCAGCACCATCATGGAAGAACGAAATCCCATCCCGCGAATCACGATTTGCCCGCCTGTCACCGGCAGCCGCGCCGGCGTCACGCTGTCCGCATAGAGAATTCGTCCGTGGTACGCGAAATCCGGCCGCCCATCGCCGCGAAAATCCGCAAATCCGATCCGCACCTCGCTGTCGCCGACCGTGAGCACCGGCAGCGCCGTCAGTCCGGGCATCCCCGTGTTGAACGGCTGCACCGTCGCCGTCACCGGAGCAGTTCCCGCCGCATCGCTCCCATCCCAGGCACCGATCACCATCTGCGCCTTCGTCTGCGTGGGAGCGCCCGTCTCGTCCAGCGCCTGCGCCTCGATCGTGAACTCGCGCGCCGCCCGCGTCCGCAGCTGGAACCACCCCGTGTGACCGTACCCCGTCGTCCGCGCCGTCCACTCGCCGCTCGCCGGCACCATCGCCGGCTCCCGCTCCGTCCCATCCGCGCCGCTCTGCAGCGCCCGCGCCGAATCGCTCACCACCACCGTCTGCGTCACCGCGGAGCCGGTGCCCAGGCCCGTCAGCGTGATCGCCGGCAGCGTTCCCGAGGGCGCAACCTGCCCCGTCGTGTACGGCCCCACCGACAGCGCGCCCGTATACAGCGGGTTCACCGGCTCAAAGCTGAGCTGGTAGTCCGCGCTCGTTACTCCCGGCGGCAAAGGCACGCCGCTCAAATCGAAACTCCCCTCCAGCGATGGATCGCCGCTGCCGAACCGGTTCAGCGGATTGCCCGCGGCATCCGTCGTGCCCGTAACCGGATTGCCCACGTTCCCCTCGAAATACGCGCCGCTCACCGCGGTCGCCGTGTACCGCACGTCGGGAACTCCGTTCACCAGCGGCCGCAGCACCACATTCACCCCCTGCATGCCCTGTCCGTGGACGAACTGAATCGTTCCCCGCACGCTGATCGTCGCCGACCCGGTCAGCACCTTGCCTGGAAAATTCCCGATGTTCGCCGCCGTCACCGGATACAGCCGGTTCAACGCAGCAATATCGTCGGTCCGCAACGTTGTTCCATCCGTCATGCAGGTGCCGCCGCCTGCATTGCACAGCCGTTCCATCGGATGCATCACCGGCCAACCCGCCAGCCCATCGTCGCTGATCGCGTTGGCCGCAAACATCTCCTCGTTGGCTTGGGACCAGTCCAGCCCCAGCACCTGCCCGAAGGCACGCACCAGCTGATATTGGAGATTCGCGATCTGCCCCTGCGTCGTCGCGCAAACCCCGTTCACCAGCACCAGCGCATGCGCAAAATTCCCGCTGGCCGCAAAGTTGTCGATGCTGACGATCACGCCGTTGCTCTGGCACGCCAGCGGCGAACTCGCTCCGCTGCCGTAGATCGCATCGATCGCCGCCCCGGTCTGGTCATAGACGATCCCCACCGGCGTTGCCGTCGCGCCCGGCTGCAGGTCCGCGGGCAAATTCGCCGCCGTGGCACCGGCAGGCAGCGAGGCATCCACGTACTCGGCAAGGCTTCCACCCGAGTGGATCGACACTGCCGCCGTGCTCACGCTGCTCCAGACAGCCGCTGCCTGCGCCACCATGGCATTGGCCTGGGTATTGCTCACCGCACTGCTCAGATCGCTCAGGTCGGTAAAGTACGTCACCTGCCCGTTGGCCCAGACAATCGGCTGGCCCGCCGCGCTGAAGTAGCTCGACCCCGCAACATAGCGCGGACCTCCCGCCAGGGCCGCATGCCCCGCCACCAACAGCGCCAGGGCGCTCGCCCACTGTCCTCTTTTGATCCACTTCCCTGCCGCAGACTGCTTGCTGTCGCTTTGCATGGCGCGCCGAATCAGCCGTAAAGACTGCCTCCGCGTCCATTTCCCCACGCCTGGCGCAACACAGCAGAAGAATCGGCGCGAATTCCTCGCGCATCAGTTCACTTTGGGACCTTCAGCTCCTCCCGTTCCAAAGCGGAACGCGCAGAGCCCAGGCTCCGCGTGCACGCCAGGAAACTCATCACGGATTTCCCACCGCGCACGCGTACAATCGAAACTTCAGGCACAATGTCCGATCACATACACGACACAGTCATCCTAGGATCCGGCTGCGCCGGACTCACTGCGGCCATCTATACGGCGCGCGCCAATCTCAAGCCCCTCGTCCTCGAAGGCCATGAGCCCGGCGGCCAGCTCTCCATCACCACGCTGGTCGAGAACTTCCCCGGGTGGCCCGAAGGCATCCAGG
>DASYYN010000065.1:0-11253 GCA_035933815.1 Acidobacteriaceae bacterium
CGCAAAATTGAAAAGCCCGTCAGCGCTTCTGCGCCGGCGGGCCTTTCTGGATCCTGTTGGTTGCCTTTGCTAAGTCAACCTGGGAGTGCAGAAGTTCGCCGGCACGCTCGTCACGTGATGATGGTGGTGATGACGATGATGAACGCGAACCTGCATCTCTGTTTCAACCTTATGATGGTCGGCCCACTCTGTCAATCGCCGCCCCTTAACAGGAACGCCGAACCGCGCAGCTACCGGCAACCGGCCACAGGCTACCGGCTGCCCGCAATCACTTCCGCGAAATGCACCGCACTGCGATCTGTGTTCTGCGCGATCTGCTCGCGACAGCTAAAGCCGTCGGCCACCAGGATCGCCTCAGGCGCCGCCGCCCGCACCGCCGGCAGCAGAACCCGCTCGCCCAGCGCCTGCGACACGGCAAACTTCTCGCGCTCAAAGCCAAACGGCCCCGCCATGCCACAGCAGCCCGAGTCCAGCAACTCTACCGTGGCTCCGGTGCGCTCGAGCAGCGCCACTTCGTCCGTCATCTTCATCAGCGACTTGTGATGGCAGTGCCCCTGCACCACGACCCTGCGTCCCGAAAGCTGTGCCGGCTCGAACTGCGGTGCTTCGCGCACCAGAAATTGACTGAGCAGCAATGTCTGGTCGCGCAGCCGCTGCGCGCGCTCATCCTGCGGAAAGAAGTTCACCAGCTCATCGCGAAACACACTGGCGCAACTCGGCTCCAGAAACACGAATATCCGCCCCGCATCGATCTGCGCAGCAAAATCCTTCAGGATGCGCCGCAGATAATCCCGCGCCTGCTTCAGAAATCCAAAGTCGTACAGAGGCCGCCCGCAGCAAACATGCTGCCGCGGCACTTCAACAGCAAACCCCGCCCTCTCCAGCACCTGCGCCGCCGCGCGCAGGCTCTGCGGATGGTAGTAGTTGTTCCACGTGTCCGGCCACAGCAGAACTGCCCGCCCAGCGGACGGCGCATCGCGCTCATCACGATGCACCCGTCCCCATTCCTTCTGAAAACTCCTCGCCGCCAGTTGCGGCAACCTGCGCTGCTGCGCCACGCCAAGCGCCGCCTTCACCGCCCACGACACGCCCGGCATGCGGAGCGGCAGATTCGCGAGCCCCGGCGCAAGCGACCCCAGATGCGCCAGCCGATCCATGAAGCCGAATGCGTAATGCTGCGGAGGGCGCACCCGCCCGCCGTAGTAGTGCGCCAGGAACTCGGCCTTGTACGTGGCCATGTCCACCTGCACCGGGCACTCGCTCTTGCACGCCTTGCAGGAAAGGCACAGGTCCAGCGCCTCGCGCACGCCCTCGCTCTGCCACCCGGTGACGATCACTCGTCCCTCGAGCATCTCCCACAGCAGGCGCGCGCGGCCGCGCGTCGAGTGCTTCTCCTCGCCGGTCACCATGTAGCTCGGACACATGGTCCCGGTATTCGCCTTCCGGCATGCCCCGACGCCCACGCACCGCAGCGTCGCTTCACCCATCGAGCCGTGATCGCCAGGGAACTGGAAAAACGTCTCCGGCGCAGCCGAAACATATCCGGCTCCAAGCCGCAGGTTTTCGTCCGGCTGATACACCACCTGCGGATCGATCACCTTGCCCGGATTCATCCGGTTCTCCGGATCCCACAGCCGCTTGAATTCCCGGAAAGCCTCCATCAACTCCGGCCCGAACATCTTCGGCAGCAGCGCGCCGCGTGCCTGCCCGTCGCCGTGCTCGCCAGAGAGCGATCCGCCCAGCGCGATCACGATGTCGGTCGCCTCGTCGAGGAACGCGCGGAATTTGCGGATCCCCGGCTCGCTCTCCAGATCGAAGTTGATGCGCGAGTGTACGCATCCCTGGCCGAAGTGCCCGTACAACGGACTGCGATAGCCGTAGCGGTTCATCAGCGCTGTGATCTGCCGCAGGTACACGCCCAGCTTCTCCGGCGGAACCGCCGCGTCCTCCCATCCCTCCCAGCCATGCGGCTCGCCCGGCACAAAAACCATCGCGCCCAGCGCCGACTCGCGCACGAACCAAATCCGCGCCGCCTGATCCGGGGGATACATCTTCGCCGAGAGCGGCGGTGTGCTGAACCGCGCAGCCGCAGCCAGAAAATCCCGCGCCTTCGCTTCAGCCTCTTCGTCCGTCTCCGCGCCGAACTCGGCCAGCAGAAAGCCTCCGCCCTCCGGCAGCAGCTTCACATCGTCCACAGCCATCTGCTTGCGACGCATAAAGTCCAGCAGCATCGCGTCGATGCCTTCCAGCCCAATCGGTCCATGCGCGATGACCTCCGGCACGGCATCCGCTGCGACAAACGGATCGGCGAAAGCCAGCACCGCAAGCCGCCGGCACGGCGGGCTGTGGATCAGGTCCAGCTCGGCGCTCAGCACCGTGACCAGCGTGCCTTCGCCGCCCACCAGCGCCCGCGCCACCTGGAAGCCGTTTTCCGGCAGCAGTTCGTTCAGGTTGTAGCCCGAGACGCGCCGCGGAATGTTCGGGAAGCGCCGGCGAATCTCGTCGGCGCAGCGGTCGCGCAGCCTCGCCATGCCCGCATAGATCTGCGCTTTGCGATCGCCGCGCGAGACGATCGCCTGCAACTCCGCCTCGCTTGTCGCGCCAACCGTCATGCGCGTTCCGTCGGCCAGCAGCACATCGAGCGAGCGGATGTTGTTCGCCGTCAGGCCCCCCATCACGCTGTGCGTGCCGCAGGAGTTGTTCCCGATCATTCCGCCGATCGTGCAGCGGCTGTGCGTCGCCGGATCAGGCGCAAAGGTCAGGTGATGCACCTCCGCTGCCTCGCGCACGCGGTCCAGCACAATCCCCGGCTGGACCACCGCGCGCTTCCTCTCCGGATCGAGTTCCACCAGCCGGTTCATGTACTTCGAAAAATCAAGCACCACCGCCACATTGCAGCACTGCCCCGACAGGCTGGTTCCTGCGCCTCGCGGCAGGATCGCCGCGCCCACGCTGCGGCAGGCCGCGATCGTCGCCTCCACATCCGCCGCATCACGAGGCAGCACCACGCCGATGGGCACCTGCCGGTAATTCGAAGCGTCCGTCGCATAGAGCGCGCGCGAGGTCGTGTCGAAACGCACTTCGCCGCGAACCGCCGCCCGCAACTGCGCCTCCAGCTCGCGCGCCGCGGTGAATCCCTCGTGGGGATGAGCCGCGAGTTGAACCAGCTCGCCTCCCATCACAGCTCCCTGCGCAGATACATCACTTCCAGCGCCTCCGGATCGCGCAGCACCGGGTTCTCCACATATTTCTCCACCGGCACAAATCCCATCCCACGATACAGCGCATAAGCGGCCTGCATGCTGTGCGGCATTGTGTCCAGATACATTGCCGAATATCCGCGCTCCCGCGCTGCTTCCACCACCGCCTCAGCCAGCCGCCGCCCAATCCCGCTGCCCTGATGTTCCGCTCGCACCCAGAGCCGCTTCATCTCGCACGCTCGCTCCGGCTCGCTCTCGCCTTCGCGGTGCAGCGGCTTCAGCGCAACGCATCCCGCGGGCTTGCCCCCGAAGAACGCCAGCAGCACCGTCCCTGCAGGCTCGGTGTACTCACCGGGCAATCCTTCCAGCTCCTTCTCAAATCCCGCGACGCAGATGTGCTCGCCGCCCACGGCAGCATTCAGATGCGTCGCATATTCGCGCATCAGCGTCCGGCACAACTCCGTGTCGTCGTTCTCCGCGCCGAACCACGCCGTCCGGATTTCCAACATACCGGAATCATACTGATTCAGCTGCGGCTCCAGCTGTCACCTTCGGCGGGCAGCGTCACCGTCGCCCATCGTTCGGCAATGCGGTCCCCTGCAAATCGCCACTGCACGAAGCCGTGGAACTGCATCCTCTTGCCGGTCGACGAGTCTGTCCAGCGCCAGATATTGCGGCAGACCACTTTGTCCCCTTCGGCCAGCATGTCCTCGATGGTCAGGTGCAGGTCGGGCATGGCCTTATACATTCCCAGCATCATCTGTTCGTCTTCAGCCACGCCGATCGTCCTGCCGCCAGGCCCATCGTGGTCCACGAAATCCGGTGTCATATTCCGGTGAATGACTGCAGCATTTTTGCGGTTCACAAAATCCTCAAAATGATCGCGGACAAATACCTTCATCTGCTCAGGGGTCATATCGTTCTCTCCTCAGCGCAATGCATGGGCCGATAGAATACGCCTGCCCCGTTGCCCTGTCGTTGGCCCTACCTGATATAAATTCCCCCATGAAAATGCGCGCGCGCTGCGCGGCCGCCCTTGCCACCGGCCGCAAATCGATCCCCCCCGCCCTCCTGTTCGTTGCTCTCCTCTTCGCAGTCGGCATCGCTCCGGCGCAAACCCCGCCCGTCAATCCCCCGCACGATGCCCGCGTTACCGAGCTGCTCCAGGATCTCGGCAAAGTGGAAAGCTTTCGCGAGGTGAACCTCTCCCCGGATGCGAAATACATCGTCTGGTCCGAGAGCGGCCACGCCGGAAACGGCCTTCAGCTCGCCACGCTCGCCGATACCTCATCGCCCCGCCACATCACCGCCTGCGCAGAAGGAACCCGCGGCATGGAGAGCGAGGCGGTCTTCTCGCCCGATTCCTCAAAGCTGGCCTTCTTCTCCTCCTGCAAGCCGGACCACAAGACGGCCATCTTCCTTGCCGATGTCAACGGCGGCGCGCCGCACCAGCCCATCGCGCTCAACGGCGTTGCGCAGAGCCTTGCCTGGTCGCCCGACGGCAAATATCTGAGCATCATCTACGTCGAAGGAGGCACCCGCCAGCCCAGCCCGCTCGCTGCGGAAAAGCCGCCGGCCGGTGTCATCGGCGTCGAAGGCCTCGAGGTGAAACGGGTTGCGCTCGTCGATGCCGCCAGCGGACAGCTGCAGCAGATCACCCCCGAGAACCTGTACGTCTACGAATACTCCTGGTCGAACGACTCATCGAAGCTGGCCTACATCGCCGCGCCGCCTCCGGGTGAGAACAACTGGTGGGTAGCGAAGCTCTACACGCAGCCCCTCAGCGGACATCCCACGGCCATCCTCGACACGCGCACCGTTCCCGGCCCGCTGCACGGCCTCCAGATCGCCGTGCCCCGCTGGTCTCCCGACGGCACCACCATCGCCTTCATCGGCGGCCTCATGTCCGATCAGGGATCGACCGGCGGCGACATCTGGACCATCCCCGCAGCCGGCGGCAATCCCGTCGACCAGACTCCCAACCGCGCCGGCACTCCCGCATGGTTCGAGTGGCTCGATAATCAGCGGCTCGGCATTGCAGAGATCAAGGGCGGCTCATCGCACCTCTTCGTCTACAACCTCACGACCCACGAGGACTCGCCCGACTACAGCCTCACCCTTCCCGACGCGATCGGCGCCGGCGGGCTGCAGATGCGCGTGGCCGCGTCCAGCGACAGCAACACCATCGCCTTCACCCGCCAGTCGTTTTCTGAGCCGCCTGAGGTCTGGGCCGGCGACCTGATGAACATGAAGCAGATCACCCACCTCAATGACGACGTGAAGCCCGTCTGGGGCCAGGCGAAGTCCATCGACTGGACCAACGAAGGCTTTCACGTTCAGGGCTGGCTGCTCCAGCCCGAACACTACGACCCGGCAAAGAAATATCCCCTCGTCGTCTACGTCCACGGCGGCCCGTCCTCGGCGAACATGCCGCGCTGGCCCATGGCCGGATACGGCCCCGTGCCCTTCTCCGCAATGGACTACTTCGTGCTCATGCCCAACCCCCGCGGCAGCTACGGTCAGGGAGAGGCCTTCACCCAGGCCAATCGCAAAGACTTCGGCTACGGCGACCTGCGCGACATCGTCGCCGGCGTGGATGCCGTCGAGAAGCAGTACCCCATCGACAATCATCGCGTCGGCATCACCGGCTGGAGCTACGGCGGGTTCATGACCATGTTCGCCGTAACCCAGACCCATCGTTTCCGTGCCGCTGTATCCGGCGCCGGGCTGTCGGACTGGCTTAGCTACTACGGCGAGAACTCCATCGACCAGTGGATGATCCCCTTCTTCGGCTCATCGGTCTACGAGGATCCAAAGGTCTACGCCAAAAGCTCGGCCATCAACTTCATCACCAACGTCAAAACGCCCACGCTGGTCGTCGTTGGCGACCGCGACGGCGAGTGTCCCGCGCCGCAGTCGTTCGAGTTCTGGCACGCGCTGCGCGATCTGGGCGTGACCACCCAGTTCGTCGTCTATCCCAACGAAGGCCATGGCTTTGTGAACCCTGAGCATCGTCGCGATGTCCTCGAGCGCGCCATCGAATGGTTCAACCTTTATATGCCGCCCTCGCCGGACTCGCACCAAACCGCGCAGGGACAGTAAAGCTGGCACAAATGCGGGTGCCCCATGTTGCAGACATGGGAACGATCCGGGTGCCCCATGTCTGGTTCTGTTCCAGACAGGTGACAGATGCGGGTGCCCCATGTCTCCCGAGTCGGAGACATGGGACGGCGCCCTGCTCACCCCAACACCCTCACTTACGTCGATTTGCCGATGCCCTTTTCAGGCGCTCGGCTTGTTCGCGCGGCTCCGGGGGCAGCTTTTGGGTGCCGCTTCTGCTCTGTTATCCTGAATCGCACCCGGTAATTTCACAGCGTGCTGTGATCGAAAGAAGGCCAGCGGCAGAGGGAGACCCCGCGTCTCCGCCCGGCGTGGTTTCCGGATTCGATACAGAGGCTGGGGTGTTTCGACCGTCTGGGTGGCTGGACCGTTCAGGCGGGGAGGTTTCATGCGGCGGTTTTTTGTATTTGCAGTCCTGTGCGCCTTTTCGCTTCCGGTCGGCCTTTCTATCGCAGGCTGCGGTCATAACCAGAACAACTACTGCATCCGAAACGGCCACGCGTATGGCGTGACCAGCAACCAGGCCGTTTACGCCACCATGAACCCCGAGGCGACCGGTCTGTCGCTCTCCTGGGGACAGACGGGCACCATCGGCGCGCCCTCCGCCTACACCTGCACGGGCTCTTCAGCCACGGTCCTGAACTGGACCTACGCCAGCTCCAACCTGCTGCTCGCGGACGTGTCGCCCAGCGGCCAGATCTGCGCTGGCACCTGGAACCGCAACAGCCCCGGCGGCATTCCTGACTTCAGCATCTGCACGCCGCCCTCGGGCGCCACCCTGTCCTCCTTTAAAGGCTGCACCGGGACCAGCTGCGGAACGGTTCAGATCACCGCTTCCGGCGGAGGCGTCACCACCAACCCCGTCAACATCTATATCCACCCGCCGATCACCTCGATGACGATCCCCAGCCAGGCGAGTTGCATCTCGCAGGGCAAGACGCTGGCCGATGCGGGCGGGAACCCACTCTCTTTCCTGGCTGAGACCACCGTCCTCGGCCCCGGCGGCGTAACCCTGTGCAGCCCCACCACGGTCTCCTGCACCAACCCGGCGGCCAATATCGGGACCATCCAGTACGCAGCCAATAACGCGAACGTCGTCAGCATCAACAACACGACGAACCCCACCAACACCAATCCGGTCAACGGAACGCCCACGACCAACTCCAACCCCAACGGCACCGCGACGGCCAATCTTCCCGGCTCCACCATCGTTTCCGCCGCTTCCTCCGACGTGACATCCGCCGCCGGATACTTCTCCACCTGCCCGCCGGCCAATATTGCGCTGGCCGTTAACGGATCCACCACAGCGACCGTGACGCCGAGTTCTCCGCAAACCCTTCAGGCCGCCATCAAAGACACTGCGGGCGTGAACATTACCGGCCTCACCCTGAGCTATGCGTCGACGCAGCCGCAGAATCTGAGCGTCAGCAACACCGGCGTCGTCACGGCTACGTTTCCCAGCCACGCTTACGTCACCGCCGTTTGCCAGCCGCCATCCTGCAATCCTTCGCCCATCAATCTCACCGGCGTGCTCGGCAACGGAATGCCGGTCAGTTCCAACCCGGTCACCATCAATTCGCCTGGCCGCGTGAGCAACAAAATCTGGATGGCCTCATCGCAGTCGCAGTACTTCTCTGAAGTCGATCTGCTCACCGGCGCGGTCGGCGCTCCCATCCAGCTGCCGTATACGCCCAACTCCATGGTGATGGACGATTCCGGCACCGAGCTCTACTTCGGCAGCTTCCACGAGCTGATGATCGTCAGCACGGCCAACAATCAAATCTCCAAAGAAATCCCCGGCGTCCCCGGCGTGGTGCTGGCCGTCAGCCCGACTGGCTCGACGGTGGTCATCAACGATCAGCTCCGCCAGGTGATCTACCTTTACTCCACAGGCAGCAGCACGACCAGCAGCATCGCCGGCATCGCCAATCGCGCCGACTACTCGCCCGACGGAGAAACCGTCTATATCACCGGCCAGGATCCCGCCACTGGCCAGAACACGCTGTTCGTCAACAACAGCAACAGCGGCTGGACCAGCTACCCGCTCTCTAACCAGCCCGCGTATAGCTGCCCGCTGGAAGCCGGCGGATCGGCCGCCTATCCCGCGTACAACCCAAAGTGGGATCCCTTCTGCGGCGGTTCTATCGCCGTCACCACGCCCGGCGTCGCCGCCTTCTTCAGCGGTAACACCACGGCCGCGCGCAGCTACTGCCCGAACGCCAGTTCCAACCCGATCTTCTATCCTCCCGCCGGAGACACCGCCGTTAACACCGCCCAAATCGCCTCCACGCCCGACGGCAACCATATCCTCGGCGCAAACGGCACTACCCTGGCGGACATCTGGCTGCAGCAGTCGGCCTCCGGCCCCGCCGGCGTTCCCATCGGCGCATGTCCCGCGTTCAGCGGACCGGCCCTCACGCTGAACACCACGTTCAACACCGCAGCGCTTCCCGTAAGTGCCAGCGAAGTCGATCAGGTTCTCGTGTCGCCCTACTCCAACCTGGCGTTTGTCACCTACCAGTCGGCGAGTGGTTCGGGCGTGCTGCCGTATTACGTGCCCAGCACCACCACCGGCGCTTTCGGCACGCAGGGAAGCGTGCAGCTCTCTTCAGGCGCGGCCGCTCCAGTCGCCGGCATCTTCTCGCCCGATGGATCGATCTTCTTCGCCAGCAGCAGCGGTGATAATCTCGTCCATCTGGTCGATACAGCGACCCTCAAGGACACGATCACCATCAACCCGCACCTCACTGCTGCCCCCGGCACGCCGACACCGGGCGCTCCGGTCCCCGCGCAGTTCCTCGCCGTCAAGAGTCGCCCAACGACGTAACAGCAGGCAGCAGCCAGGGATGAAGCGGCCAGCGGTCAGCAATGCTACGCGTGGCCCTCGGTACCGCTGGCTGCTGACCGCTTCATCCCAGGCCGCTCCATCCCTGACTGCTCCATCCCTGCTCCGCTACACTAAACCTCATGTCGCGCGTAGCCGTTATCTCCAAGCCGCAGAAGGACGAACTCCGCCAGGTCCTTCCCGAACTGGTGATGTGGCTGAAAGCCCATGGACACGAGCCGCTGCTCGATCCGGTGAGCGCCACCTACGTTCTCGACGAAGCCGTCGCGCCTCGCCCGGACATGGCGGCCTTCAATCCTGAGCTGGTGATCGTGCTCGGAGGCGACGGCACCCTGCTCGCCGCGGCGCGCGTCTTTGCCAAAGCCGGCGTTCCTATTCTCAGCGTCAACCTCGGCGCCCTCGGATTCCTCACCGAAGTCCGCCTCGCCGACCTCTACACCCATCTGGAGGCCTGGGCCGAGAAGTGCTGCAACATCGAGTCCCGCGCCATGCTGCACATGGAACTGTGGCGCAAAGGCAAAATGCATCGCGAGCACGACGTCCTCAACGACGTGGTCGTCGCCAAGGGCGCCATCGCACGCATGGGCCAGTTCAGCGTCGAAATCGACGATCAGCTCGCCGCCAGCTTCCGTGCCGATGGCGTCATCGTCGCCACCCCCACCGGCTCCACCGCCTATTCACTCGCTGCCGGCGGCCCGGTTCTGGTTCCCAGCGTCGATTCGCTCGTCGTCACCCCCATCTGCCCGCATCAGCTCACGCTGCGCCCCATGGTCGTGCCCGGATCGTCGCGCATCCTGCTGCGCATCGAAGGCGTGCCCGACCAGACCTACCTCACCGTCGACGGACAGGAAGCCATCGATCTGCACCTCGAAGACGAACTTCGCTGCCGCCGCTCCGAACACTGCGTCAAGCTGGTGCGCCTCGGCCAAAATGGCTTCTTCGACGTGCTGCGCTCCAAGCTGAAGTGGGGCGAACGCTGAGCGCGCCACCTTCGTATTGCCGTTTCCGTGAATCCTATCTCTTCACCGTGCAGCCCAGATCGCTGATGGCTCCGCCCACCGAAGGATGCAATCCCAATCCGCTCCCTGCACCGATCAGACCAGGAGGGCTGAGGTCCAGAGCGGTTTGCCACCAGACTCGATCGTAGAAGGCCGCGGCGATTTGCCAGTCGCGCGCCTCATGCGTGAAGAGATAGCAGCCTTTTTGCAGATTCGGCCAGAGAAAGCGAAGGCAGTCGTGAAGTGATTCGATCAGATCCACATCCAGGAAAACGAAGGCGCACGGCTCCTGAAACTTCGGAAGCGTGTCGCAGAAATAGCCCTGATGAAAGACGCAATTCTCGATGCGTCCATACTTCCTGATGTTCTCCGTTACCTCCTCCAGCCGCCCGCAGAAATCGCCCTCGACATAACTGCCTGACGTCTCCTCACCAACGCTGCCATAGTTCGCGCACTCCGAAGGAGGCAGGCCGGAGAAGGAATCGAAGATATGCAGTTTTCTCCCGCACAACTCCGCAGCCAGCGACAGATTGATCGCGCTTCCCCCCTTCCATGTTCCGCATTCCACAAGGCAGCCCTCCGTTGAGGCGGGAATCTTCAGGATTTGCGTGACCATCGCCAGCTGTTCCGGAAAACTGGATGCCGTTTGCACGTATTGCCTGTTGTGGCGCATACGTTGCGCGAGCTGCAGTTTTCTCGCCAGTGAAATCCCGTACTGCGCGCCCGTTTCTGCCGTGAAAAAATCCGCGAAAGTCACCGGCAACGAAACGAGCGCCGCAATTTTGCGAAGAAGCCCCATAGATAGAACTCAATTCCTCTCTTTTCGGAGTGAGTTTAGCACTCACCCGAATCAGGTATCTGGCCGCAGGCGTCAGTCTCTCGTCTTGACAGCGCCAGGGCGCAATGGATGCCAGAACGGGGCTGGTTCGGCAACACGAACGTCGTCAGAATCCAGCACGCCGCATCGCCCGCCTCGCACGAACTGGACATATATGCGAAAGCCTGCCCGGCACTCGCCCACAGGGTCATACACAGTAGCCGCCGAGTCATCGCCCGCCAGTAACCATGCGGCTCTGAATGACCTCTCGAT
>DASYYN010000092.1:0-13604 GCA_035933815.1 Acidobacteriaceae bacterium
GAAGTCGAGTCCCCCAGCGACGACAAGGCGGCTGTCGACCGCTGTGTCGACGCAGTCGCCGGCGCAGCCGAATCTCTCGGCGGGCGCGCTAAACGTCACCGCCAGCGGCACTTCGGCGATGTCCTGGAACTGCGCTTTGCCCCATCGCGCCGCAAATCGGCTTCCGCCCGGCCCATCATGCTGCTGGGCCATCTCGATACGGTCTGGCCGCTTGGCACTCTGGCGAAGATGCCATTCCGTATCGGAGACGGCCGTGCCTGGGGCCCGGGCACGCTGGACATGAAAGCCGGTGTGGCCATGGGCCTCACCGCGCTCGAAGCCCTGCGCGACCTGGACGCCCTCCCCCGGCCCGTCATTTTCCTGCTGAACAGCGATGAGGAGGTGGGCAGCACCGCCTCCCGTCCTATAACCGAAAATCTGGCCCGCGATGCGGAAGCCGTTTTCGTGCTCGAGCCCGCCCAGGGCCCGAAAGGCGCGTACAAGACGTCCCGCAAAGGCGTCGGCGATTACACGCTGCGCGTTCGTGGTGTGGCCTCCCATGCCGGCGTAGACTTCGAGCGCGGCCACAGCGCCATCCACGAGCTTGCGTGGCAGCTGGAAAAGGTCCGAGGCTTTACCGAGCTCAGCCGCGGACTAACCGTGAATGCCGGAGTCATCCGCGGCGGTACTCGAACCAACGTGGTCGCCGCCGAAGCCGAAGCGGAGATCGACGTGCGCATCGCCCGGGCCGCCGACGCTGCCCGCATCGACCGCAAATTCCGGTCTCTGCGCGTTCGCGACCGCGGCTGCGTCCTGCAGGTGGAGGGCGGCATGAACCGCCCGCCCATGGAACGGAGCCGTGGCACGATCGCCTTATTTCGTCGCGCCGCGACTCTGGCCCGCCAAATTGGGTTCACACTGGAAGAGGCAGCGACGGGCGGCGGGTCGGATGGAAACTTTACCGCCGCTCTCGGCGTACCAACGTTGGATGGAATGGGTGGAGTCGGCGAGGGCGCTCATGCATCTCATGAGTCGGTGGTATTGCGGGAACTGGTTCCGCGAACCGCGCTGCTGGCGGAAATGATCCGCAACGCCTGAGGGCTCAGGGACCGGCCCGGGAGGACGATGATGCTGAAGCTGATGGAAATCTCGCTGTTGGTTGTGACGCTGCTGATCGTCCTGGGACTCGTGCTCGCAGGACCGCCGGAAGCCCCTCCGCCGGAACCCCATCCCCTCGGGGCCCGTGAGGACGAGGCGCACCCGAAAACCAGCTAAAATCCTGCCCTAAGATTCGCCCTAAGCTTCCCGCGCGAACAGGATCCACTGCGCGGCACCTTCTGCCGTGACCCGCTGCCGTGCCCCATCGATCATCGCGGCCGTGAGCGCCAGCGGCAGCCCGACCACATTGAAGTAGCAGCCGTGAATTCGCGGGATCCAGCGCGCGGCGCGTCCCTGGATTGCATAAGCGCCGGCCTTGCCCTGTGGCTCGCCCAAGGCGATGTACCCGGCGATCTCCTCATCCGACATCCATGCGAAGGTCACGTGTGTGACCTCGGCGGCCACCTCAGTGGCGCCGCCGGCGGTTACCGCGACTCCGGTGATCACCTGATGCGTCGCTCCGGAGAGCAGCCGCAGCATGCGCGTGGCGTCCGCATCGTTTTCCGGCTTACCGAGAATCTCCCCGCTGGGAGCCACCACTGTCGTATCCGCCCCGAGAACTACCGCCGAATCGGCAGCTCCGGCGGCGAGCGCCAGCAACTCCTGTCCGTGCGCGACGGCCTCTGCCTTCTCCCGCGCCAGCCGCAGCACGTAAGGAATCGGCTCCTCGCCAGGGCGAACGTCTTCGCAGACCTCCGCCGGGATCACCTCGAAGGTGTATCCAGCCTGCGTCAGCAGATCGCGGCGGCGCGGCGAGGCCGAGGCAAGCACCAGCATGTCCTGATTATTTCAGAGGGTGATGGTTAAGAGGCCCAGCCTAGCTGTGTTCCGGGTTGCGCCCCGGCTCGGGGAAGTCTGAATCGTAGTCCTTGACGTCGTCGTCGGAATCGCGATGCGCCAGCTGGCTCGACATCCTGTACTGCGACTCTCCCGGAAGGGAGTGCCCGTACGGCTCATCTTCAATGGCGCCCTTGCGCACATCTGCGTCCTTCGCCTTCATGCGTCCTCCCCGAAAGAGCCTTTTGATGAAACGGCCGAAGCCCAGTTGTTGCGCCATCTCTCACTGCGATGCGCGAGGTGTCCTGTTATGTTGGACGCGATGCTCGTCGCTGTCAATCCGGAAATTCTGCTGAAAACGGCCCTTGAGGAGGCCCGCGCCGGCCTGGCTGAGGGAGGCATCCCCATCGGTGCCGCGATTTTCGCCCCCGACGGCCGGCTGATCGGCTCCGGACACAACCGGCGCGTCCAGAACGGCGACCCCTCCGCGCACGGCGAAACCGACGCCTTCCGCAACGCCGGCCGCCAGCGCTCTTACCGCGACCTCATCATGGTCACCACTCTGGCGCCGTGCTGGTACTGCAGCGGCCTCATCCGCCAGTTCGGATTCCGCACCGTCGTCGTGGGCGAGAGCCGCACTTTCCAGGGAGGCATCGCCTGGCTGCGCGAACTCGGAATCGAAGTCATCGACCTCGATTCGGACGAATGCGTGCAACTCCTGCGCAGCTTCATCAACGCGCACCCGGAGATCTGGAACGAAGACATTGGGGAGGCAGCGGATAGCGGTTAGCCGATAGCGGTTAGCACCCAGCACAGAACGCCAGCAATCGCGCTAACCGCTCTTACTAACAGTCTTTTGCTAACAGTCTTTCGCTAACAGTCTTTCGCTAACAGCCTCTCGCTAACAGCTTCTCGCTATCCGCTACCCGCTACCTGCTACCCGCCATCTGCTCTTCCAGCCACTTCTTCGTTTCGGCCGATTTCGCCCATTCGCCCGCGACCTGCCGCGTGGCAACATTCAGCCGGTTCCACACGTTGATCTGCGCGATGGCCAGCAGCAGTGCCCCGAGAGCCCGTTCGTCATAGTGGCGTGCGGCTTCGTCCCAGATCGCGTCCGGCACGGGCTCGGGACGATCCGCAATGCGCGTAACCGCTTCGGCCAGCGCCAGCGCGGCGCGTTCCGCGTCCGTAAACCAGGGAGCGTCGCGCCAGGCGGCTACCGCGTACAGCCGCTCGTCGCTTTCGCCTTCCTGCTTCAGTTCGCGTGCATGCATGTCCACGCACACGCTGCAGCCGTTGATCTGGCTGACGCGCAGGTGGATGAGTTTTCTCGTCGTTGCCGGCAGACCGCCTCGGTCCACCGCCGCCTGAATGGCAAACATGGCCTGCAGCGCGTCCGGATAGAACATAACGGGGTTCTTCATTCTTGCCTGCATCGCAATTCTCCTTGTCACATCGAACCAGAATGGTTCGTCACTGTGATGACGAACGACACCGGGCCCATGTGACAGCGGAAACGAAACCGGCCTGACGGGGGTGAAGGATGAAAAGCCGAGCAATCGCGTACTGGACGGCCACAGCGCTGCTCACTTTAGAGTTGCTGATCGGATCGATCTGGGACCTCTCGCGCTCTCATCTGGCCGTTCAGATCATGCTGCGTCTCGGATATCCGCTCTATCTGCTCGCGCTCATCGGCATATGGAAGCTGCTGGCCATTCCGGCGCTGCTTGTGCCCGGATACGCACGGCTCAAGGAGTGGACCTACGCCGGCATCTTCTTCCTGATGACCGGAGCAATCGCCTCCCATGCAGCCTGTGGTGATGGCAAGGGGCTCATCCCTCCGCTGATCCTTCTCTCTCTCGCCATTACCTCGTGGATGCTGCGCGCCGGCAATCGCGCATGGGCACCGTCCACGACCGCAGAAGCCAGGGCGTAATACGAGATGAAAGCACCCGACGCACTCGCGCAGCAATTCGAAGCCAATCGCGGACACCTGCGCGGTGTCGCCTATCGCATGCTCGGGTCGCTCAGCGAAGCCGACGATGCCGTGCAGGAATCCTGGATCCGCCTGAGCCGCTCCGAGACGGAGAAGGTCGAGAATCTGCGTGCCTGGCTCACCACCGTCGTCGCGCGTGTCTGCCTCGACATGCTGCGCTCGCGCAAATCGCGTGGCGAAGAGCCGCTCGAAGCGCCGGACACAACCGGTTCGGAAGCAAGCGCCATCCCGCACCACGCGCCCGATCCCGAAACGGAAGCGATGATGGCGGATTCCGTCGGGCTCGCTACGCTGGTCGTGCTGGATCGCCTCAACCCCGCCGAGCGCCTCGCTTTCGTGCTGCACGACCTCTTCGACATCCCCTTCGACGAGATTGCTCGCATTGCCGGACGCACCTCCGAATCGGTCCGCCAGCTGGCGAGCCGCGCGCGCCGTCGCGTTCGCGGCGCCACTCGCGTTTCCCCGGAGATCGCGCAGCAGCGCTCGCTCGTCGATACTTTTCTCACCGCCATTCGGTCCGGTGACGTTCCGAAGCTCGTCGCGCTGCTCGCACCGGAGTTTTCTGTGGATGCCGATCGTCTGGCTGCTCCTGCGGTTCCGATGAACATTCAGGGTGCGGAGGCATGGGCGAAAGAAGCGATTCGGACCGCTCGTGGCGCGCGCTTTGCCCGCCCCGCCCTCATCGACGGTACTGTCGGCGTGGTGATCGCCCCCCGCGGACGACTGTTCCGCGTGCTGCGCTTCACCTTTGCCGGTGACCGCGTCGTGCAGGTGGATGTAATCGGCGACCCCGCAACGCTGGAGAAGCTGGACATCAGCGCCGTTCCCGACTGAGGCACCGCCTGCGGCCTAACCGCCCCTCGCCAACAGCGTCCCGCTAGCAGCTTTTCGCTAACAGCCTTTCGCTAGCAGCTTTTCGCTAACAGCCTTTCGCTAACAGTTCTTCGCTAACAGCCTTCCTCTAAAAGCTTTTCGCTGGCGACTGGCCGCTGACTGCTGACCGCTGACCACCAGTGACCGCCGTCACCGACAACCGTCCACCCCGGATGCAATCTGAGTGGTACCCGCGCGCTGGCGGTCGATTCGCCCGGAATCCTGCCGGTCATCGCCCCCGCGCGCGGAGGTTGTTCCTTCGCCCACCTCGCATTGCGGGCGAACTCGTCCACACGAGCCGTTCTTCTGTTGGCACGTTGGGAGTACAACATGACGCTGTACGCAGAACGTCCGCCTCTGCCCTCGGAAGACAAGCGATGGAGAATCGTCAACGGCACGATGCGCAAGCATGGCTACTCGCGTAACGCGCTGATTGAAACGCTGCACACGGTGCAGTCCTCCTTCGGCTTTCTCGACGAGCCGTCGATCCGCTTCGTCGCGCAGTCTCTGCGCGTGCCGCTCAGCCAGGCCTATGGAGTCGCGACCTTCTATCACTTCTTCAGCCTGAAGCCGCCCGGCAAACACACCTGCACCATCTGCACGGGAACGGCCTGCTACATCAGGGGCGCGGAGAAGCTGGTCGCGCAGGCGCAGAAAGACCTTCAGATCCGTCCTGGACAAACCACGCCCGACGGAGAAATCTCGCTGGCCACGGTACGCTGCGTCGGCGACTGCGGCCGCGCGCCCGTCACTCTCTTCGATGGCGAGCTGAACGCACAAATGGAGCCGGCAAGGCTGACCGCCCAACTGGATCGGTGGAGGACCCAATGAACGCAGAGGAACTCCAGCAGATCGCCGCCGAGGTGGTCGAAGAAAACGGCAGGCACGAATTCGCGATCGACGTGTGCATGGGCACCAGCTGTCTCTCCCAGCACAGCGACCGCATTCGCGACGCCATCGAGAAAGAAGCGCACTCCTGCGGCAAAAAATGCCATGTGCGCCGGACCGGCTGCATGGGTCCGTGCGCGGCCGGACCCATGGTGGTCGTCGAACCGGCGGAGATCCGTTACGGCCATGTGCACGAGAGCGATGCGAAAGACATTGTCGCCGCGCTCGGCTCCGAGCCCGTCGCACGCCTCGATCCGAATCTCGGCAATTATTTCGAAGGCCAGAATTTCGTTGTCCTCGAGAATGTCGGCCACATCGATCCCGAGAAGATCGAGGAATACGTCGGCCGCGGTGGCTATGAAGCGCTGATCAAGGTTCTCACTGAGATGAACCCCGCCTCGGTCATCGAGCAGATCGCGAAGAGCGGCCTGCGCGGGCGCGGCGGCGGCGGTTATCCCACCGGCCTGAAGTGGGACACCGTTGCCAAAGTCAAAGGCCCGCAGAAGTACGTCATCTGCAACGGCGACGAGGGCGATCCCGGCGCGTTCATGGATCGCAGCGTTCTCGAGAGCGATCCGCAGCGTGTCATCGAAGGCATGGCGATTGCCGC
Organism: Acidobacteriaceae bacterium; assembly: GCA_035933815.1. Lineage (GTDB taxonomy): Bacteria > Acidobacteriota > Terriglobia > Terriglobales > Acidobacteriaceae > Palsa-343. The sequence continues at coordinate 6,282 of DASYYN010000092.1, forward strand.
CTTCGCCATCGGCGCGACCAAAGGCTACATCTACGTGCGCGCGGAGTATCCCCTCGCCGTCCAGCGGCTCAACGTCGCGCTCCAGCAGGCGCGGCGGCGCGGATTCCTCGGCAACGGCATCTGCGACACGACCTTCAGCTTTGACATCGATATCCGCCTCGGCGCCGGAGCTTTTGTCTGCGGCGAAGAGACGGCGCTCATCGCCTCCATCGAAGGCAAACGCGGCATGCCGCGTCCCCGTCCGCCGTACCCGGCGGTCTCCGGGCTGTGGGGCGCGCCCACGCTCATCAACAACGTCGAGACCTTCGCCAATGTGCCGCCCATCATCCGCCACGGCGGCGAGTGGTTCTCCTCGATGGGCACGGCGCGCAGCAAGGGAACCAAGGTCTTCGCGCTCACCGGAAAAATCCGGCGCACCGGACTCGTTGAAGTCCCGATGGGCATGACGCTGCGCCAGATCATCTTCGGCATCGGCGGCGGCGTTCCCGAGGGCAGAAAATTCAAGGCAGTACAGACTGGCGGACCCTCCGGCGGATGTTTGCCGGAAGAGCACCTCGACTTGTCCATCAGCTACGACGCTCTCATCAGCGCCGGTTCCATGATGGGTTCGGGCGGCATGATCGTCATGGACGATACCTCGTGCATGGTGTCGGTCGCCCGCTTCTTTATGGAATTCTGCATGACCGAGTCCTGCGGCAAATGTGTGCCCTGCCGTGCCGGCACCGTGCAGATGTACGAACTGCTGACGAAGATCTGCAAAGGCGAGGCGACGCATCGCGACCTCGACCGCCTGGTCGAGCTCTGCGAAGTCGTCGGCGCGACCAGCTTGTGCGGACTGGGCCAGACCGCGCCCAACCCCGTCCTCAGCACGCTGCGCTACTTCAAACACGAATACCTGGCGCACATCGACGAGAAGCGCTGCCCGGCCGGCGTCTGCGAATGCAGTCCTGCCGAGAAGCCGGCTGAAGCGCCCCACGCGGAGGTGCACGCATGAGCCCCGAACCGAACATTCGCACCCTGATCATCGATGGCGTGGACATCAGCGCGACCGCCGACCAGACCATCCTTGAAGCCGCGCGCGACCACAACATACCCATCCCCACGCTCTGCCAGATCGACGGCCTCTCCAGCGTCGGCTCCTGCCGCCTGTGCCTGGTCGAAGTGAAAGGCGCCCGCCGTCTGCTGCCTGCCTGCGTCACGCGCGTCGAGGAGGGCATGGAGGTCACCACGCATTCCCCCAAAATCGACCGCTACCGCGCCATGGTGCTCGAGCTGCTCTTCGCCGAGCGCAATCATGTCTGCTCCGTCTGCGTGGCCAACGGCGACTGTGAACTGCAGGATCTCGCCCTCTCGCTCGGCGTCACCCACATCGAGTTGCCCTATCAATATCCGCAGCTCCCCGTGGACGCCTCGCATCCGCGCTTCACCGTCGATCACAACCGCTGCGTCCTCTGCACCCGCTGCGTGCGCGTCTGCTCGGAAATAGAAGGCGCCAACACCTGGGGTGTGATGGGCCGCGGAGGCCAGTCGCTGGTCATCACCGACCTGAAAGAGCCCTGGGGACAAAGCGAAACCTGCACCAGTTGCGGCAAGTGCGTCCAGGTCTGCCCCACAGGCGCGCTCTTTCAGAAGATTCGCGCCGGCAGCAAGGTGCGCAAGCATCCTGAGTTCCTGCCTTATCTGCGCATGATGCGCGAAGGAGACCAGCCATGAGCGACATCACGACCCTGGCAACCGTATGGCTCGATGGCTGCTCCGGCTGCCACATGTCCCTGCTCGATATGGACGAGCGCCTCATCGAACTGAGCAGCCAGTTCCGGCTCGTCTACAGCCCGCTCGTCGATCGCAAGATCTTTCCCGACCACGTCGACGTCACGCTGGTCGAGGGCGCCGTGGCCAGCGAAGAGGACCTGAAGAAGATCCGGAAAATCCGCGAGCACACGCGCGTGCTCGTCTCGCTCGGCGACTGCGCGCTTACCGGCAATGTTTCCGCGATGCGCAACGCCTGCGGGCCGAAGCCGGTCCTCATCCGCGTCTACGACGAGAACGCCGATGCTCAGAAGCAGATTCCGACCATCGGTGTGCCCGCGCTGCTCGATCGCGTTTGTCCGGTGCACGAAGTCGTCCCCGTTGACGTCTTCGTTCCTGGCTGCCCGCCCTCAGCGGACATCATCTTCAGCGTGCTCACGGAATTGCTCGCGGGCCACGTTCCAACGCTGGGCGGCGTCGCCCACTTCGGCTGAGAGGAGGCGCTCATGTCCCGCACCATCGTTATCGATCCGGTCACGCGACTCGAAGGTCACGGCAAGATCACGCTGCAGCTCGACGAAGCGGGCATCGTGCAGGATGCCACCTTCCACGTCACCCAGCTGCGCGGCTTCGAGAAGTTCTGCGAAGGGCGCCCGTTCTACGAGATGCCCAACATCACCGCGCGCATCTGCGGCATCTGCCCGGTCAGCCATCTCATCGCCTCGTCCAAGGCCTGCGATGCCATCCTGGCCGTGCAGATCCCGCCCGTCGCCGCGAACCTGCGCCGCATCCTCAACCTCGCGCAGCTCATTCAGTCGCACGCGCTCAGCTTCTTCTATCTGTCGTCCCCTGACCTGCTGCTCGGCATGGACGCCAATCCCGACGACCGCAGCATTCTGCACATCGCGCACAGCCATCCGCAGATCGGCGCCGACGGCGTGGCGCTGCGCCAGTTCGGCCAGCGCATCATCGAGCTTCTCGCCGGCAAGCGCATTCATCCTGGCTGGACCGTCCCCGGCGGCGTCAACGAGCCGCTCAGCGAAGAGAAGCGGGACCAGATCCTCGCGCTCATTCCTCCGGCCGTCGCCGCCATCCAGCGCACGCTCCTCTGGTTCAAAGAAGCGATTCACAACTTCTCCGCCGAGATCGAGGTCTTCGCCAACTTTCCAACGCTGTTCATGGGGCTGATCGACGACCGCGGCCTGGCCGAGTACTACGACGGCGCTCTGCGCGTCATCGACTCCGAAGGCAACATCATCGCCGGCGAGCTGGACCCCGCCCGCTACCAGGAGTTCATCGGCGAAGCCGTCGAGCCGTACAGCTACATGAAGTTCCCGTACTACAAGCCGCTCGGCTACCCCGGCGGCACCTACCGCGTCGGTCCGCTCGCCCGCCTCAACCTCGCCGGCCGCTGCGACACGCCGCTTGCCGATCAGGAATGGTGCGAGTTCCGTGACATCTCGCCGCGGCCGCTGCTCAGCTCCTTCTACTACCATTACGCGCGACTCATCGAGATGCTGCACGCCGCCGAGAAAATCGAGGCGCTCCTCGCCGACCGCTCCATCCTCTCGAAGCACGTGCGCGCCACTGCCTCCGTCAACAACCTCGAAGGCGTGGGCGTCGCCGAAGCTCCGCGGGGCACGCTGATCCACCACTACAAGGTGGACGAGAACGGCCTCATCACGTGGGCGAACCTCATCATCGCCACCGGCCACAACAACGGCGCGATGAACCGCGGCATCCTGCAGGCTGCACGCCACTATGTCCAGGGAGATCAGGTGAAAGAGGGCATGCTGAACCGGGTCGAGGCGGTGGTCCGAACCTTCGATCCATGCCTGAGCTGCTCGACCCACGCTATGGGCCGCATGCCGCTTATCGTCGAGTTGCGCGCAGCGAACGGTTCGCTGCTGCGCGAAGTGCGGAGGGGCTGAGGCAGGCCATGCAAACCGCAGTCCTGCCTCCCGCACTTGCACTCTGGCGCTCCGGCATGGAGCGCGCTCAGGAAGTCGCGCCAAACCAGAAGGCCGGCGAACGAGCGAAACAGCCTGCCCGCAGGAAATCCGCTGTCCCCCCCGCCTTGCTGCTGGCTTGCGGCAACTCGCTGCGGCAGGATGATGGAGTCGGTCTGCGGGTCGCCGAGGCAGCGGAACAGCTCTTCCCCGCCGCGCGCCTGCGGATTATTGCTGCCCCGCAATTCACGCCTGAAATGGCTGCGGAACTAGCCGCCACCGATCTGGCGCTTTTCGTCGACGCCAGCGCTGCCGACGAGCCCGGCGCCATTCGCGTCAGGCCGGTCGGGCCCTGCGCAGCGCCCGCCGAAACCCATGGGCTCGATCCCCCCGCCCTGCTGGCGCTTGCTGAGGAACTTGCCGGCCGCGCTCCGGCGCGGGCGTTCGTCCTCACCATCGGAGCCGGGCGCTTCGATTATGGCGAGGACCTTTCCGGCCCAATCCGCCAGGCGATCCCGCGCGCCGTGCGCCTGGTTGGCAATCTGCTCACTGCGTTCGGCAACTCCGGCTTCTGAGCACAGGGGTGTTCACGCGGGCTCGCTGGCCCAGATCCCCCGCAACGGCTGCTTCAGCTGCAGCAGGCGTCGCAGCGTCTCGGTCAGCCGCTCGGGGCTCGGATCGAGCACCGCATCGATCTCGGCATCGCCATCTGTCACCTGATCTGCCGATCCACGGCCGACCAGCAGGACAGGAGCCGCAGGGTTGGCTCTTCGCAGCGCTGCCGCAAGTTGCCGCCGCCGATGCGCAGGCAGCGAATGACACAAGATAGCAAGATCGAAGAGCAACTCTGGAGCACTCTGGAGCGTCTCACCGGCGCTGTTGGCCGTCACGACGGTTAGCCCGATGCTCTCGAGGACCCGTCGGCGGGTCTCGAGCAGCAGGCGGTCCTCTCCAATCAGAAATACGGTCAGCATACGAAGGGATGGCGCTGACCGTATTGGTGGCCCAGCCATCCAAAGCCATTGTTGCAGTCGCCGTTCTGCATCGTATGTATGGAAGCGAACGCCCGGCGCCGAATTGAGGCGGAAATCCAGGAGGGGCGGAAGCTTCAGGGCCTTACGTCTGAGGAGAGAAAGAAATGGCCGAGCGCAGATTCCGGAACACGATTCTGGATCACCTCGACGCTGACGAGATCACGCGCCTGCAACTGCAGCCGGTCACTCTCCCCTTAGGCCAGCTTCTGCAGCGCAACGACGGCCGTATTGAGCACCTCTACTTCATAGAAGACGGTATTGCTTCCATGACCACCGTCTTTGAAGACGGGTCGCAGGTCGAAGCCGGCATGTACGGATACGAGGCGGCCATCGGCGCGCCCGCGCTGATGGGTGTCATTCGGTCGAACAATCAGATTGCCATGCAGCTGCCCGGCCAGGGTTACCGCACCACGAAAGAGGCCGCTGAGCGCGAGTTTCGGCGCGGTGAGGCCTTCCATGATCTGGTCCTGCGCTACGCTCAGTCCCAGTCGGTACAGACTTCACAGGCGGCCGGATGCAACATCCGCCACAACGTCCTGCAGCGGCTCTCCCGCTGGCTGCTGATCTCCCGCGACCGCGTCACCAGCGACGTTCTCCAGTTCACGCAGGAGTTCCTGGCGGCCATGATTGGCGTGGCTCGGCCTGCGGTCAATTCGGTCGCCCAGGAACTGCAGGAACACGGGTTGATCCGCTACAGCCGCGGGCGCGTGGAGATCGTCGACCGCCCGGGACTGGAGAAGGCCGCGTGCGAGTGCTACTGGAAGATCCGCGGCGATCTCGAAGCCTTTCGTGAATTTGCAGACCAGCGCGTGCGCGGCGAGGCCTGACCCCAGCGCACACTACGACTGCGGCTGGATCTGCGGCGCGGGCGTGCCCGGCGGCAGGCTGTAACGTGGCGCAGGCTGCTGCTGCTGACGATAGCTGGCTCCCTGCTGGGAGGCGGCGCCCTGCGGCTGCGGAGCCGTCGTGCCGGGTTGTTTCTGGCCCGGCTGTTGCTGGTCAGGCGGCGGAGCTGATCCGCGCGGAGGCTGGTACTTCGGCCGGTTCTCCAGCCGGAAGCCGTCGTGGATCACATAGAAGTTCTGCTCGGGCAGGTCGGCTTCGAGCAGCGTGCCGTCGTTGGTGTAGTAGAGCTCCACGGTAATGCCGTTGACCGCGTTCACCACCACGCTGGTGTGGTGGACGAGCACCGCCTGGCCCTGCAGCGTCCCGTGGGCATCGGCCTGCGGCTCGTAGTCGGCTGGGACAAGCACGCCGTTCTGCTTGGGGATGACGACCCAGGCCGTCGGCGGATGCGCCAGGGCGAAGTGGGCCATTTCGATGTAAGCCGCAGGATCGAGGTCGGGCAGCAGCACCGTGCGCTGGTGGCGATCGAAGGTGTTGGTCGTGGTCTTGCCGCTCGCCACAATGCTCGCCTGGAACTGGCGGCCGCTCGGGTCGGAAGCGAGGCTGAAGGTGACCTGCTGGCCGTTGACCGTGCCGCTGAGCTGGTCGCGGACGAGGTTGAGCTGCGGGTCGAGGCGATTGCTGTTGGTGAAGGAATAGCTGAACTTGGCGATCGAGAGGCTGCCGCGGGAGTCGATCTGATAGCCGCTGGCAACGGAGCCGACCGTGCAGTCGGCCGAGCCGACGCTCTTGCCTTCACGGGCCTCGACCAGGCTGTAGTGGTTCTGTCCGACCGGAACGCCCTGAGCCAAAACGGGAACGGGCAGGGAAAAAAGCAGAGCAAGCAGGGGCAAACGCATGGATCGAGAGACCTTCCTTGCTGTTATAGACCCAATCGCGCCCGAAAAGCTGCGGAGGCTCCCGGAAGGCTCAAAACAGGGGGGACTGTGGCATGTGACTGCAGGCAATAGGCATTAGGCAACAGGGAGTAGAACGTCTACAGCCGTGGATAGCGGAAAGGGGATAACGGGTAGCAGCCAGCCTGTAGCTGCCAGCTGCCAGCTACAGGCTACTAACTATTGCCTATTGCCTGCCTTCGTTACTCCCGCCCGCCCCACTCCTCACAAATCTGAGACTCCAGTTATCTCAACCCGCTATCCTGAACTTATAGAGTAGAAATCAGGAAGCAAGCCTCGCACCCCGTGCGGGGCTTTTTCATTTCCGGGGCTGAAGCCCTTGTTTGTTTGGACATCTTTTCCCCGGGCTGAAGCCCGGGGCTTCTACCGCCGTGCTGCTGAGGCAGCACACGGTGTGAGTTGTCGCCGTATGCGGCACTGTGCAGCGCAGGGCGGAGCTGTCCGGGAATCTGTGCGCCTTATGCGCGAAGCGCGATTCGCGCAGCGAATCGACGGTAGAAGCCACGGCCTTCAGGCCGTGAAACAAGGAAAACGAGAAACCCCGGGCTTCAGCCCCGGATAACTGGCGCGAGAGCGCCGCAGTGTGGCAGGGCACGACTTTAGTCGTGCCGTACAAGCGCAAAAAATCACCGGGCTTTAGCCCCTGAAGGATTGCACCATGAATTCTGAAACGATGACGACCCAGCAGGAGAAGCGCCACTGCATCGAACTCACCCTCAGCGGACACCCCTGCCGCAACAAGCCCGTGGCCGAACGCGACCGCTGCTACATCCACGGCCTCTTCCGCGC
>DASYYN010000101.1:0-7776 GCA_035933815.1 Acidobacteriaceae bacterium
AGCATCGCAATCGGCGATGTACATGCTCATCAGCCCGACATCGGCGTATTCGAGCAGATGCGTCCTGGGATCGTAGGCAGCCGAGTCGTACATCGGGCTGTTATCGAGGCCGGACTCGAGAATGGCTCCGGTGCGGGTACCGCGTGTGTTGTCGTCGAGGTTCTCCGGCTGATTATCGCCGTCACTGCCCCACGCGAGATAGCCTTCGATCTGGCGATGCTGATCCCACCACCGATTCCAGCGCAGGAGCGGATCGAAAGCATCCTCGACAAACCAGCGGTCGTGGAACTTGCGGTAGATGCCGAGGACAGTAATGGCACCGACGGGAGGTTCCGATCGATCAGAGCTTTTCCATCCACCGGCGCGAGCGTAGTTGGGAACAAATCCTTCGGGCGTCTCCTCGCGGAGAGTCTCGATCGCATCGGCATAGGCGAGATCGCGGTCGCCGATCGAAGCCATGGTGGCCGCGAAGAACGTATCCCAGTCGAAGATGACATAGCCGCCCCAGGCGACGCTCCAGACGCGACTCACCGGAGAGATGACGCGGTGATGCGTTGGTTCGTAGATCGTGTCCCAGCCAAGAGTCGTCTGAATGGCATCGGCAATGGGAGCGTTCGCGCCTGCGGCGAAGATCGACTGCTCGTATTTGTGCGCGGCGGTGGCGATGAGGTTCCGGATCTCCTCGACGGGGCGGCGCTGACCGGTGCTCACGCCGACAGGCTGCGTGAGATCAGCGGCGAAATACGGAGCGCCGATCGGGACGTCGACCTTTTCGTGCTGGCGAACCGAACCCAGAGGACCGCAGGTGCAGTAGACGTTCATCCCGGCGATTTGCGGGACTTCGATCGAATCGGCGCCAGGAACGTACCGGCCGGCAAAATTCCAGGCAAAATCAACGCTGAAGACGACCGTGGGCGGTAATGCAGAGGTGGCCGGCCCCGGCAGCGGAGTGACTAGCAGGACGAGATCGCGTCTGCCCGCATGCGCAGACTGCACGCGCCACTTGTGCCCGTGCCAGGCGATGCTGAGGTCGGTGTAGCTGCCGTCCCAGGCGTGAGCGCCCGGGGTAACCTGTTCCGCGCCTGGGTTTAGCCGGCCGATGAGGGCGTCGCCCAGAAACGCATCGCCGCCTTCGGTGGTGTTGTGCTTCATGCCGACATGGATGGCAAGCCCCTCGGGCAGCAGCACGTAGGTCGTGACGCTGTGGACGTCCCAGGTATTCCATCCCTGCGCGAGCCGCTCCTGGACGTGCTGGTATTCAGGAGACATGCGCGGTGCCTGCCGGTCAGGAGCAAGGCGCGAGTGTGGAGTGGCGGCCTGACTGAACAAAGGTGTGCAGGGCAGAAAGCAGGCGATGAAAGTGGCTACGCTCCGGGCTCGACTGGGCATGATCTTTCTGCCGCATTGTAGTGCTGGAGATGCAGGGCTAAACACTCGCGCGGGCGACTGCGCGTTCAGATCTCGCCGGAGGTCTTGCCGACGTGCAGCGGTTGTGGGCGGCCGGACTCGGCGTTGGCCCGCAGGACTTCGTCGGGATTGACGGGAACCAATTCGCCATCCACGATGCGGTAATCGAAGCCACGCCAGCGGATCGACCGCCGCGTGAGGCTCACGAGCCAAATGCACGTGGCCAGTGCGTCCCACACCGGGATCAGCGGGAGATTGGCCCACACACCACGCTGCTTCAGGCCCTGCGTGCCGACGATTACGGTCAGCAGCGAGCGGAGCACAAGGTAGGCGCCGACGTAGCCTGCGATCACGGGCCCCGTCGGCCAGGCCGCAATGGCCAGCAGCACCCACGGCAGGCCGAGAGTGAAGATCAGTCCAAGATGGCCGGCAGGACGCATGTGGCGCATCACTGTCAGCCAGCGCAGCCGCTTCATGAAGAGGTCGCGCAGGGATTGGAAATCGGGGACGGTGGAGACGGCATAGGGCAGCAGTACGACTTCATGCCCCTGCTCGGCGATGGAGCGCCCCACCAGCAGGTCGTCGCCCGGCCTGTTCTCAATCGAAGCGTATCCACCCCACTCGAGCAGACGCGTCTTCGTGGTGCAAATCGTCGGACCCAGCGCGAACTTCACTCCGTCCAGCTGCTTCGCGACCAGAATGCCCGGATAGAAATCCGAGAGCATGCCCACATCCTGGATGCGCTGGACGAGCGAGCCCTCTTCCGTCGGCACATAGAAGCAGGTGACAGCGCCAACCTTTTCGTCGGCCATGGGCACCAGGAGTCGGCGCAGATAGCCTGGATCGACGCGAACATCACTGTCGCTGATCACCAGGTGCTCGTAGGCGGCTTCTTCAGTGAGCCGCGCCAGCTTTGCGCATTTGTCGTTCGCCGCGATGCGGCCCGAGCCGATAACGATGCGGATGTTCGTCTTCGGAAAGTCCCGCTGCAGCCGCAGCAGAACGGGGTAGGCGGGATCGTCAGTGTCGCCAATGCAGAACACGATTTCGTATTCCGGGTAATCCTGCCGGCAGAAACTGGCGAAATTCTCGTATGCGTCCGGATCAAGTCCGAAGACCGGTTTGAGATTGCTCACCGGCGGAAGGAAATCGCGGGATTCGAGCTTTGCCGTGAAAAAGAAGCGCAGCGCGCTAAAAAGAGCGATGGCGTAGTAGACGAAGGGTATCGCGGCTAGTCCGAGAAGGAGGATGCGCATGAAAGGGGTACTGGGCGGCCCCAAAATCGCCGCGAAAATTGCCGGATATAACGAGGTAAGCATATCACACGAAAGGACATTGGCATTACAGCAATAAGGAATTAGACGCTCCTCTTGCGCTCCGTGACGCACGGCAGGTGGAATTGTTTCCGAGGCGCGGATCGGCGCCGCCGTGTTTTATACAATCGCATTGTGCCCTCCGATTTCGCCGCGCATCAGGCTGAATCCGCGACGTCCCATAAGCCTCTGCATCTGAAAACCTTTCTGATGATCCTGGTCATGATCATCGCGGGGCCGTTCGGCAATGTCCTGCTCGGAAAAGGAATGAAGCACCTTGGCCGGGTAACTCTGTGGCCGGTGCCTGCCCTGTTCCACACCGGAGTTGAGGTGTTCTCGACACCGATGATCTGGTTTGGGATCGCCTGCCTGATCGCGTTCTTTATCTCGTACATGCTGGCGCTCTCGTGGGCGGATTACAGCTTTGTGCAGCCAACAGCTTCCCTGGCCTATGGAGTGGTCGCGCTGCTCAGTCTCTTCATCCTCGGCGAACATGTGTCGCTCCTCCGCTGGGCGGGCATTGCTGTCATCTGCATCGGTGTTTTCGTGGTCAGCCATACTGCGCCCAACACGACGCGCGGCAGAGTGCAGGAGGAGAACTGACGTGCGCGACGCGGTTATTTTCTTCCTGATCGTCGTGGCCGGCACGGGGGGAGAACTCTGCGTGTCGCGCGCCATGAAGAACGTGGGCGAGGCACGCGGCTTTCATCCGGCAGAAGTTCTGCGGGTGGTCCTGCGCGCGCTGCGCGAACCCTGGATGTGGGCCGGCGTGGGCATGATGGCGCTGGCGTTCTTCGCGCTCCTCGGCGCGCTGTCCACGTATAACGTGAGCTTCGTCGTACCCGTCACCGCGATGAGCTACGTAGCCGGGGCATTCGGCAGCGTCGTCTTTCTCCACGAGCACGTCAGTGTGCAGCGCTGGGTGGGCGTGCTGCTGGTCGCGCTCGGCGTGACCCTGGTGATCCTGAGCTAGACACCAGGCACGAGCATCTTTCACTCCGCCTCTGTGCGAGTCTGCCGTTTCCGAAGGAGCTGAGCAAATCGCCAATCCTGGCGGCGGCACCCATGCGCTTGACAGCACGCGCCGTCCCGGTAAGCTAAGAGATTCGCGCAAGCGTTTGAGGGTGGCCAGTTTTGAAGGTCCGCATTTTCTATCACGACAACTGTTTCGACGGGGCGTGCTCGGCTTCACTTTTCAGCCGGTTCCACCGCGAGTGCATCCGCTCGGACGCCGAATACGAGTTCCATGGCCTGGTGCATCGCGCCGGCGCTCTCTTCAATGAAGCCGAGTTCATCGGCGACGAGAACGCCATCGTCGACTTCAAGTACTCGGCCTCGCCGCGGATCACCTGGTGGTTCGATCATCACCTCAGCGCCTTCCTTACACCGGAAGACCACCAGGATTATTTGACGGGCATGGCTGATGGACGCTACGCCGGGCATCGATTTTACGATCCGAACTACATCTCCTGCACCAGCTTCCTGGCTCACATCGCTGCGACCCAATTCGGGTTCAACGCGGCGCCCGTTGCCGAGCTGGTGAAGTGGGCGGATATCGTGGACGGCGCGATGTACGAGAGCGCGCAGTCGGCAGTGGAAATGCCGGAACCGGCGATGAAGCTGACGCTGATCATCGAGGCGTCTGACGATCCCGAGTTCGTTCCGCGGCTCATCCCGCTGCTCACCCGGATGTCTTTGCAGGAGGTGCTGGATCAGCCCTGGGTCGCGGAGCTGTTGCCGCCGCTGCTGGAAAGGCATGAACGAGCGCTCGAACTGATCCGCTCGCGATCCGAATCGAAGCGCGGGACCATCTACTTCGACATCACCGACCACCCGCTCGAGGGATACAACAAGTTCATCCCGTATTACCTTCATCCTGAAGCTACTTACTCCGTCGGGCTGTCGAAGTCGAGCTTCCGGACGAAAGTGGCGGTCGGCTCCAATCCATGGACCAAAACCAAGCCCGAGGACATGGTGAACCTGGCTACGATTTGCGAGCGGTATGGAGGCGGCGGCCATGCCCGGGTTGGCGCGATCTCATTCCCGCCGAACCGGGAGGACGATGCCCGGCGCGCGGCGGCAGAGATTGTCGCGGAACTGCGGGCGGCCGATCCGTCCGGAAAATGACGGGTCCACGCACGGCCGCAACCGCTCCTTGCACCCTGGCCGGGGAGCGGCAATTCACGGTAAAATAAGAACATCGCAGGAAAGGTCTGAAACAAGCATCATGCCGAAGCAGGGAATCCATCCGAACTACCACGAGATTCGCGTTGTTTGCGCCTGTGGGAACACGTTCACCACGCGCTCAACGCACAAGGGCGATATCCACGCGGAAATTTGCTCGAATTGCCACCCGTTCTTCACCGGCAAGCAAAAGCTGGTCGACACCGCGGGTCGCGTCGAGCGGTTCCGGCGCAAGTACGCCAAAACGGAGACTCCGGCCACGAGGTAAGCGGCCGCTCTCGAAGGACAGAGCCTCCGCAGCGGCGGAGGCTTTTCTTATCAAGGCACCATGAAGAAGCACTGGGACAATCCGATCGAGTACGCGATGCCGGCAACCGCCCGGGTCCCAGCCTCGCTGCGCATTGGCAACGTCACCGTTGCCCCAGCGACGCTGCTGGCGCCCATGGCAGGCGTAACCGATACGGTATTCCGGCGCTTCATTCGCAATGCGAGTGTGTTTTGCCACGGCGACGACACAAGTACCGCGGTTGCGACGAGTTCAGCTCAGGTCGAGAAGGCGATCACGAACCAGCAATCCGGCTGCGGCCTGATCATGACGGAGTTCACTTCCGCGGACGGGCTTTCGCGGATGCGCGAATCGAAGCGGAAGCGTTACCTGACGTTCTACGACGACGAGCACCCGATCTCGGCGCAACTGTTCGGCTCGAATCCCGAGACGCTGGCCGAGGCTGCACGCATCGTGCAGGACACCGGTTTCGATATGGTGGACCTGAACCTCGGCTGCCCGGCGAAGCGTGTCGTCTCGTGCAACGGCGGCAGCGGATTGCTGCGCGACCTCCCGCTCATCGGCAAAATCTTTGAGACGATCAGGAGCGCGGTGAGCATTCCGTTCACCGTGAAGTTCCGTCTGGGGTGGAACGACAATCACATCATCTGCGTGCCGCTGGCGAAGCTCGCCGAAGACTGCGGCCTCAACGCCGTGTCTCTCCACGCCCGCACGCGCGAGCAGGGCTACTCCGGCCAGGCGCGGTGGGAACACATTGCCGAGGTGAAGCAGGCGGTGAAGATTCCCGTCGTGGGAAACGGCGATGTGCGTACGCCCGAGGACGCCTGCGCGCTGGTGGAGAAGACCGGCTGCGACGCGGTGATGATTGGCCGCGCTGCTCCCGCCAATCCCTGGATCTTCCGCCAGATCGCCCAGTACACCGCGACCGGCCGCTACGACCTGCCGACCGAGCAGGATCGATACAGGATGATCCGGACCTACTTTGAAATGCTGATCGCCGAGGCAAATCCTGAGGCGCCGGGCAAGATGAAGCAGTTCGCATCGTGGTTCACCCACGGTGTCGCGGGCGGAGCGACGCTGCGCAAATCTATTTACGAGGCGAAAACCGGTGACGCAATCCTGGCGGCCGTCGAGAGATTCTTCGACAGCCGGACGGCTATCGAATCCGCCTCGTCCGGCCCTGCCCTTGTCGGCGTGGATTACCAGCCAGAGTTTCAAGTGGAGAACTGACCTCCAGCTGGCGTACAACCCAGTTAACGGCGCACGAATGACTCCGAGCAAAAGTCTTCCGCAATTTTTCGAAGCGATGAAACGACGTTAGTACCGTAAATCCTAGCTAAAAAGCGCTTCCCTTCCTCTCGTTTTGCAGTAGAATCCGGCCAATCCCCTGAAAGGCCGCTATGATCAGGCTCTCTGCCGCAGATGCTATTTCCCCTGCGATCCACCGCACCCGGGATTTCCTCTTCCGGCCCTTCCGGCTGGGCAGCTATCTGAAGCTTTGCCTCGTCGCGGTGCTCACCGAGGGGCTGGGCGGCAACGGCAACTTCTCGGGCCCCGGCGGCCACGGACACGGGTCCACATCGACGCACCACTCCAGCTTTGCCGGGCCGATTCACTGGAACGCGGACTGGATTGTTGTACTCGGAGTGGCGGTCGTTCTTGTCCTCGTGCTGGGATTGCTGATCGCTTACCTCATCACACGGCTGCGGTTTGCGTGGTTCCACTGCCTCATCCACAACACGCGGGAGATTCGGCCCGGCTGGCATCTGTATCGCGATCAGGCGATGCGCTTTTTCCTCCTCAATGTGGTGGTAGGGCTTTGCTTTCTTTTCGTGCTCGGCCTGATCGCGCTGCCTTTTGCCGCCGGCTTTTTCCGGCTCTATCGTCAGACGCAGGCTGGCGGCCACCCCGATATCGGGCTGATCCTGGCACTTGTACTGCCCCTGATCCCCATCATTCTTTTGTTTGTGCTGGTCGCCGTCGCCGTAGACCTGGTCCTTCGCGATTTCATGCTGCCGCATTTCGCGCTTGAAGATGCGACGGCCGCCGAGGCGTGGCACGCGGTCTGGGCGCGCATCGCGACAGAAAAGGGCGGCTTCTTCGTTTACGCTCTGCTGCGCCTGTTCCTGCCCGTAGTGGCCATGATTGGGATCTTCATTGTGCTGGCGATCCCGGCAATCATTTTCATCGGAATGGTGGTGGTGCTCGAAATCGCGATCCACGCGGCGTTTGCGAACGCCGGGGCTTTGGTGGCCGCAGCTGGATGGCTTTTCCAGGTGCTGATCGGCGTTGCTGCCGCTGTTATCGCCATGCTTATCGGCATCTGCATCGGAGGGCCGCTCAGCACGGCGGTCCGGCAGTACGCGCTGCTGTTCTATGGCGGACGTTACCAGCGGCTGGGAGATATTCTTTCGCCGCCACCGCCGGCGGCGCCGGCGATTCCCGGCGCGCCTGAAATGGCCTGACCGTTACGGGACCACCGCATCGAGCCGTGCATCGTGCGCCGGGATCTCTGCGCGCTCGCGCCATGTCTTCTCGACCAGCAGGAGTGCGCTTTCCGGATCATCGGCCACCTGCACCAGGCCG
>DASYYN010000136.1:0-5806 GCA_035933815.1 Acidobacteriaceae bacterium
CAGAACGTGATCTACCAGCTGGATCGCCTTTGCGGCGAAGTGGACCACGAAGCCCACGCCCAGATTGCCGTGGTTACGGTCAACACAACGAACGGCGAGCCGATCGAGCAGTATGCCGTCGAGCTGGAAGACGCGTGGAAGGTCGGCCCAAAGGGAACCGATCGCGGCGTGATCGTCCTGCTGGCGGTAAGGGACCGCAAGCGCTGGATCTCAACCGGCTACGGCCTTGAAGGTATTCTGCCCGACGGCAAGGTGGGCGAGATCGGCCGGCAGATGGTCCCGATGCTGCGCGCCAACGACTTCGATGGCGCGGTGACACTCGCCGTCGATGAGATTTCGCAGATCATTGCCCAGGATGCGGGCGTTCAACTGAAGCCGCTGACGCAGTGGGGTGCTTCACAGCGCCAGCCGCATGCCAGCGCCGGCCAGATCATCGGCGCATTGATTTTCCTCGTCGTGGTCGTGATCTTTCTCCTCTGGGCCGGCGGATCGGGGCTACTCGGCTTTCTGCTCGGGATGTTCTTCGGTGGCGGAGGGCCGTGGCGTGGCGGCGGTGGAGGATGGGGCGGCGGTGGCGGTGATTTCGGCGGAGGAGGCGGTGGAGGCAGCGGCAGCGGCTTTGGTGGATTCGGCGGCGGCTCGACGGGTGGTGGGGGCGCCGGAGGTAGCTGGTAGAACTTTGTTGAGCGGGCTTTCGTAGGACAACAGGATTGGTAAGGAGAACGGCAGGATGATGCGTCGTGGGTTGTGGATCGCGGTAGGCGTGGTGGTGGTCGTCGTTCTGGTGGCTCTGCTGGTGTTCGGCAGCTACGTGAGCGCGCGCAACCAGATGGTGGCGAAGCAGGAAGCCGTACAGGAGCAATGGGGCAACGTGCAGACGCAGCTGCAGCGGCGCGCTGACCTGATCCCGAACCTTGTCGCCACGGTAAAGGGCTACGCGCAGCACGAGGAAGCCGTGTTCGCCGATGTGGATAAGGCTCGGGCGGCGTTGCTGGCGGCGAACACTCCACAGGGGAAGATCCAGGCGAACGGACAGCTGGACGGCGCGCTGGGCCGGCTGCTCGCTGTTGCGGAGAATTACCCAAACCTGAAGGCGAATGAGAATTTCCTGCAGCTGCAGGACCAGCTGGAGGGGACGGAGAACCGCATCGCTGTCGAACGCCACCGCTACAACCAGGCGGTGCGCGACTACAACACATTCATCCGGCAATTCCCAAACAGCGTGTGGGCGGGCATAGCGGGATTTCAGACCAATAATGCGTATTTTGAGGCGAGCCCTGCATCGCAGAACGCGCCGAAGGTGCAGTTCTAGGGGAAGCAGAGAAAAACGTTTAGAGAAAGGCTGTTAGCGAAAGGCTCTCAGCGAAAGGCTCTCAGCGAAAGGCTCTTAGCGAAACGATAGAAGCCTCCGTATGACGAAAGTGATCTTGCGACTGCGCAGTATTGCCGATCTGATCGCAGGAGCATGAAAGCTCGTCATTTTCGCGATTTGCAGGTATGGCAGCGCTCGATGGGACTCGCTCGCGACGTGTTCCGTATCACGATGCAGTTCCCCAAATCACAGACCTTTGGGCTTGCAAGCCAGATGCAAAGAGTCGCGGTATCAATTCCCAGCAATATCGCCGAAGGCCATGGACGGCTGAGTAATCGCAGCTTCGCGCTGTTTCTGAGTCAGGCGCGCGGCTCCCTCAATGAGTTGGAGACCCAAGTCGAACTGGCGCGGCAGATGGGCTTCGCCGAAGCGACGACCTCCTGCAGTTTGCTTGCCGAAATCGGAGAGATCGCGAGAATGCTGAACGCTCTGCTGACAGCAGTCCGGCAGACGGATCGCTCCCGAGTACCAGAAGCCGCTAGAGAAGAGCGATTAGAGAAAAGCGTGTAGAGAAAAGCGTTTACCAGATACGGGACGATTGCAGGCTGAATTTTCCTAACATTTTCTTTCCAGCAGTCTTTCTCTAACAGCTTCTTTCTAACAGTTTTCTCTAATAGCCTTTTCTCTAAACGCTTCTCTCTACCCCGGCCATCAGGATTCGCAGGTCCCGAAGGTTGTTTCCCGTGGGGCCGGTGATGACTGAGTCGCCCAGCGCGGTGAAGAGCGTGCAGCTGTCGAAGCGCGCCAGCGTGGCTTCGGGGTCGAAGTTGTAGGCGCGCGCACGGGCGATGGTCGTCGGATCCGCAATCGCTCCCGCGGCGGGACTGTTCCCGTCCACCCCGTCGGATCCTGCGCTGAGCACCACCAGCGGCTCGGTCGGATAATTCGCCAGATCCATCGCCGCCTTGAGCGCGAAATGCTGGTTGCGACCGCCGCAGCCAGGATTCCTGCTCAAATGAACTGTCACTTCTCCGCTGGAGATGAGGCAGAGGCGCGGAGTTTCGCGGCGCAACTCGTGAAAGCGCGCCAGCAGATACCGCGCCGCTTCGGCGTAGTCCCAGTCGTCGCACGTATTGTCGATCACCACCCGATAGCCGAGCGACTGCGCGCGGTCACGAGCTGCGTTGACGAAGTCATGGTTCGAGAGCAGCGTGTCAAACTGGGCACGCTCGAAGGGATTCACCGCGGGTTTGGGGTTACTGCCGTTCGCAGCCGCCTGCGCCAGCTGCTGGCCGAGCATAGCGAAATACGCGCGGACGCCCGGCGGGAATCTTTCCGGCAGGTGGTAGCGGTGCAGGATCTCGGCGCACTGCGCCGGCGTGGAGTAGTCGGGCAGCGTGGGCGACGAGGCGACCGCGGCGAGGTCCTTCAAGGGTACATCCGCGAGCAGCAACGAGAGCTTCTCCGCTTCGGGAGCCGCGACGGCAAGGCGTCCCCCTTTGATCGCGGAAAAATATTTGCGGACGGTGTTGATCTCGGTAATCGTGGCGCCGCTGGCGACGAGTGTCTCGTGGAATGCGATGGTGTCGTCCAGAGAAATGCGCTTGTCGCGAGGCAGCTCCATCATGGCCGAACCGCCACCGCTGATCAGGAAGAAGACGAAGGTGTCCTTCCTTGCATGCTTCATCAGATCCAGCGCAGCGCGCGCCGCAGCGAGGGAGTCCTCGTTGGGCAGGGGATGGCCTCCTGCAAAATAACGGATACCCGGGCGGCGCTTCTTCGGGATGGACGGCGCGGAGCAGACCCCGTGGACGCGCACTTTCGGCGGCAAGCGATCCAGCAGCGCGTCGAGCATGGTGAGAGCGGCTTTGCCCAGCGCGATTACGTAGAAGTCTTTGAATTTTTCAAGCGGCTGGCGAATCTCAGGCAAACGCGGGGAGGGATGCCGCACCAGCGTGCGGCCTTCAAAATGAAGGTGCCGGTCAAACGCGAGAGCGATGTCGCACTCTTTCAGAGCGGTTTGAAAAATGTCGAGCGCACCTGCCTGCAGGTCTTCAAGCTTTGTCATCGTTGAGTTGGGGAAAGCAATTCATGGTCCACGTACGAATGATTCTTTGCACTTCCTCCAGCTTACTCCCCGGCCGCGCAGCCGTTGCAGTGGCGCTTTTTGGCGAGGCAAAAAAGTGGTCGGCATCTGCGATCCAGTGCAGCTCTTTGGGATCGCCGGCGCTTGTCACCGCGGATTCCACCGCCTCGCGCGGGCCGTATGGATCGCGAGCGCCGCTGATGAACAGCTTCGGCTGTGAACACGTGTGCAGGAATTCGTAGCTGTAGCTGCGTCCTTCTGCAGCAACGGGCAGCCCGAGCGCGATGAGTCCCGGCACGCGCGGATCGCCGCAGCAGACCCGCAGACCGACCCAGGCGCCAAACGAGAATCCGGCGAAGAGAATGGGGCGATGAAATTCGCGATCGAGCCAGTCGAGCGCCGCGCGCACATCGTCCTGCTCTCCGCGGCCTTCATCGTGCGAGCCTTCGCTCAACGCGGTGCCGCGAAAATTGAAGCGCAATACCGGAAGCCCCAGGCTCTGGAAAGCTTTCATCGCGTGGTAGACGACCTTGTTATGCAGCGTGCCCCCGCCGAGGGGGTGTGGATGGCAGACGAGCGCGGCGAATTGCGCATCGGCTCGTCCTGCATTGAGCAACGCTTCCAGGCGGCCTGCCGATGAGCGCAGGTCATCCACACTGCGCAGAAACGCGGAACCGGAGTGTGCCTGCGTCATCTGCTTCTATTGTACGGAGAGGAGTCGGGAGAGTCGGGTATTCTGGTCTTCCATGAGCGTCGACTCAAGCGTGGATCCGGTTCAACTCACGCGTCGTCTGGTGGACATCGAGTCCATCACGTACAACGAGGAGGCGGTCGGCGGGTTTCTCGCCGAGTTTCTCGCTACGTGCGGCTTCGCGGTGGAGAAGATGCCGGTTGAGCAGCATCGCGAGAGCCGCAGCGAAAACAAGCGCTTCAACGTCTATGCCTGCGAGCCGGGTTGTACGCCTGCCGTGGTTTTCTCCACGCACATGGACACCGTGCCGCCATTCATCCCCTCAAGCGAGGATGAGCAGTTCATCTACGGCCGCGGTTCGTGCGACGCGAAGGGGATCATCGCAGCGCAGATTGCGGCCTCAGAACGGCTGCGTAAGGCCGGCATACCTGTGGGCTTGCTGTTCGTTGTGGGCGAGGAGCGCGACTCAGCCGGTGCGAAAACCGCGAATGAGCGGGTGCCTGGTAGTCGCTTCCTGATCAACGGCGAGCCAACGGACAACCGCGTGGCACTGGCCTCCAAGGGCGCTCTGCGGGCCGTGATTCGCGCGACCGGCAAGATGGCGCACTCCGCTTATCCCGAACTGGGGGAGAGCGCGACGCACAAATTGGTGGAGGCGCTGCGTCGCATCCTGGAAATCCCGCTGCCGGTCACGCCCGATGTCGGTCCGAGCACGCTCAACGTTGGTACGATCAGCGGAGGCCATGCGCCGAACGTGATTGCGGATCGCGCCGAAGCGCAGATTCTGGTGCGTCTAGTTGGGCCATCGGAAGAGATCCGCCGCGCCATCGAGAATGCCGTTGAAGGGGTGGCGACGGTGGACTTCACGCTGGAGATTCCCTTTCAGCGCTTGCGAGCGATCGAGGGGTTGCCGACCATGGTGGCTGCCTTCACGACGGACATTCCGTGGCTCAGCAAATGGGGCGAGCCGGTGCTGATGGGACCGGGATCGATCCACGTGGCGCACACTCCGCATGAAAAGCTGCCGAAGGCGGAGCTGCTGCAGGCGATAGAACTCTATGTGCAGGTCGCGAAGCAACTTGTTGGGGGTAGCGAAAGGCTTTTAGCGAGAAACTGTTAGAGAAAAGCTGCTAGAAAGAAGCTGCTAGCGAAAAGCTGTTAGCGAAAAACTGTCAGGCTCATTGCTAAAGGCTTCTCGCCAACCGCCGTTTCGCTGGTCGCTCGTCCGCTATACGCCTTCATCTTCCTGCGGTTCCAAAAGGACTACCCTAAAAGAATGAGCGAGCCGAATACTGTTGTGTCCCAGCGCAACGTCCTGGACCAAGCTGCGTCATCGTACCTGCGTTCCGCCATGCATCAGCCGGTTGCGTGGCAGGAATGGGGGCAGGCTGCTTTCGATCTGGCGGCGCAGCTCGACAAGCCGATTCTGCTCGATGTCGGCGCGGTGTGGTGCCACTGGTGCCACGTCATGGATCGCGAGTCTTACGAAGACGAGAAGCTCGCCGCGACCGTTAACGAGCATTTCGTTGCCATCAAGGTAGACCGCGATGAGCGTCCCGACGTGGACGCGCGCTACCAGGCCGCCGTGCAGGCGATCAGCGGTCAGGGCGGATGGCCGCTGACCGCTATCCTGACGCCAGACGGCAAGCCTTTCTTTGCCGGAACCTACTTCCCGCGCGAGGACCGCTACGGGCGTCCGGGGTTCGAGCGCGTCCTG
>DASYYN010000207.1:0-30430 GCA_035933815.1 Acidobacteriaceae bacterium
CGCACCCGGTCCCCTTCCTCCAAAGCCCTATTCTCTCCGCTCGCTGCGATTCATGAAAGCAGGATTAGTATGAAGTGCAATGTTTCGCCCGCTTCTCGTGCTCACGCTCCTGCTGCCCGCCATCGCGCCCGCCCAGCAAACGCCCGCGCTCCACGTCCCGGAAACAACGCTCGATAGTTACATCGGGCAGTATCGCGAAGCACTCGAACCGGACGCGCCGCTTTCAATCTTTCGCGAGCACGACCATTTGTACTTAGAGGGCGCTCGAGTGCCGCGCTCGGATCTGACAGCACAGTCGGCCACGGCATTCTCCACGAAAAGCGGGCAGACACACATCACGTTTGTGACCGGAGCGAACGGCGCCGTCAAGACGATGGAGGTCAGTTTTGGCGGATCCACCGAAAAATACGAGAAGATTTCCTCGACGCCCGTGCCCAACCACTTCCGTCCTTACTCGCGCGAAGAAGTGATGATCCCCATGCGCGACGGCGTCCGCCTGCATGCGATTATCCTGCGTCCCACCGACACCAAAGATCCTCTGCCCTTCCTCATGCAGCGCACGCCTTACGGTGTCGACGGCAATACTTCTGACGCCGTCAACATGGGCTACACCGAGCTCGCGCAAAGCGGCTACATCTTCGCCATGGAAGATATCCGTGGCCGTTACAAATCCGAGGGGACCTTTCTGATGATGCGTCCTCTCGCCGACCATCGCGACCCGCATGCCGTGGACGAGAGCACCGACACCTGGGACACCGTCGCCTGGCTCCTCGCGCACGTGCCCAATAACAACGGCCGCGTCGGCGTCATTGGCACCTCGTATCCCGGATTCCTCGCCGCTGAAGCCGGCATCGATCCGCATCCTGCCGTCCGCGCCATCTCCCCGCAGGCGCCGATGACTGACGTTTGGATCGGCGACGACTTCTTCCACAACGGTGCTTTCCGCCAGACCTACGGCTATGACTATGCCATCGGCGTCGAGGCCACGAAGGAAAACACCATGAACAAGCTCGACGAGGACGCCTATACGTATTTCCTGAACGCCGGATCGTTCGCCGCCGCGACCACGCACTCCGGTTACACCGGTCTCCCCACCTGGAAGTCATTCCTCGACCATCCCGCGTATGACGAATTCTGGCATGCCCGCGCCGTGCAGGATCACCTCACCTCCGTCGCTGTCCCCACGCTGGAAGTGGGCGGCTGGTGGGATCAGGAAGACCTCTGGGGACCGCAGGCCGAATACGCTGCGCTCGAGCCACACAATCAGCCCTCCGACCCGAAGCACCGCGTCTTCCTGGTCCTCGGACCGTGGCGCCATGGAAGTTGGGCCATCACGCAGCGCCACCTCGGTGCCCTCAATTTTGGGGATGCGGCCGGAGACGATTTCCGCCGGAACATCGAAGCGCCCTTCTTCGCGTTCTACCTCAAAGACCAGCCCGGCTTCTCCCTCGCCAACACCGCAACCTTCCAGACCGGCACCGACCGCTGGATGTACTACCCGCAATGGCCGCCGAAGTCCTCCACCGAACACGATCTGTATCTCGCAGCCGACGGCACCCTGACCGTCAGCAAGCCCGCCGATCCGCATGCGTTCAAGGCCTACACCTCCGACCCCGCGAACCCCATCCCTTACCGCGAGCGCCCCATCCAGGCCACCTATGCTCCCGACTCGCACTGGTTTACCTGGCTGGTGCAGGATCAGCGCTTCGCCGGTGGACGCCCCGACGTGGCTACCTTCTCGACGCCATCCCTCGACCACGACGTCACCGTCACCGGCAACGTCATCGCCGACCTCATCGCGTCCACCTCCCGCACGGACAGCGACTGGATCGTCAAGCTGATCGACGTCTTCCCGCCGGACAGCTCCGCCGCCGATTGCGCTGCCTGCACGCACATCGATCCAGCCGCGGAAAGCTGGTCGAAGGCCCAGCCCGGCGGCTACGAACTGATGATCGCCGACGAGATATTCCGCGGACGTTATCGCAGCAGCTTCGAGCACCCCTCCGCGATTCCCCCCAACACACCGCAGGAATTCAAGTTCTCACTGCACGCCGTCGATCACGTCTTCCTCAAAGGCCATCGCATCATGGTGCAGGTGCAGAGCACCTGGTTCCCGCTCTACGACCGAAACCCGCAGACCTTCGTACCCAACATCATGACCGCGCAGCCGGCCGACTACAAACCCGCCGAGCAGCGCATCTATGCCGGTTCGCACCTCGAACTGCCCGAGCCTCAATAAGAGGCAATTCACAATTGACGCTGCCTGCTGGCGGGAGTAGATTGGTGCCTCCCCAATCCAAATTCAGGGAGGTGCTTATGGCATCCCTGGCCCCCGCACCGAAGATCGATGAAACCAGGATGAATGCCTTTATGGGCAAAGCTGTTTCCGACATGGGCGCCGCCATGCACGCGGCTCTGGTCGTCGTCGGTGACAAGCTGGGACTCTACCGAGCCATGGCGGACTCGGAATGGGTGACCCCAGCCCAACTGGCCGCTAAAACCAATACTTCCGAACGCTACGTCCGCGAATGGCTCAACGCCAACGCCGCCAGCGATTACGTGCTGTACGATCCCGCGACCGGAAGTTACTGCCTTCCGCCCGAGCAGGCCTTCGCGCTCACCGTTCAGGACCTGCCCGGCGCGTTCCACATCATCTCCGCCTGTTTCAAAGACGAGCCGAAGATCACCCAGGCTTTCCGCACCGGAGAAGGAGTCGGCTGGCACGAGCACGACGCCAACCTCTTCTTCGGAACCGAGCGCTTCTTCCGTCCGAATTACGAAAACCACCTGCTCAGTTCCTGGTTACCCGCGCTCGACGGCGTCGTTGACAAGCTCACGCGCGGCGCGCTGGTCGCCGACGTCGGATGCGGACACGGCTCTTCGACCATCCTGATGGCCAAAGCCTTCCCGAAGTCGATGTTCATGGGCTTCGACTATCACAGCGGCTCCATCGAGTACGCACGCCACATCGCCGGACGCGACGGTCTCCTCGACCAGATCAAATTCGAAGTCGCCAGTTCCAAGAGCTATCCCGTTAACGGCGGCTTCGATCTGGTGACGTTCTTCGACTGCCTGCACGACATGGGCGATCCCGTCGGCGCCGCTGCGCACGTCTTCTCCTCGCTCCGTCCCGACGGAACCTGGATGATCGTTGAGCCCTTTGCCCATAACACGCCGGAACAGAATCACAACCCCGTGGGCCGCATCTACTACTCCGCTTCCACCATGATCTGCACGCCCGCCTCGCTCGCGCAGGAAGTTGGCGCGGCGCTCGGCGCGCAGGCCGGCGAAGAGCGCATCCGCAAGGTCGTCACCGAGGCCGGATTCACCCGCTTCCGCCGGGCGGCGGAAACACCATTCAACCTCATCTACGAAGCTCGCCCGTAGAACCACCAGACCGCAAAGCACCGCAGCGAAGGCCGGGAAGCTCTCCCGGCCTTCGCTTTTGAATGGCACGTGAAAGTACGTGCGCTTCTTTTCTGAATCCAGATAGATGTATATGCATCTATCTAACATGAGCAAACCGTCCATACCGGCGCTTCCCTGTATGTGCGCGAGCTTCCGCCGCGCCTCCCGAGCGCTCACCCAGCGCTACGACGAGGCGATGCGGCCCCTGGGCCTGACCGGCACTCAGTTCACGATTCTGCAGGTGTTGACCCTCACTGGGGAAATTCCCCAGGGAAAACTGGGCGAAATCCTGGCGATGGACAGCACCACCCTGACTCGCACGCTGAAGATCATCTCCAGGCATGGCTGGATCGCCACGCGTCGCGGCAAGGACCGGCGGGAGCGATGGCTGCGTCTCAGTCCGTCGGGTGAGGCTGAATTCCGCCGCGCCCGCCCGCACTGGGAAAGAGCCCAGGAGCAAACGCGCGCACAACTCGGCGACAAGCGCTGGAAAACCCTGATGAACCTGATCAACGAAGTGACCGCAGTGGTCGCGGAATAAAGGAGAGTCGTCATGTCACGTTACGCAAAGCTCACTACCGGGCTCCTGGGACTCTGGTTCGTCTTTTCGCTCGCCGCCGGCGCGCGACACCTGTATCAGAACGCCGCCAATCAGCCGCCGCTGAACCTCGGTTTGGCCGTGGGACTGCCGATCATTCTCTTCGTTGTTTGGTTTGCAGCTTCGAAGACGTTTCGCGTGTTTACCCTCTCACTGAACCCGCGCACCCTGACGATGGTCCAGGGCTGGAGGTTTGCCGGGATTGCCTTCGTGGCGCTGGCCGCCTATGGCATCTTGCCGAATCTGTTTGCCGCGGCTGCCGGTTACGGCGACATCTTCATCGGATTGACAGCATTTCTGGTGGCGCTCAACCTGGTCAGTGCCGAACACCGCGGCAGCTTCATTGTTTGGCAGCTGCTCGGCATTGTGGACCTGGTGAATGCGGTCCTGCTCGGCACCGTCTCCGGCATCATCAATCCACACGGAATCCCCACGACTGCGATGACAGAACTCC
Organism: Acidobacteriaceae bacterium; assembly: GCA_035933815.1. Classification (GTDB taxonomy): domain Bacteria; phylum Acidobacteriota; class Terriglobia; order Terriglobales; family Acidobacteriaceae; genus Palsa-343. The sequence goes on from DASYYN010000207.1 coordinate 4,461, forward strand.
CCATGAGCCTTATTCCGACTTTTGGAGTGCCTCTGTTCTTCATCCTGCACGTCATCTGCATCGCGCAGGCTCTGCGGTGGCCGAAACGCCAGGTTGCGGCAGTTCGCGAACCGCTCCGGTCCGCATCCTTCTGATCGACCCGGCTCCTCTCGGTGGGCGGCTTGTTCCACAACTTCCCTCTGGTCAGCCGCCCGCGACCGCGCTACAGTGTCTGCCATCGCAGATGCACGGCCGCTATCCCCCCTGGCTGCCAGACGCCGTGTCCGCCGTGCCTCGACCTCGGAGACTCGCCATGAACTCCACGCACATCGCTGCTGTTGTCGCTCTCACTCTCTTCGCTGCCGCCCCGGCCTGGCCCGACGCCGGTTACCAGGAAACCAGCCAGATGACCGGTGGATCGCTGCTCAGGATGACGCAGTCGTTGCCGCTCGTCGGCCATAAGATGACGAGCCTCTCGGACCCGATCGTGACGCAGGTCTATGTCTCCGGAGACCGCATGGCGCGCGTCGACCCTGACACCATCGAGATCACCGATCTCCATCAGAAGGAATTCATCCACATCGACAAGCAGAAGCGGACCTACACCATCACCACCTTCGAACAGGCGGAGCAGGCAGTCCGCAACGCCGGCCAGCAAATGCAGGCGGCGCAGCAACAGCAGCAGCCCACGCCGCAGAACCCCAACAACGTCAAGCTCTCCTACAACTTCAACGTAAAGGAGACCGGCGCGACGCAGACCATGGAAGGCGGTCCGGCGCGCGAAGTGCTGATCACCAGCCAGCTGAATGCGACCAGCGACACACAGCCGGGCGAGGCCACGATGGAGATGACGAACGACGTATGGCTCCTCGACAGCGAGCCGGCAGGCTACAAGGAAGTTCGCGACTTCGAGCAGCGCCTTGGCGAAATGCTGGTGAGCGGCATAAGGATGAACGGCAATCCGTTCGCCTCGAATCCGATGATCGCCTCGAAGCCCGGAGCCAGCGACACCTATGCCGGAATGGCCGAGCAGATGAAAAAGCTGAACGGCTTCTCCGTCATGGAAGTCACCCGCATTGGCGCCACATCGGACGGCCAGCCCCTGCCGCCTCCTCAGCCGGCCAGCCCCTCCGCCTCGGCCCAGCCTTCGATCGACGCCGGTGCTGTGGCAAAGCAGGCTGCAGCGGACGGAGCTACAGCCGAAGCGAATCACCAGATCAGCAAAGCCGTGCCCTTCGGGTCAGCCCTGGGCCACTTCGGCGGTTTCGGACACAAGAAGCAGGCCACCGAGACGCAACCCGCGCCCGCGCAACCCGCCACTCAGGCGCCGCCCGACCCCGTCCTGATGGAGATCACGACAAAGAAAACAAACTTCTCGACCAGCCCGGTCCCCGCATCCGTCTTTGAGATTCCGGCTGGGTACACGCAGGTCGTCCCGCCTGCGCCAACGCCGGCGGCTTCTGCAACGCAGCAGTGAGCACAATTTCGGCTTCAGGTTGATCAGTTCAGGGTCGTGCCGTGATCAACTCACGGCCGCGAACCCCGTCATTGGCGGTCGTCAGTTGATCAGAGACGGTCGTGAGCATTCCTGCCCTGTTTTCAATCAGAAGGCGCGCTGACGGCCGCCATTCTGATTATGGACGACCCTCTCGTTGATCAAAACCAGCTCGTATTTTGCTGCATCGGGAAGAGGCGGCTAGCTACCCGCTACGAGCTACCCGCTACCAGCTAGCCTTCTTCCTGCTCGCGCAGTTTGGCGATCACGCTGAAGTCTTCGAGCGTGGTCACGTCGCCCTTGATCTCGCCATGCGTCGCCATCTCCCGCAGCAGGCGGCGCATGATCTTGCCGGACCGCGTCTTCGGCAGCTGATCGGTGAAGCGGATGTCATCCGGCCTTGCCAGTGCGCCGATCTCCTTCGCCACCCAGGCCCGCAGCTCTTCCTTCATGTCCTTCGTCGGCTGATAGCCGCCCTCGAGCGTCACGAACGCGGCAATCGCCTGCCCCTTCAGCTCGTCCGGACGTCCCACGACCGCCGCTTCCGCCACTTTGGGATGAGCCACCAGCGCCGACTCGACCTCCATCGTGCCCAGCCGGTGACCGCTCACGTTGATCACGTCGTCCACCCGCCCCATCAGCCAGAAATAGCCGTCCTGGTCCATGCGCGCGCCATCGCCGGTGAAATACGAGTTCGGAATATCGGACCAGTACTGCTTCACGTAGCGGTCCGGATCGCCCCAAATTGTGCGCGCCATCGAAGGCCATGGCTTCCGAATCACCAGCAGCCCACCCTGCCCTGCCGGAACCGGCTTGCCTTCCCGCGTCACCACTTCCGGCACCACGCCAAAGAAGGGCCGCGTTGCTGAGCCCGGCTTCGTCGGGATTGCCCCTGGGAGAGGCGAGATCATCGTGGCGCCCGTCTCCGTCTGCCACCAGGTATCGATAATCGGACACCGCCCGCCCCCGATCACCTCGCGATACCAAACCCACGCCTCGGGATTGATCGGCTCGCCCACCGTCCCCAGCAGCCGCAGGCTGCTCAGGTCGTGCTTCGCCGGATACTGATCGCCCCACTTGATGAATGCACGGATCGCCGTGGGCGCCGTGTAGAAGATCGTCACCTTGTGGTCAGCAATGATCTTCCAGAAGCGGTCCGGCTGCGGATGATTCGGCGCGCCTTCGTACATCACCGTCGTCGCGCCGTTCTGCAGGATCCCGTACACGACGTACGAATGCCCGGTGACCCATCCGATGTCCGCCGTGCACCAGTAAACGTCGTCTTCCTTCAGATCGAAGATGTACTTGCTCGTCAGGTACGTCTGCACCGCGTATCCGCCGGTCGTGTGCACCAGGCCCTTCGGTTTGCCGGTCGTGCCCGAGGTGTAGAGGATGTACAGCGGATGTTCGGAGTCCAGCGGCTCCGCGTCGCAGGTCTCCGGAGCCTCCTCGACCAGTTCATGCCACCAGTGGTCGCGGCCTTTCTGCATCTCCACGGGCGACCCGCTCCGCTTGTAGACAATCACGTGCTGCACCGTGGGACACTGCCCCACCGCCTCGTCCACAGTCGCCTTCAGCTTCACTTCATTGCCGCGCCGGTACGACGTATCCTGCGTGATAATCGCGACGCACTTGGCATCGTTCACGCGATCGACAATCGCATTCGCAGCAAATCCGCCGAAGATGACCGAGTGCACGGCGCCGATCCGCGCGCAGGCCAGAATGGCGATTGCCAGCTCCGGCGTCATGCCCATGTAGACGGCAACGCGGTCGCCCTTTTTGATTCCCAGACAGCGCAGCGCGCCGGCAAAGCGCTGGACGTCGGCGAGCAGTTCGCTGTAGCTGAGCCGCCGCACCTCACCAGGCTCGCCCTCCCAGAGAATCGCGGTCTTATTGCCGCGGCCGTTTTCGACATGGCGGTCGAGACAGTTGTAGCAAAGGTTGAACTTTCCCCCGACAAACCACTTCGCCCACGGCTCGCTCCACTCGAGCACCTTTTCCCAGGGCTCAAACCAGTGCAGCTCGCGCGCAGCTTCGGCCCAGAACACCTCCGGATCCTCGATGGAGCGCCGGTACATCTCCTCGTACTGCGCCATGCTCTGGATGTGCGCCTTGCGGGAAAAATCCTCGGGCGGCGGAAACACCCGGTGCTCGCGCAGGATGGACTCAAGGTTGGGATTGATGACCGTGTCGGCTGCCATGGTTTCTCCGTCAGCAATCACGTTAACGGCTGCCGCCCGGCAAACGCAACCGGCGGCGCTCAGGTGAGATCGGCGGCGAGGGAAAGCTGGCGAGCCACAGCCCGCAACGCCTTATCGCGAGTCCAGAGCACGGTATTCGGAATCACCAGCACAGCGGCAAGAAGATGCGCATCGACAAATCCTATCCTGCAGCCAAAAAGCTGCCAGTCTTCTATCAATTGCAGCACTTCTTCGTGGCGGGCAACAGCCGAACGAGGTAGTTTTCGAAGAATCGCGAGCGAAGCGGCCCGATCCGGCAGTCGGCCGACCGCCAGTTCTCCCATTACGAATGGATGCATGATGACTTCCCGCACCCGGAGCAGCTGCATGAGTATCGCGTCGCTGCGATTGAAATGATCAGCCCAGACGGAGCTGTCCACCAGGATCACGCGGCCTTCGTTCTCCGCTGTCGAGAGGAGCCAGAAGGTGGCCTGCGGCGGCGACCAGCCTTAAACCCGGGCATCGTACCGCCAAGCAGCGCGGCGCGCCGAGACGCCTCAAGTTCCACCAGTGCCTTGAGCGCCGCATTCACAAGCGCGCTCTTTTCCTCGATTCCGGTGAATTCCTGCGCATCCTTAACTAAGTCATCGCTCAGCGTGACCGTAGTTCTCACAGTGTGCTCCCGTGCACAGATTGTAGCATCAAATGATGCGCTTTTTGATGCTGTATTTTGACGCTAAACTGGAATCCGAGGTTCCCATTGCCCGCTGATCTCGGTTCCATCCTCGGCGTCATCCCCGCCCGCCTCGGTTCCACGCGTCTGCCGCGCAAGGTTCTCCGCGAGATCGCCGGCCAGCCCATGCTCGTTTGGGTCTATCGCGCCGCTCGCGCCTGCCCGCAGTTCGATAACGTCCTCGTCGCTACAGACTCTCAGGAGGTCATTGACTTCGCCCAGGGGCATGGCATTCCGGCGATGTTTACTCCCGCCGACTGCGCCAGCGGCACCGACCGCGTCCATGCCGTAGCCCAATCCATCGCCGCCGATATTTACGTCAACATTCAGGGAGACGAACCGCTGCTCACACCGGAGCACTTCCCGCCTCTGCTGGATCTGTTCCGTAACCCCGGGGTCCACGTGGCCACGCTTGCCGTCCGCTGCCCCGCGCGCGACATCAACAACCCGAATGCCGTGAAAGTCGTCACCGCAGCAGACGGGCGCGCGCTCTACTTTTCCCGCGCCACGATTCCCTTTGATCGTGACAACACGGGATACGCCGGCTATCGCAAGCATCTCGGCATCTATGCCTACCGCAAGGCGGCGCTGGCGCAGTTCGCGTCGCTGCCGCCCTCGTGGCTGGAGATCCTGGAGCGACTCGAACAGCTTCGGCTGCTCGACAACGGCATCGACATCTACGTTGCGTCCGCTCCCGCTGACACCATTGGCGTCGATACTGAAGAGGATCGCCAGGCAGCGGAGGCGATACTCGCCGCCCGCGCACGAGACTAAGAACCGGCTTCCGCGCTCTGAAAGAGATGGACTATTCCGCAGTGGGCATGTGCACGTACATGGACTGAATTCCCACCCGTCCCGGCCCGGTGAACCGGTTCCATACCAGGCTTCCGGCGCTGGCAAACAGGCCGGTGCTCAGCTTCTGGAATTGCGTGTCCATCTGCACCGAAGGATCCTTGTAGACCCATCCACCCGGCTCAACGTCAATTTGCTCTCCGTGTCCGAGCGTCACTTCAAAAACATTGCCGTATCCGTGGACCCAGACGATACCGTCGCCGTCGACAGCGCGGAAATGATCGATAAAGAATCCTGTGCCGCCCAGCAACATGTTGGACACGCCCTTCACGCGGGTGAACGTGTAATCCACGGTGCCCGTGGCGGCAAGAAACTGATGCTCGCGCATATCGAGCCCTTCGCCGCGATTGAGATGCATCGCGAAGATGTGGCCGGCGCCATCGCGGCTGAACCCGATCTGCCCTGGGCCGCTCGCCTCGGTTAAGAAGACGGGCATTCCGGACAGCACACGCTTCAGCGCCCCCTTCAGCGGTCTGATCCCGATGCGAACATTGAGATCCTTCCAGAGAAGGATGTAGTGCTCGAAGTAAACGGGCACGGCGCTGAGTTCCAGGTGAAGGACGGGCACCAGCTCGCCTTCAACGTAGTAGGTCACTCCGGCAAACTTCTCCGCGACGGCCGCGGTCGGTCTCAGGACAGGAACAGGCATTTCGGCTCCATAGGAAAAGGGTGACACCCATCATCCATGGAAAGAGAGCGGCCCGCAAGTTATCCCTGCGTTGTCAATTCCGCACCTCTGGACTCGCGTCCGAACGCCGCCACGATCGCGAGATATACAGCAACAATGGCCACCGTTGCCGCCAGGATTGGACCATAGCCCATTCGGAAATGCTCCGCAGCGATGGACTGGATTTCATTGTTCTGCGATGAAATCAAATTGCCCAGCTGGTACGCCAGCCCCGGAAACGTAGCGCGCACCGGCCCCGGCGAAAGCTCGCTCAGCCACGCCGGAACCACGCCCCACGCCCCCTGCACCATGAACTGCATCAGGAACGCGCCCGTTGCCAGCGCTGCCACTGAATGCGACAGCGCGTAAAGCGGAATGATCGGCAGCGAAAGCAGCGCCGCTGCGATAATCGCCTTCTTGCGCCCGATCCGCTCCGAAAGCGCGCCGAAGATCATGCCGCCGGCAATTGCGCCCACGTTGTAGATAATCGCTATCGCCCCCGTGAGCCGCGCGCTGAAGCCGTGATCCTTTTGCAGAAATGTCGGGTACAAATCCTGCGTGCCGTGCGAAAACGCATTGAATCCCGTCATCAGCACCACGAGAAAGACGAACGTTCCCGCGTACTGCATCACTCCCCGTTTCAGACCAATGCCCGGCAGCGTCTTTGCTTCCAGAGCCTTGCCCTGCTTCCATGCAGGCGACTCCTCTACCCTTCCGCCGATATAGAACACCAGCAGTGCCGGAACGGCGCCCACCAGGAACATGCCGCGCCAGCCAAACGGATGTCCGTTCCACGTGAAATGCGAGAACCACGGAAACAGCAGCGCATAGCTGGCCGCGGCGATCAGGTATCCGACGGCATAGCCTTCCTGCAGCAGCCCGGAAAAGAAGCCGCGGTTCTCCTTCGGCAAGGTTTCGAAAGCCAGGGCCGCGCCCACGCCCCACTCGCCACCCATCGCAATGCCGAACAGCGCCCGCAGGATCAGCAGCGTATGCATCGACGATGCAAAAGCGCAGGCCAGCTCAAGCAGCGAATACGCGGCTATGTTGAACATCAGCGTCGGCCGCCGTCCCACGCGGTCCGCCATGATGCCGAAAAGAAACGCGCCAACCGGGCGAAACGCCAGCGTGAGCGCCAGCGCCTCCACCACCTCGGACCGCGCCACGCGAAAATCGGCGGCGACCGCCGAAACGCAGAATACCAGGATGAAGTAGTCGAAGGCGTCGAGCGACCAGCCCAGAAAGCATGCAACAAACGCGTGCCTCTGTTGCGAAGTGAGACTCCGGAACGGGCTCGGCATTTCAGGAGCTTACCAGAGCACCGTAACTCCGGGCCCCGGCGTTTGCCGAACCGTTACTACGGGATTACATTGGTGGCCGCAAGAAATCGCTGTACCCACCTCAGCTGAAAACGGAGCCGGCAATGTTGATGCAAAGTGAAGAAAGCCGTGCAGCAGGATTCCCGGGGAAAGCTGTTCTGTTCACCGCAATTCTGGCCGTTGCCATGGCCGCCGGATGCGGCGCCGTATCGGGCAACATCTCCGCCCTTCCCGAGAAAGCCGGAGGAAGAACCGCCGCCACGCCCAGCTTCAGTACGGTCGCCGCCCAGAATGGCGCAGTGATCCTCACGCTGAACGACAGCACCTCCGGTGCGAAGATCTACTACACCACGGATGGCAGTACGCCCACGACCTCCTCGATCCGGTACTTAGCCCCATTCCTCGTCGACACAAATGTCACGATCAAAGCGATCGCGACCGCGACCGGATACTCCAGCAGCGCCGTCGCCAGCCAGACGTACTCACCCAATATTGCTTCCGGCACGCTGGTCTGGAGCGACGAGTTCACCAACTCCGGATCGAGTCCGGCGCAACCCAACCCCGCCACGTGGACCTACGACACCGGCGCAGGCGGCTGGGGCAACAACGAGTTGGAGACCTACTGCTCGTGGGGATCGAACACCTCGCCGTGCAACTCGTCGAATCCGAATGCCTACGTCGGTCCGGATGGTTATCTGCACATCGTCGCCCAGCAGCCCAGCAGCGGAACCTACACCTCCGCGCGCATGAAGTCGCAGGGCCTGTTCAGCTTCATGTATGGACGCATCGAGGCGCGGCTCGAAGTGCCTGAATCGCAGGGCATGTGGCCGGCCTTCTGGATGCTCGGCAACAACATCACCACCGTGAACTGGCCCGCCTGCGGCGAATCCGACGTCATGGAGCACATCGACGGCAGTGTTCCGCCCAATCCCAACCTCGGCTACGACTGGTACCAGGCCTCGGTGCATGGAACGAATCTCAACGGCGGCTCTCCCTACGGGAACTCAACGTTCTCTGCGGCCACGTGGCACACCTACGGCATGATCTGGACCAAAGGCCAGGTGCAGTTCTACATCGACAATCCATCCACGCCCTACGAAACCTTCAACCCCGCAAACATCTCCGGCACCTGGCCCTTCGATCAGGGACCGATGTTCGTCATCCTGAACCTCGCCGTGGGCGGCAACTGGCCGGGCAATCCCAACTCAACAACCGTCTTCCCGTCCACCTATCTCGTCGATTACGTCCGGATATACACCAACTGACCACCGAACAAGGGAGCAGCGCTCAGCTGCTCCCTTCGTGCGCCATCGCGTCCCGCGCTGCGCAGGAGCCGTGCGCATTCGACGCGGTACACTCATCCTCGATGGCGCAAAATTCCGGCAAGCCCGCAATTTTCCTGCTCGACGCGATGTCTTTCATCTTCCGCGCATATCACGCGATGCAGCGTCAGCGGCCCATGTCCACGCGCACCGGCATCCCCACCGCGGCTACCTACGTTTTCGTGAACATGATCAACAAGCTGCGCCGCGACTTCACCCCTGAGTACTTTGCCGCCGTCTTCGATCCCGCCGGTCCGGTCTTTCGCGATGAGCGCGCCCGCGCCATGGTCGTCCGCAAGCTGAACGCCGCGACCCAGACCTTCGAAGCGGTAGAGTACGGCGGCTACAAAGCCACCCGCACGGCCATGCCTCCCGACCTCGCCCAGCAGATCCCTTACATCCGCCGCGCACTCGACGCGTTTCGAATTCCCATCATTCTGGCCGAGGGCTTCGAAGCCGACGACGTCCTCGGCACCCTGGCCTGCAAGGCAGCCGAAGCCGGTCATGCCGTCTTCGTCGTCTCAAACGACAAGGACATGATGCAGCTCGTCAACGAGCACGTGAAGGTGCTCAATCCCGTCAAGGACAACCTGATCCTCGATCGCGACAAGGTCGTCGAAACCCTCGGCGTCCCTCCCGAGCGCGTCGTCGACGTGATGGCTCTCCGCGGCGATTCCATCGACAACATCCCCGGCGCGCCCGGAGTTGGCGACAAAGGCTCCGTCGAGATCATCCAGCAATTCGGCACCGTCGAGGCCGCGCTCGATCGTGCCGAGGAAATCAAGCGCAAGACCTATCGCGAATCGCTGCAGAACAACCGCGAGGCCGTTCTGCTCAGCAAAGAACTGGTCACAATCCACTGCGAAGTCCCCATCGAGCTGGAACTCGATGCCATGCGGACGCAGTCTCCAGATCCGGCGGCCTGCCGGTCGCTTTTTACCGAGCTTGAGTTCACGACGCTCCTGCGCGAACTCGCTCCAACCGACCTGCCCAGCACCGCGAACTACATCGTCGATCCCACGCCTGATCAGATCGCCGCGTTCATCACCCAGGCCCGCCAGCGCGGATTCACTCTTGCCCTTCCCGCCTCCCCGCTCGAGACGGCAGCCGAGCAGGTGAGCGAACAGGAAACCGAAGCCGCGGAGGAGAAAGAGCCGGAGCTGAAGACCATGTCGCTCCTCGACTTCGGCGAGCCGGCACCGGCGGCCACATCCGACCAGCCCGGCGCCCCCAGCGAACTGCGCGTCGGTGTTGCAGCGGAGCCCGGAACTGCTCTCCTGCTCCCGCTCGCCGCGATCCGCGATCTGCTCGAAGACGAATCCGTCCCCAAGCGCCTGCACGACCTCAAGGCCGCGCTGCGCCTGCTCGAGCCGCAGGGCCTCAGTCTGCGCGGCGCCGGCGATGACGTAATGCTCTATTCGTATCTGATCAATCCGACCCACGCCACGCATCGCCTTGCCGACGTGGCAGCACGCTTCGGAGATTGCCCGCTCCGCGAACCCGGCGATCGACAGCTCCCCGAAGCCGCCAATGTAGTCCATGCCATTGCCGGCACCATGCGCAGCGATGTCGACGCCCTCGACGAGCGCCGCGTCTACGAGGAAATCGATCTCCCGCTCGTCCCGGTTCTGCTGCGCATGGAGAAAGCCGGAATCCGCATCGATACCGGCGTGCTCGGCCGCATGGCCGATCGCCTCTCGGCAGACATGCAGCGCCTCAGCGAGGAGATCTACACTCTGGCCGGCTGCCGCTTCAACATCAACTCGCCCAAACAGCTCGGCGACGTGCTCTTCAACAGGATGGGCCTGCCGCGTCCGCTGAAATACGGCAAAGGCAAAGTCATCTCCACCGCACAGGATGTCCTCGAAGAACTAGCCGTCCGCAACGATGTCCCTCGCCTCGTGCTCGAGTACCGCCAGCTCGCCAAGCTCAAATCCAACTACGCGGATTCCCTGCCGCTCCTCGCCGACCCCGATGGCCGCGTGCACACCACTTTCAATCAGGTTGGGACGGCGACTGGCCGCCTCTCCTCGACCAACCCGAACCTGCAAAACATTCCCATCCGCACTGAACTCGGCCGCGAAATCCGTGCCGCCTTCGTCACGCCTTCCGGCTGCGTGCTGCTTTCCGCCGACTACTCCCAGATCGAGCTGCGCCTGCTCGCCCACTTCTCGCAGGATCCGCTGCTGGTGCGCGCTTACCAGACCGGCGAAGACATCCACACGCTCACTGCGGCCGAAGTCTTCGGCGTTGCGGCCGACACCATGGACAAGGAGACCCGCAACCGCGCCAAGGCCGTGAACTTCGGAATCGTCTACGGCATCTCGCCCTTCGGCCTGGCGCAGCAGCTCTCCATCGAGCAGAATGAAGCGCGCCTCTACATCGACAAGTACTTCGCTCGCTACGAGGGCGTGCGCGCCTACATCGATCGCATGCTCGAAGAGACGCGCCGCGAGCAGAAAGTGCGCACCCTCTTCGGCCGCATCCGCCCCATTCCCGACATCCAGAGCCGCAATGCCAATCAGCGCGGATTCGCCGAGCGCACCGCCATCAACACGCCCTTGCAGGGCACTGCCGCCGACCTCATCAAGCTCGCCATGATCCGCATCGACCGCCGGCTCGCGGAGGAGCGCCTCAAAACCCGCATGACCCTGCAGGTCCACGACGAACTGGTCTTCGACGTCCCTCAGGAAGAAGTGGACACAGTCAGCGCTCTCGTCCGGCATGAGATGGAGCACGTCGTCGAGCTCAGCGTACCGCTGCTCGCCGATATCGGCGTAGGCCCGAACTGGCGTGACCTCAGCTGATCACGCCCCCAGCTCGTTGCGGATCGCCTCAGCGATTCGGTCCGCATGCCGCCGCATCGCATCCTCCGACTCCGCCTCGATCATCACTCGCGCCAGCGCCTCCGTGCCGGAGTAGCGCACCACCACTCGGCCGCTCTCCGCCAGCTCCGTTTCCGCATCGCGAATCGTGTCTGCGACCGACGCGATCTTGTCGAGCGGCTTCTTCTCGCGCACGCGCACGTTCACAATCACCTGCGGATAGACCTTGAGATCCGCAACCAGCTCGCGCAGCTGCCGCCCCGACCGCCGGACGATGTCGAGCACCACCAGCGCCGTCAGCAGCCCGTCTCCGGTCGTCGCCAGATGCGGAAACAAGATGTGCCCCGACTGCTCGCCGCCCAGCGCGGCATTTTCCTGCTGCATCCGCTCCAGCACGTACTTGTCGCCGACGGGCGCGCGCAGCATCCGGATTCCTTCCTGCCGCAGCGCCGCTTCCAGACCCATATTCGACATGGTCGTCGCGACAACGATCGCATTGGTCAGCGTGCCCCTCTGCTTCATGTCGCGCGCCGCCAGCAGCATCACCGCATCGCCATTCACCACGTTGCCGTTGGAATCTGCGAACAGCGCGCGATCCGCGTCACCGTCGAACGTGATCCCCATGTCAGCGCCAAGCGCTTTCGTTTCCCTGGCCACCACCGAAGGATGCAGCGCGCCGCACCCATCATTGATGTTGCGGCCATTCGGCGACACATGCGTCAGGTGCGCCTTGCCTCCGAGATGTGCAAACAGTGCAGGAGCAATAGCCGACGCCGCGCCATTGGCACAGTCCAGCACCACGCGCATGCCGTTGAGCGCGAGCCCCGGCACCGCCGCGCGCAGAAACTCCTCGTATTCGCACTTGTACTTCTCGTTGACCGCCGGCGGATCGCCCGGCTCAGGGGCCTGCTGCTCGTCGAGCCTGCGAAAAATCTCCTCCTCGATCCGCAGCTCAATCGCATCCGGCAGCTTGTATCCGTCACTGCCGAATACCTTGATCCCGTTATCCTGCCAGGGATTGTGCGAAGCCGAAATCACGATTCCCGCTGCGAAGCGATGCCGCTGTGTCAAATGCGCAATGCCAGGCGTCGTGATCACGCCCGCGTTCTCCACCTGGGCGCCGCCGTCGCGCAGCCCCGCCGCAACCACGGCCGCAATCCACGTGCTCGATTCGCGCGTGTCCATGCCCAGCACAACGCGTGGTGCGGCTTGCGTCCCATTCACCTGATGCGCCAGTGCGCGCCCCACCGCATAGATCGTCTTGCGATCCAGCGGCGGCTCTCCAGCGATCGCTCGAATTCCGTCGGTCCCGAACAGCTTTCTCATTGATCCCTGTTATCTTCCTCAACTTCAGTCACGCGGCTCCTGATGCGCCCGCGTGCCAGCCGGGTCACAGTCGCCTCTCCGGCGCGCGCATCCGCGGCATTCCGGATCAGCGCACCGCCTTCGTTATACACGAGCGCATAGCCGCGGCTCAGAACCGCCAGCGGCGACAGCGCGGCCAGTTGCCGCGTGAGGCTGTTTTCGCGCTCCCGGCATTTGCTCAGATGGCCCGCCTCCGCGCGGATCATCCGGCTCTCCAGCGCTGCAAGGCGTTCGCGCGCCACGCCCGTCCGCCACGCGACATCCTGGCGAACCAGGCGCGCTGAAAGCTCCTGCAGTCTCGCGCTGAACCCACGGCATTTCATCCGCCAGTTCGCGTCCAGTCGGTCGCACAGCTCATCGACGTGCTGTTGCCGCCGGCGCAGCTGATCCATTTCCTTCACAAAAATGGAGTCCACCCGTACCCGCGCAAACGCGTTGGCCGCCTGCATCAGCCGGAAGCGGCAACTCCGGATCAGCCGCTGGTCGAGCGTGTGCACCCGCTCCGCAATATTGTGCAGTGCCGCGGTCACCAGTTCCGCGGCGGCTGACGGCGTTGGCGCCCGCAGGTCCGCCACAAAGTCCGCAATCGTGAAGTCCGTCTCATGCCCTACGGCCGAAATCACCGGCAGCTCCGAAGCGGCAATCGCCTCCGCCAGGTGCTCCGTGTTGAACGGCGCCAGATCCTCCAGTGATCCCCCGCCGCGCGCAATCACGATCACGTCCACCGCGCGCGCGCGATTAAGGTACGCAATCCCCGCTGCCACTTCAGCCGCGGCGCCCTCGCCCTGTACCGACGCGGGATACAGCAGCACGTGCAGGCCCGCATGGCGGCGGCTCACAATGTTCAGAAAGTCGCGGATCACTGCGCCCGTCGGCGAAGTCACGATGCCCACACACCGCGGAAATGCCGGCAGCGGCTTCTTTCTCGCCGGATCAAAGAGCCCCCGCGCCTCCAGCTTCGCCTTCAGTTGCTCGAAGGCAATCTGCAGAGACCCCGCGCCCACCGGCTCCAGAAACTCGGCCACCAGCTGCATCTGTCCGCGCTGCTCGTAGACGGAAACCCTGCCGCGCAGCAGCACGTGCAGCCCATCAGCAGGTTTGAACCGCAGCAGCGACGCCTGACGCCGAAACAGCACCGCCGGCAATTGCGCATCGCCGTCCTTCAGCGTGAAGTAGATGTGCCCGGACGGCGCAGACCGCAAATTGGAAATCTCTCCTTCCACCCACAGATCGCCATACTCGCGCTCGACGCGCTGGCGCACCTCGCTCACCAGATCGCCCACGGTCCAGATGCGCCGCGTGACCGGCGATTCGAACGAAAAGCCCAGCTGCGATCCCAGCGGTTCCTGGCCCTTGGCCTGCGACCCGTCGTTCTCTTTCCCGAAAGGAGTACTCACAAAGGCTGAGTATAGACCGCCGCTCCCCGGCTCAGGTTGTCATCCTGGGCGCGGGTCGCAATAATGGCTCAACTCGAAATCCTGAGGGTCCTTCATGCTCCAGCGCCTACTTGCGGTTCGTGCCATCGCTGCTGTTCTCGCCGTCATCCCCTGCGCCGTTCTCACCCTGTCTGCTCAGACTCCCGCCTTCACGATTCAGCAGGTCATGAGCGCGCCCTTCTGCTCCGAACTACAGGCCGCGCCCAAAGGCGATCGCATTCTCTGGATCGCCAACGAAGAAGGCAAACGCAACATCTACGTGGCCGAGCCGGCCGGCGCCGGATATTCCGTGCATCGCGTCACCAGCGACAACGCTGACGACGGCGTCGACGTCGGCAACATCACCTGGACTCCCGATGGACAAAGCATCGTGTACGCGCGTGGTGGCGACTTCGAATTCCCCGAAAAGCCCTCGCCCAATCCCGCACTCCTGCCCCAGGGCGTCACGCAGGAAGTTTGGATTGTCGGCGCGCATGGCGAGAATCCCCGCAAGCTCGCCGACGGCCGCTCTCCCGCGGTCTCTCCCGACGGCGCAACCGTCGCATATCTTAGCGGCGAGCAGATCTGGACCATCAGTCTCCGCGACAAAGCCGCAAAACCCGCGCAGCTGCTGCACAGCCGCGGCAATCTCAGCTCGCTCGAGTGGTCGCCCGACGGCAAGTACCTCGCCTTCGCCAGCAAACGCGAAGACCACGGCTTCATCGGCGTCTATTCCTTTGCCGACTCAACGCTGCGGTATCTCGCCCCTTCAACCCAGATCGACCGCGATCCCGTGTGGTCGCCGGACAGCCGCTCCATCGCCTTCGTCCGCGTTCCGCCGGACACCACCGGCGTTGAGTTCAAGCCGCGTCGCGCTGCGATTCCCTGGTCCATCGAAGTCGCTGACGTAAGTACAGGAAATGGCCGCGAGCTCTGGCGCGCGCACGACGGTCCCGGCAGCGTCTTCCACGAAACCGAGGCGGAACACCAGCTCTTCTGGAGCGCCGGCAATCGCATCGTCTTCCCCTGGGAGGGAAGCGGCTGGCTGCACCTCTACTCCGTCCTGGCCAGTGGCGGCTCGGCCACGGAGCTCACGCCGGGCAACAACTTCGAAGTCGATTACATCGCCTTCAGCAAAGACCGGCGCACGCTGGTCTACTCCTCCAATCAGGACGACATCGACCGCCGCCATCTCTGGCACGTTTCTGCCGACGGCGGCGAGCCGCGCGAGCTCACCCACGGCGAAGGGCTGGAAGTCGAGCCCGCGATCGAAGCCGGCGGCACCGTCGCCGTGCTGCATTCCGATCCCCGCCTTCCGATCCGCCCCGCGATCCTCGGCAGGGACGGCGAACTGCACGACGTCGCCCCCAACATGATCCCGGCCGACTTCCCCGCCTCAAAGCTCGTCATCCCGCAGCAGGTCATCTTGTCTTCCGCCGACGGCATGAAGATTCACGGCCAGCTCTTCCTCCCTGCATCCGCCAGCGACGGCCAGCATCATCCCGCCGTCGTGTTCTTCCACGGAGGATCGCGCCGCCAGATGCTGCTCGGCTGGCACTACATGGACTACTACTCCGACGCCTACGCCATGAATCAGTACCTCGCCAGCCTCGGCTACATCGTGCTCTCGGTGAATTACCGCAGCGGCATTGGCTACGGTCTCAACTTCCGCGAGGCGCTGTACTATGGCGCAGCGGGAGCCAGCGAGTTCAACGACGTCCTCGGTGCAGGCCTCTACCTGCGCGGCCGCTCCGACGTCGACGGCGCGCACATCGGCGTTTGGGGTGGCAGCTACGGAGGCTATCTCACCGCGCTCGCGCTCTCGCGCGCGTCGGACCTCTTCGCCGCCGGCGTCGATCTCCACGGCGTCCACGACTGGAATCTCGAGCTGACCAATTGGCAACCGAAATACAATCCCGACTCGAATCAGGACGCCGCGCGCATAGCCTGGGAATCATCTCCACTTGCGTCGGTGAAGACGTGGCGCTCTCCAGTGCTGCTCATTCAGGGCGACGATGATCGCAACGTGCAGTTCTCGAACACGGTGCGCCTCGCCGCCGCTCTGCGCGCGCAGGGTACGCCCTTCGAAGAGCACGTCTTTCCCGACGAGATTCACGGGTTCCTGCTCTGGCGCGACTGGATCACCGCCTACACGCTCGGCGCTGACTTCTTCAATCGCAAGCTGAAGGACCACTCCGAATGACCTTGGCTGACCGCTGACTGCTGACTGCCGTCTTCAGTGAAAATCATGCGACCGCACCTCGACTGAATTGTCCGCGAGTGGAGTCAGCCGCACGGCCTTCACGTGAATCACATTGTCCTGGTTCTGCAGCGGTCCTTCGACGATCAAAAACCGGCTGCGCGTCACCGTAATCATGTCGCGCGCGTAGAGATCCGGCGTGATGATCACGTTGGCGATTCCCGTTTCATCTTCCATGGAAAGAAAGATGAACCCCTTCGCCGTCCCCGGCCTCTGCCGCGCGATCACGCACCCCGCCGTCCGCACATACTCGCCATCCCGCCGCGTGCGCAGATCCTCCGCCGTGAGCACGTGCTGCCGCCGCAATTCCGCGCGCCGGTACGCCATCGGATGCTTGTCCGTCGTCAGCCCAGTGCCCGAATAATCCGCCACTAGCCGCTCCTGATCCGTCATCCTGCGCAGCGGTGACGGCTCCGCTGCATCCTCTAGCAGCGCGCCCGTGTGCGTCAGCAGCGGACCCTCCGGCTTGCCCGCGCGCTCCACCTGCCACAGCGCATCGCGCCGGTGCCCGATCCCCTCCACATGATTCAGCGCGCCGATATTCGCCAGCAGCGTAATTTCCTTCCGGTTTAGCGACGGCACGCGCAGCGCCAGATCGTCGACCGAAGCAAACAGCCCGTCCGCATGCTGCGCAGCCGCAATCGCCTCTCCTGCCTGCTGTCGCAGCCCGCGTGCATATCCCAGCCCCAGCCGCATCGACAACGTCCCGTCCGCCTCATGCTCCACGGTGCAGGCCCACTCCGAGCGCTGCACGTCAATTGGTCGCACACGCAATCCGTGCCGCTGCGCATCCTTCACCAGCACCGCCGGCGAGTAAAACCCCATCGGCTGATTATTCAGAATCGCACACGTAAACGCGGCCAGGTACTTCACCTTGAAGTACGCAGACGCATACGCGATCAGTGCAAAGCTCGCCGCGTGCGACTCCGGAAACCCGTACAGCGCAAATGAGCTGATCGCCTGCACAATCTCATCCTGCGTCTTCGGCGATAGCCCATTCTCCGTCATGCCGCGGCGGAGCTTTCCTTCCAGATCCTTCATGCGCTGCCATGAACGCCGCATGCCCACGGCTCTCCGTAGTTCTTCCGCCTCCGCTCCGCTGAAGTTCGCCACCACCATCGCCATCCGCAGCAGCTGCTCCTGAAACAGCGGAACCCCAAGAGTCCGCTGCAGCACTGGCTCGAGCGACGGATGCGGATATGTCACCGGCTCCTTCTTCTGCCGACGCCGCATATACGGATGCATCATCTTCCCCACGATCGGCCCCGGCCGGATGATCGCCACCTGCACCACTAAGTCGTAAAAGTGATCCGGATGATTACGCGGCAGCGACGCCATCTGCGCGCGGCTCTCAATCTGGAACATGCCCACCGTGTCCGCGCGCTGCAGAACCTCATACACCAGCGGATCCTCTGGCAAATGCGCCAGATCCACCGGCTTGTTGTAATGCTGCGGGATCAGTTCCAGGCAATCCTTAACCACCGCCATCATGCCCAGGCCCAGCAGATCCACCTTCACGATGCCCAGATCGGCGCAGTCTTCCTTATCCCACTGCACCACCGTGCGCCCCGGCATGGACGCGCGCTCCAGCGGCACCACCTGATTCAGCTGTCCCTGGCAGATCACCATGCCGCCCGAATGCTGCCCCAGATGCCGCGGCAAATCCTGCAGCCGCACGCACAGCTCCAGGTACTTCGCGATCCGCGGATGCTGCACGTCAAACCCGGCGATGTGAAATGAATTCGCCATCGTGTCGCTTTCGCCGCGCCACTCCCACTGGCTCACCAGACTCGTCAGCCGCCCCAGCGACTCGGCATCGAACCCCAGCGCCTTCCCCACTTCGCGCGCCGCCGACTTGCCGCGATACGTGATCACATTCGCCGTCATCGCCGCGCCCAGCTCTCCGTAACGCTCGTACACATACTGGATCGCCTGCTCGCGCATCTCCTCCGACGGCAAATCCAGATCGATATCCGGCCACTCGCCGCGGTTCTCGTTCAGAAAGCGCTCGAACAGCAGCTCCATCCCCACCGGATCGATGGCAGTAATTTCCAGTGCATAGCACACCGCGGAATTCGCCGCGCTGCCCCGCCCCTGAATCAGGATTCCGTGCTTCTTGCAGTACTGCACGATGTCCCACACGATGAGGAAATATCCGGCAAATCCGAGCTTCGCGATCAGCGCCAGCTCGTGCTCCACCTGCTTCTTCGCGCGTTCCATCAGGCCGCGATCGTTCTTCGCGCCATACCGCAGCCGCACGCCCTCATCCACGCGCCTGCGCAGAAAGCTGTCCATGGTTTCGCCATCGGGGACGGGATAATGCGGAAATTCATATCCCAGATCAGCCAGCTCAAATCGCAGCCGCTGCGAAATCTCCACCGTGTTCGCAATCGCATCCGGCACATCGCGAAAGAGCCACGCCATCTCGCGCGCGCTGCGCAACGCACGTTGCGAGTTCAGCGCCAGCAGCCGCCCGGCATGGTCCAGATCAACGTGGTTCCGAATACACGTGAAGACATCGAGAATCTCCCGATCCAGATCCTTCGCATACCGCACGCCGTTGGTCGCCACTACCGGCAGGCGCAGCGACCGCGCAATGCGCAGCGCCGCCTGATTGCGCCATTCTTCTTCGCGCTCCTGATGCCGCTGCAGTTCGACGAAGACACTCTCGCGTCCGTACAGACGCACCAGGTCCTCGACCACTTCACGCCCAGCCGCCTCGCCTCCCTGCACCAGCGCCGACGCCAGCGGACCTTCATCGCCGCCGGTCAAACAAATCAGCCCCTCCGCGTACTGCGCCAGATCCTCGCGTGCTGCCGCGCCCTCCGCCTTCGTCTTCTCACGCATCTTGAATTGCGTGATCAGCTGGCACAAATTCTGATATCCCGCGCGCGACGTGCACAGAAGCGGGAGCCGTGCCGGTTCGGCCGGATGCTGATGCGGTAGCCACGATGCCGGCACAAGCCGCTGGCCAAACGCGGACGTCGCAACCTCCGCTCCCACATGCGCGCGCACATCATTCCGCTGCGCTGAGGTATGAAAACGCGCTGAACCATAAACTCCGTTCCGATCAAGCAGTGCCAACGCCGGCATCTGCAACTCCACCGTACGCTCGATCAGATCCTCAGGAAGCGACGCACCTTCCAGAAAGCTGAACGCGCTGGCACAATGCAGCTCGATGTAACTCGGCTCAGTCATACAGCGCCTCGATGCGCCAGTCCTCACGCTGCGGATGCCGCGCCAGACAGCAGCAGATCGTCTCGTCGCCTGCGCGCGCGATCAGGTCCCACTTCTCCATCGACCAGATCTCCGCGCCCCACCAGTTGCCCGATGAAAACCATGGCCCGAAACTCTGCTGCACCACATACCGCTGGTTGTGAAAGACAAACGTGATCGGCCTTCGGTCGCGCAAAGTAACGGGCACCAGCTCCGGTGGACGCAGCCGCCGCACTGCACCCCGCGCTCTTCCACGCGGAGCACGCGCAGGCGACCCCTGCGGGATCGCAAACGGCTCGACTCGGAATGCATCCGGACGATGCGTGTCCTCGAGAACCGGCCGACCCACCCGCTCCTCGCCCACCATGGACCGAATCCGCGCCAGTGTCACATCCAGCCGCGATGGCTCCGGCAGCTGCGGCGAAAAAAGTCCCAGCTGCACTTTGCTCGTGCTGCCCGGCTCGGCGGTCATCGTAACCGCCACAATCTCGGCCCCCGGCGGATACGCCTGCAAATCAAGTTGCAGCAGCTTCAGCCATAGCCGCCGATCATTCCCCGGCAGCGCAGGACGCACCGTGCGCGTATGCGTGCCGCCCCCCTCCAGCTTCAGTTCCACCGTCACTGCCGCCAGCGCCACAATGTGCGCCGTCGCGCGAGCGATGAGAGCATCGAGCAGAACGCCCAGCACAAACAGCAGCGAATCCAGCAGCTCCACCGGCGAGTCCAGCTCGATGCGTTCCTCCAGCGCAAATACCGGAGGCGCAGGCACCAGCAGGTGCTCCGCTTCTCCGCGCGCCAATTGCCGCAGCCGCTTTCCTTCCTGCCCCAGACGCGCGATTATCTCCTTTTCCGGCAACTCCGCTAGTTCGCCCAGCGTGCCAATCCCCCATCGCGCCAGCGTTTCCGCGTGCTCTGCCGTCATCGGCAACACTGCAACCGGCAGCGGAGCGAGCACAGCAGCTTCCCTCCCACGAGGAATCACAGCCCATCCTCCATGCAGGCTCCGCGCGCGGCAAATTGCCGCATCCACGTTGCTGCTCACCACCACAGCCGCATGAACGCCCAGCATGCGCACGGTATGCAGCAGTTTTTTCGCCACCACCTCCGCCGGACCGAATAGCTTCTCCGTCCCCGCAATGTCGAGCACAGCGCAGAAGCAGGTCTCCTCGCTGCGATCCTCCACCCGCGGAGAAAACTGTCCCGCACAGGCCAGCAGCGCCATCCGCGCGCTGTCCTCTTCTGTCAACGAACGCGACAGCACAGCCACCGTGGGAAACACATCCAGCTCCGCGCGCGTCATACCCGCGCTCACGCCCAGCACCGCTGCCCGCGCATTCCGCGAGCAGACAAACTGCCGCGGAGCCTCTCCCTGCAGAATCGCCACCGCCCCGGAGCGCAGCGCCGGACGCAGCCGCAGCATCGCCTGCGCAGGAAATTCGCGCGCATACACACACGCATACAGTTCGTCGGCCCGTTTCATTTTCGACCTGCCCATGAAGAGTGACTTTGCCAGAGTACGGAGTGGTCGCTCTGCGGAGGCTTGCGTCCGAACGCAGCAGCTTTCGCGAACCGCTCGCGCGCGATCTCCACGTCATATGCAGCGCCGGTCAGCACCGTCTCACCTTCCGCCAACGCCCCACCCGGCGCGAGCGTCAGCACCACGCCGGCAGTCGACTTCGCGCACGCGCGCTGTGTCAGCAGAACCACGCAGGCCTGCGTACGCTCCGCCGCCGCGCGATACCGATACCACATTGCCAGCGGCACGCGTAGCGCATACTCCGGAGCAACGCTGCCCATATCGAGCACGATGGCGCTGAATCCCCCGGCCTGCAGCAACAGGTCCGTCGCACGCAGCGCCTGATCCAGCCGCGACCATGGCTTCGCCGACCGCATCCGCCGCCGCCCGATCGCCTGCGAAAACTCCGTCACAGCCGGAACAACCTCTGTGTTCTTCCGAATCACCCGCGGCTGCGGCTCAGCGCATCGTGGCGCAAATTTCTCAGTAGATAAATATCTGTTGTCATCCTGAGCGAGCCCGCCGCACTTTGCGCCAGCTGTTGGCGCAAAACCAGTGCAGGCGGCGAGTCGAAGGACCTGCATTTCTACCTTTGCTTCCGAACCATCGACTCGCTCCTCAGCGTTCCCAGCTATCCCAGGCAACACCATCTGTTCCGCCCCACACCGCACCCACAGCAGCCGCTCCAGATCCACCCCGCACGCCGCAGCCGATTCCGGATCGAGCGCGTCCGACACATCCACCCACGCACACACCCGTCCTGCCTCCGTCAATCCGGCCACAAACGACAGCGCCAGCGAAGTCCGCCCGGAGCACTCCGGACCCGTCAGTTCGCTGATCGCACCCACCGGCAGCCCGCCGCCCAGCCGCTCATCCAGCGCCGCAATGCCCGTCGAGGCCGTGGGATGAATCACCCGCGGAGCGGGTGTCAGCGCAGAGGGAATGCGGTCCGAAAGAGCAGCTTCAATCTGGAGGCGGAGCAGGTGGGCCGAGGCCATACAGCAAACCTTATTCGCCTTATCTTCGCCTACTGGCCCACCCGCTGGCAAATCGAGAAATCCACAGCCTCGCCGCCTGATCAGCCGCTGACTCGCTAACCCGCTGACTCGCTGACCTGCTGATAGCATTTCCAGCAGTGCTCACCCTCGAAACTCCCGTCCAGTTCGTCAAGGGCATCGGCCCAGCCATCGCCAAAGTACTGGCCGATAAGGGGATCACCACCGTCGAAGACCTCCTCCTGCACCTGCCCTTCCGCTACGAGGACCGCCTCAACCCCCGCGCCCTGGGCGAGCTCAAACCCGGCGAAACGGCCAGCGTCGTCGCCGAAGTCCGCGGCTCCGCCCTGCTCCGCACCCGCCGGATGCCCATCTTCGAAATGACCGTAGGCCAGGGCATCAGTTCCATGAAGTGCATGTGGTTCCACGGCACCTACCTTGAAGGCAAATTCAAGCCCGGCCAGATGGTCGCCCTCTACGGCAAAGTCGAGCCCTCCCGCTCCGGCCGCGGTTTCAAGATGATCCAGCCACAGTTTGAAATTCTGCCCGATGGCCACGACGACGCCCTCGACCGCATCCTCGAAGTCGGCCGCATCACCCCCGTCTACGAGTCACTCAGCGGCAGCCGCCTCGCCTCCCGCTGGGTCCGCCGCACCCTCTGGAACATCCTCGAAGAGCTAAAGGGCAGCGTCCCGGAAACCCTGCCCAACACCCTGCCCGAATCCATCCTCCGCCGCCTCGATCTGCCCAGCCGCGAGCAGGCGCTCCGCGAGGTCCACTTCCCACCCGCCGGCACGCCGCTCTCACACCTCCAGTCCGCCTCCACGCCGGCGCACAAGCGCCTCATCTTCGAGGAGCTCTTCTACCTCGAAATGGGACTCGAGGTGAAGCGCCGCAAATTCCAGGAGAAGACCGGCGTCGCCTTCGAAACCACCGAGCAGGTCCGCGCCGCCCTCCGCTCCGTACTGCCCTTCCATCCCACCGCCGCGCAAAAGCGCTCCCTTGGCGAGATCGCCGCCGACATGCGCCGCCCCGTGCCCATGCGCCGCCTCCTCCAGGGCGACGTCGGATCCGGCAAGACCATCGTCGCGCTCCAGGCCATGCTCATCGCCATCGAAAACGGCTACCAGGCCGCGCTCATGGCCCCCACCGAAATCCTCGCCACGCAGCACTACCTCTCCGCGCGCCGCATCCTCGAGAAGTCGCCAAAGCGCTACCGCATCACGCTGCTCACCGGCTCGCTCGACGACGAGCTGAAGCGCGCTGCCCGCCGCAAGATCTATCAGGGCGAAACCGACCTCGTCATAGGCACGCACGCGCTCATCGAGGAGAAGGTCGAGTTCGCCAACCTCGGCCTGGTCGTCGTCGACGAGCAGCACCGCTTCGGCGTTCTCCAGCGTTTCCGCCTCATGAAGAAGGACGGCGCCGAGCCCGACGTCCTCGTCATGACCGCCACGCCGATCCCGCGCACCCTCGCCCTCTCCCTCTACGGCGACCTCGACCTCAGCGTGCTCGACGAGCTGCCCCCCGGACGCACGCCCATCGTCACCCGCCAGGTCTCCGATGACCGCTCCGCCGAGGTATGGAAGTTCGTGCGCGAGCAGGTCGCCAAAGGACACCAGGCCTACGTCGTCTATCCCGTCATCGAAGGCCCGCGCGACGACCAGCCCGAGCTGGACTTCGCCATGCCCGACGAAGCGCCAGAACAAAAACCCGCGAAGAAGTCCGCAAAGAAAAAATCCGAGCAGCTCTTCGAGACCACACCGAAGCTCCCGCTCAAATCCGCCACCGACATGTACGAGCGCCTGCGCGCCCAGGAGCTCGCCGGACTCCGCGTCGGCCTGCTCCACGGCCGTCTCGACGCCGACGACAAGGAAGTCGTCATGCGCCGCTTCCAGCGCGGCGAGATCGACGTCCTCATCGCCACCACCGTCATCGAAGTCGGCGTCGACGTGCCCAACGCCACCGTCATGGTCATCGAGCACGCCGAGCGCTTCGGTCTCGCCCAGCTGCATCAGCTTCGCGGACGCGTCGGCCGCGGCGGCGCCAAATCCTGGTGCATCCTCATGACCGGCGCCCGTCCCTCGCCCGCCGCCGAAGAGCGGCTCGACGCCATGGTCCGCACCCAGAACGGATTCGAGCTGGCCGAACTGGACCTCGAACTCCGCGGCCCCGGCGAGTTCTTCGGCACCCGCCAGGCCGGCCTGCCGGACTTCCGCATCGCCAACCTGGTCCGCGACCGCGCCCTGCTCGAGCTGGCCAAGACCGAAGCGGTGCGATTTGCGACCAAGGACAATCCAGAAGCGACAGCTGAGGAGAAAGCCGTCGTTCGTGGTCGACTTAAAGGGATCTGGCAGCGCAAATACGGCCTGGCCGAAGCCGGTTGACATCCACAGCCGGCCGGACTGAGATGGAGAGCCATGAGTCCGACACCCTTCTCCGCAGCGGGCCGCAGCTTCGAGATCCATGAGTGGCGCGGCAGCGGTCCGGCGACGCTCCACGTGCACCATGCCGACGACGAAGCCTGGCACGTGCTCGAAGGCGAGCTAGCCTTCCGTTTTTCCGACCGGACCAGGGTGGTGTCCGCCGGCGAGACGGTCTTCGTCCCCGCAGGCACCCCGCACGCCTACACCGCCGGAACGGGCGCGCGCTACCTCATCATCCTGACGCCCCGGCTGCGGGAGCTGATCGCGGCCCTCCAGGCAGACCGCGAGCCAGGCCATCAGCACGACATCTATCGCCGCTTTGAGTCAGAGCTCCTGGAATAGTGGATTTCGGGGGGACTGCGGCAAGCATCTCGTGCGGCTTGGGTTGCAGGCGCTCTTCGGACTGCGCGCAGGGCTGAACGAGGATCGTTGCACGAGTGAATCATTCTGTGATTGAATGATCTGAGGCGCTCCGGCCCCAGGAGGTCCCCCATGCCGGTCAAAACTTCCGCCCCTCCCCCATCAATCCCAAAGCCGGCCTCCGCCCTCATCTGGACGCCCTTCCTCCTCCTCTGCCTCATCGCCGCGGCGGCGGCGATCCGCAGGATGGTCGTCCTGGCGCTGCCTCCCAACCCGGCACCCGCATCCCCCAATGCCATCCTCGACGCCGTCTTCGCCGCACGCAAAGGACTCACGCTGGCCCACATCATCCCGGCGCTCGGATTCGTGGCGCTGCTCCCCTTCTGGTTCGCCCAGCGGATGCGCACCCGCCTCGCGGTCCATCGCCGCATCACGCTCGGGCTCTTCGTTTTGGGGACGGTGGTCGGACTCACCGCGATTCCCATGAGCGCCCGCCCAGTCGGCGGTATCACCGAACAGTCGGCCGCGCTCCTCTACGACGGACTCTTCCTCTTCTTCCTCGCGCGCGCCTTCGTGGCGTTTCGGGCGCAACAGTCCGCCACTCACCGCATCTGGATGATGCGCGCCATCGCCGTCCTTCTTGGGATCGCCACCACGCGTCCAGTGATGGGCGTCTTCTTCGCCACCCAGCGCCTCACCCATCTGCGCGTGGATCAGTTCTTCGGCATCGCCTTCTGGATCGGCTTCACCACGACGTATCTGGCGGGGGAGATCTATCTGCGTCGGGTGTCCCATTCAAGCCCGCCCTTGGCTTGAGTGGGGAAGTTTCTCACGTCGCGTTGCCGTCCACTTCGATTCAATCTCCCCGCACGGCGTGGCTAAATTGGGTGGCTACTTCGGATGCGATTTTTCCATGTTAGCCACCACGTACCAGGCGATCTTCCATGACCCATCGTGTTGGCGTTTGAATTCCGCGATGAATTGGGTCTTGTGCGTCATCAGTACACCCCCGACCCCGTTGTCTTCGTGATACGTGCCGCGGTAA
>DASYYN010000271.1:0-11539 GCA_035933815.1 Acidobacteriaceae bacterium
GTCCACAACTTTGACGCCGTCTTCGATGCGACGCCGTCAACGTTCCAGCTGCATCGGGCTCAGCTTTCGAGTGGCGCCACGCAGGTGAATCTGGCGGCCACTGCGACGGACTTCAGCGCTCCGCATGTGCAGGCGCAGTACGACGTGACAATTGACGGCGCGCAGATGGCGGAGATGATGCGCAACGCTTCCGTCCCGGCAGGCCTGATCCACCTGGCGGGATCGGCAACGTATCAGCAGGTCCCGAATGTGCCGGCGCTGCAGACCACTTCCCTCTCCGGCGACCTCACCAGCCAGCGGCTCCTCGTCAGGACGTCGTCGCTGCGTGCCGCTATCGACAATCTCGCGGCGCACTACTCGCTGGATCACGGCGATGCGGTGCTGCGCGATATGCGGGCGGGAATCCTCGGCGGCGAGGTGACGGCGCAGGGCACGATGAAGCAGATCGGCGGCGCGAATCCGCGGTCGCAGATGACCGCCTCGCTGCGGCACATTTCGCTGTCGCAGCTGGACCGGATGGTTCCTTCCGGCACAAAACAGCCGGTGGCGCTCAGCGGAGTGCTGAATGCCGATGCTCGGGCCGCGTGGGGCAAGAGCATGAATGACATGGTGGCGAAGGTGGATTCGACGATCCGCGGCGGCGCGACTCCGCAAGCCAATGGGAACGCGGCGGCGGCGAACCAGGTGCCGATCAACAGCGAGATCCACGCGACGTACACCGGTGTGAATCAGCAAGTGACGCTGACGAGGAGCTACGTCAATCTGCCTGACACCACGCTGACGATGAACGGGACCGTGGGTAAGCGCTCCAGCCTCGCTATTGCGCTCAACGCGCGCGATCTGCACGAGTTGGCCACGCTCGCGGACGCCTTCCGCACACCGGCGCCGGGCCAGCCGCAGCCACAACCGCTGGACGTGGCCGGCTCTGCCACTTTCAACGGAAACGTCACCGGCAGCACATCGGCTCCGCATTTGGCCGGGGAGCTGGTCGCCAACAACCTGCGCTTCAACGGAAGCAGCTGGCGCGTCTTCCGCACCGGCGTGGATGCGAGCCCTTCGGAAGCGCGGCTGATCAACGCCGATCTGGAGCCCCTGCCACAGGGCCGCGTCACGATGAACGCCAGCGTCGGCCTGCATAAATGGGCGTTTTCGAAAACCAGCCCTCTGCAGATCAACCTGAACGCCTCGCGCCTCGATGTCGCAAGCCTCACCAAACTCGCCGGCAAGGACATGCAGGTGTCGGGCACGCTGAACACGCAGGTGAACCTGCACGGGTCGGAAGAAAATCCGATGGGCAACGGCACTCTGTCGCTCACGAATGCCACGGCTTACAACGAGCCGATTAATTCGGTGCAGGTGAATTTCAGCGGCAGAGGCGAGGAGGCGCAGGCGAATCTCTCCGTGCAGCTTCCGGCGGGATCCATTCAGAGCAAGCTCACGGTATGGCCGAAGCAGAAGACCTACGACGCGCAGGTGACGTCGCCGGGGATTGCCATCGGCAAGCTGCAGACGGTGCAGGCCAGGAATCTGGGGGCGGCCGGGACTCTCGCCATCAATGCCAGCGGCCGGGGCAGCTTCGATAACCCGCAGCTGACGGCGTCCATTCAGATTCCTGCGCTGACGATCCGCAATCAGCAGGTGGCGGATATCCGGTTCAACGCCAATGTGGCGAACCACGTCGCCGATGCCACGCTTTCTTCCGCCGCGATGCACACGAATATTCAGGCGAAGGCGCGTGTGAACCTGACCGGCGATTACCAAACGGACGCTACGCTCGACACGCAGAACATTCCGTTGCAACCGATCGTGGCCGTGTACTCGCCGGCGAATGCCACTTCTCTTTCGGGTGCGACAGCGTTGCACGCCACCGTGCACGGGCCGATCAAAAACAAGGCCGCGCTGGAGGCGCACGTCACCATTCCGTATCTGAACGTGGCCTACAACAACACGGTTCATCTGGCGACGGCGGGGCCGATCCACGCCGACTACAAGAACAGCGTCTTCACGCTGCAGCATTCCGTGATCCAGGGGACGGACACCAACCTGCAGATGCAGGCATCGGTACCCATCGCCAGCAAAGCTCCGATGTTGCTGCTGCTGCAGGGCAATGTCAACCTGCAGTTGATGCAGCTGTTCAATCCGGATATTCGCAGCTCGGGTGAGCTTCGCTTCAACATCGATTCACACGGCATCAAAAGCGGCGCGATCGGCGGGGAGATCGACGTCGTGAATGCGGGCTACGCTTCGGCCTCCCTGCCGGTTGGTCTGCAGAACGGCAATGGCGTTCTGAAGCTCACGACCGACCGCATTGACATTCAGAGCTTCAACGGCAAGGTAGGCGGCGGCGATGTTACGGCTTCCGGCGGCGTCCAGTACCGGCCGGCGATTCTTTTCGACGTGGGCCTGGCGGCGAAGAACATCCGCATGCTGTACCCGGAGGGCATGCGGGAGAGCATCAACGCGAACATCCACCTGGCGGGCACGACCGATAATGCTCTGCTGGGCGGAACCGTCGAGCTGACGAACCTGTCGCTGACACCCGGGTTTGACCTGACCAGCTTTGCCGGCCAGTTCTCGAGCGGCGTGGCGCCTCCTCCGTCGGTCGGAGGCATGAGCCAGAACATCCACCTCAACCTGGCGATTCACTCGACGAATGCGATCGCCCTCACCAGCCGCACGCTGAGCGTGGATGGCTCCGCCAACCTGATCGTTCGCGGCACAGCGGACAATCCCGTGGTCCTCGGCCGCGTCAACCTGACCGGCGGCGACATGATCCTGAACGGCGACCGGTTCCTGCTGACCGGCGGGACGATTCAGTTCGTGAATCCCACGCAGACGGAGCCGGTCGTCAACGCGAGCATCACCACGACGATTCAGGAGTACAACATCAGCATGCGCTTCCGCGGTCCGACCGACCACATGGAGACGCAGTACAGCTCAGACCCGGCGCTGCCGCGTGCCGACATTATCCACCTGCTGGCCTTTGGCAACACGACGGAGGCAGCGGCGAACGCGCCGGCAACCCCGGCCAACCAGATGGCTGAGTCGCTGGTGGCCAATCAGCTGTCGAGCCAGATCACCAGCCGTGTGGCGAGGGTGGCCGGCATTTCGCAGCTCTCCATCAGCCCGGAACTGGGCAACGCGCAGAACAAGCAGAACGGAGCTGACATCACCGTTCAGCAGCGTGTCACCGGGAACCTGTTCATCACCTTTTCAGACAATACGGCACAGGCGACACAGACCATCGAAGGTAAGTACAAGGCCACGCCGCATGTGTCGATCAGCGCCACGCGACATCCGAACGGCGGGTTTGCGGCCGATGTGCTGATGAAGAAGGAGTACTAGCCGAAGCAGGCGGTCGACTGCCGCGTCGGTGACGAAGGTAATTCCGATTTCCGCCGAATACTTGTGCGGGACGACCGACCTGTTGCACGTTATGCTACTAGCCCGGCATAGTTGGTCAGGGCATAACGTATGGGGTCGCTCCGGGGCGTCATTTCGGATTTCAAAGTTGTCGCGCGTCAGCTCCGGAAATCTCCGGGGTTCGCGCTGACTGCGGTCCTGATGCTCGGGTTCGGAATCGGCGCCGTGACTGCGATTTTTTCCGTGGTCAACGGCGTTCTGCTGCGGCCACTTCCCTTTCCTGATTCGGAACACCTCGTCACCGTCGGCGATGAAGTGAACGGCACGAACTGGGGCAAAGACGGACAAGGTCCGGTTACCGCCAGAGAACTGGTGGCGTACACCGGCGACACGCATTCCTTCAGCAGCATCGGCGGATACACAAGCAGATCGTACGAATTGTCGGGAGACGGCGATCCGGTGCAGGTGCTGGGGCTGCGCGCAACCGCCGGCGTATTCACCACGCTGGATGTGCAGCCGCTCCTCGGCCGTACTTTCACGGCGCGTGAAGACGAGCAGAAGGCCCGCGTAGCCCTGCTCAGCTACACGGCGTGGAAGGAGCGCTTCGGCGGGGACCGGCGTATTCTCGGCTCCAAAATCCTGCTCGACCGGCAGCCCTACGTCGTGATTGGCGTGATGCCGCGGAATTTTGAGTTTCCCTTGCAGGCCGGAGTTCTCCACCGCGCGGAACTTTGGGTTCCGATGAGCTTCTCGGCGGAGGAACTGGATCCGCAGGCCGGGGCGTATTGGGCCTGGCAGATTGTCGCCCGGCTCAAACCCGGAGTGACCGCAGGCGAGGCGCGCGGCGACGTGCAGCGCATTGCGGATCAGGTGATGGCGACGCTGCCGCCCGATCTCGCCAATTTTCGAGTGAGCTCGAAGATTCTGCCGCTGCGCGAGGCCGTCGTGGGCGATGCGCGTCCGTTGCTGCGGATGCTGTTCCTCGCCGTCACAGTCGTGCTGCTGATCGCGTGCGCGAACCTGGCAGGCCTGCTGCTGGTGCAGGCGATCCGCTATCGGCGGGAAATCGCTGTGCGGCTGGCGCTGGGCGCACCGCCCGGAGTGGTGCTGCGGGAATCGGTTGCGGCCAGCCTGATCCTCAGCATGGGCGGGGCGGTGGTGGGGATCGTGCTGGCGACGCTGGCTGTGCGCTTTGGCAGAAATGCTTTGCCGGCGAACCTGCCGCGCATCAGCGGCATCAGCATCGACTGGACGGTGCTGGGATTCGCGTTGCTGCTGGCCGTTGCCACCGGGCTGCTGTGCGGCGTGGCTCCGGCGTTTGCTTCGCTGCGCACCGACGTGATGTCCACGATCCGCGATGGCGGACGAACCGGCACCTCCGGGAGCAGCCATGCCCGGTTGCGCTCGGTGCTGGTTGTGCTGGAAATCGCCGTGGCGCTGATCCTGCTCACCGCCTCAGGGCTGCTGCTGCGCAGCTTCGAGAAAATGAGTGACGTCGATCTGGGGTTTCGTCCCGATCATGCGACCACGGCGGAGTACTCGCTGCCCAGAACGCAATACGCCTCGCAGGCTCAGGTGGATGAGTTTCACCGCCTCGTTCTGGAGCGCATGCGGCAGCTACCCGGTGTGACCGCAGCCGGTCTCACCACCGTTCTTCCGGCAGCCGGCCGCTACCCCACCGAGGGATTCGTACCCGACGGCTCCGCGCACGCGATGGACAGCTCCGTCGCCGTGCCCTTTGGGGTCAACGGCGACTTCTTTCGCGCCACGGGAATTCCACTGCTGCGCGGGCGCACGTTCAGCGAAGCCGACGATGCCGCCGGTGAGCTCGTGGTCATCGTCAATCATGCTCTGGCGGAACGCTACTGGCCGGGCGAGGATCCGCTGGGCCACAGGCTGCGCCTGGGCACGCGTGACATGAATACGCCGTGGATGACGGTGGTTGGAGAGGTGGGCGACGCGAGAATCGAGTCTCCGGACCATGCCGCGGCAGAGCAGTTCTACCAGCCCGTTCTGCAGATGGAAAAGGACATCGGTACCTTCGCCTCGGCCGACGATCTGAACGGCAACCAGGGCTACATCGTCGTGCGGTCGGTTCTGCCGCCGGAGCAGATGGAAAATCAGCTGCGCGTGGCGATGCGCTCCGTGGATCCGCAGCTCGCGCTGACGCACGTTGAGACGCTGCAGGACACGGTTTCGGAGAGTGAAGCGCCCCGGCGGTTCAACACCATCATCGTCGCCAGTTTTGCGCTCTCGGCGATGTTCCTCGCCGGTCTGGGCATTTACAGCGTGATGGCTTTTACCGTCGCCTCTCGCATGCAGGAGATGGCGATTCGACTAGCCCTCGGTTCGCAGCGATCGGGAATCATGCGCCTGATTCTGCGCTCCGGAACCAGGATGGCGGCGGCGGGCTGCGTGCTCGGCCTGGCCGGCGCCGCGGCTACTTCGGCGCTGCTGCGATCCTTCCTGTTCGACGTGAGCCCGTTTGATCCGTGGATCATGGTCGGCGCGGCGCTTGCCGCATTCCTGCTGGCGTTTGCTGCTTCGGCGATTCCGGCACGGCGTGCTGCGTCGGTCGATCCGCTCAAGGCGCTGAGGCAGGAGTAGCGGCGTTAAACCTTAGGCGCTGACCAGCTCTGTCATGTTCGCGGCGACTTGCGCGCCAACGCTAGGGCAAAACGATGATGGGCGCCTGCCAGAAGGCGGCCTTCTCTCCTGAAGGGTTGAGCACGCTCACCTGGCAGTCATAGGTGCCGGGCTGCAGTTCTTTGAGCGGCACGTCGACGGCCAGAGGCATGGTCTTCACGTGGTTGTCCCAGCCTTTGGCAACCTCCACCGGGCGTGTCTCGAAGGCTTTTGCCGTGCCTCGATAGAACGTAACGTAGGCCAGCAACGGCTGGGTTTGCGGAGCGCCCTGCTCGTAGGCCTGCAGATAAACGTGGAGATCCTGGTTGCGCGTGAAGACGCGCGTGACGCTCGGGATCAGCTTTGCGCCGTCGTGCACCAGCGGGTTGACGGCTTCTTCTGTCTGCGCGGCCTTCTTTTTCTCTGCGTTATACAGCGCATCCTTCAGCTCGACGCGCTGGCTGCTGAGCACGACGGAGCTGATGGGAAGCCGCTGTTCTTCCTTGTTGAGGTTGGGGATGACAAACGTGGTCTGAAACGTTCCGATGCGGCCGGTCTCGTCATCACGCGCCAGGAACTTGATGATGTATTTGCCGGGCAGCAGCGTGAATCCGGTGTCGTATTCGAGCGGCCGCTTTGCGAGTTCCTCGGCCGTGGTGTCGGTTAATCTGATGTCCACCTTGTCGCGCAGATTGGTGACCGTCATCCCGCCGTATGCATCTTTAATCTCGCCGATGAAGTCGATAAGCGTATGCTCGGCGCCTCGCCTGCGTGCCAAAGCCAGTTCGCGGCCGGGAATCTTCACGACGATGGGCACAAAGTACTCGGCGCGGTTCAGCTGGAAGTAGTCGATCTCCATGGCGATGGTCAGCTCGGTGATGGGATCGTCGAGCAGTAACGCGTCCTCGAGTTGGCGCTCTTTGTCGGCAGCGTTGAACTTCGCGAAGACTTTGCCTGCGTAATAGCCCTGGCGGTAGTCGAGCACCGCATCGGGATGCGAGGGCACGGAGACGCGGATGCGGCGGAACTTGCCGTCCTGCGTGGTGTTGGTGGTGTAGTAGCCGAGGATGTAGTAGCTCGAAACCGCATTCTCTGCCTGCTCGATTCCCCTGGTCAGGTCGTTGTTATCGAGCAGCGCCTTGCCGCCTGTATCGGAGGCCAGCGTGTACAGCGAGTCCTGCGATTGCTGAAAGTTCGTCATCACGGCCAGCGCCGCCGATCCCGAATACATGCCCGTATTTCCCTGCGAAGCCTGCGTCGCGTCCCCCAGTGGAGCTTCGGCGACAAGGCCGCGTGCATCAATCGGCCAGAACGATACGCCGGAACGAATGGCATCGTTGATGGTCGCCTGCAGCTGTGCCTGATTATCGAGTCCGTTGAGCCGCAGCCCGCTGGCGAAATAGATGAGCGCCTTTTTCTCGCTGAGGCGGCCGAGCATCTTCGCGGCGGTCTGGAGGGCCGCGAGCTGGCGGTCGGTGTTGAAGATGTTGAACTCGCTGTCGTCCTGGCCGAAGGCGGCGCCGGTATCGGAGCTGCTGGCGTCGTCGGCCACTTCGGCAAAGGCCTGCCCCTCGCCGACGATCATCGTTTCCACAATGCTGAGCAGCCGCTCGCGGTCTGCGGTGAAGTCCTGCAGCACATCGACCCCGCCTCCCGCGTAGCGAAAGATCGCCACCCGATCGTCGGCCCGCATCTGGGTTTGGATAAAGGTCTGCGCAGCGGTCAATGCACGCAACTGGTCGGCGGGCGGCAGCGCCGTCATGTCGAAGTAGAAAGCCAGCAGCCGCTGATCCTTGTAGAGCGTGCTGCCGCGTGGCTCGGGCCGGATCTCCGTCGGCGAAAGATGGTAGTAGATCTTCAGGTCGGCGGGAACGGGCTCGGCGACGGGGGCGACGCTCTTCTCGGGCGGGAGGTTCTGGTGTTCGCAGAAGCGGATCGTCTGCGGGACGCCGTTCTCGGTGAGCGCGAAATCCTTCGCTGTTAGTCCATCGATGGGCCTCCCACTCTTGTCTTTTACCGTGACGGTCTCGATGACGAGCTGGGAGTTGACGGAGAGCGTCGGAACGGCAGTCGACGGCGCATTCTCGCCGGTCTGCTGCGCCAGGGCAGTCATGGATAGAGCGAGCATCAGGGCCAGCAGCGGGCGGCGCATCTCAGAACCTCACCCGAAAAGTGAGTTCCAGCAGCCGCATGGCGTTGGCTGCCGACGGAAGCCCGAACTGCGGGCTGGTGACGGTCGTATTCCACGCAGAGTAGTTGACATAGTTGATGGCGTTGGTCGCGTCGATACGGGCATCGAGGGTCAGCTTGTCGCTCAGGCGAAAACCGCGCGCCATGGAGGCATTCATGCTGAACTGGCTCGGCCCGATGATCGAGTCGCGCCGGGCATTGCCCCACTGGCCCGGAGCAGGCGGCGCGTAGGCCGCCCTGTTCAGAAAACGGCCGCCGGAGCCCGCGTACAACGGTGCGGAGGTCCGGTCGGGCCGAATCGTATTTGTCACGCCGGTTCCCGGAACAGCCTGCACCACCAGTGGCGTTTGCGGCAGCCCGCTGCCGGCTTTGATCTTCGTCAGGAAGGTCCACTGCTTCAACAGCGTTCCGCGCCAGCCGCCGAGGAGGCCACCTCCTTTCAGCCCCATGCCGCTCGTGTACTGCAACTGCGCAGTTAGAGTATTGCGCTGATCGAAACTAGAGAGCCCCCGCTCGGCCGCGAGATCGCGCCAGTTCTGCGCAATGGCGGCGCTGGCGTTCGCGCTCGCACTGCTGGAGGATGTGGTTGGAAATTCCCCGGGCGCGGCACTCTGCGAGGAAACGGGTCCCTGCCCGCCGACAAACGAATCGTCGTCGATGGACTTGGACCAGGTGTATTGCAGCGAGCCTGCGAGTCCGCTGTGCAGCCGCCGGCGCAGTTGGATGCGGCCCGCCTCCCGCGACAGATTGCCGCCGGAGATCAGATAGGTGAATCCCACCGGACACCCTGGGCAGGGATTCGCAGCGCCTGCCGGGTAGGTGTTCGGCAGAAATTCCTGCATGCCGTGCGTCCCCTTGGTGCCCAGGTACGTAACGTTTAGTTGCAGCGAGCCGGGAAGATCGCGCTGCACGCTGAGCTGCCAGTTCTGGGCGTAGCCGAGGCGGAAATGCGGATCCACGCCGAAGGTCTGCGGTGTCGTCGTGCCGCAGTCGGCAAAGCCGTTGGCCAGCGTCAGGGGACACGCGGCGCTGTTCTCAACACGCAGGCTGCGTGAGAGCGGAGCCTGCTGCGCCATCTGGGTGACGATACCCTGATACACGCTGCTGTCGCGGTAGATCCCGTACCCGCCCCGCACCACCAGCGAGGAGCCGCCGATCGGACGCCACGCGATGCCGATGCGCGGTTCGATCCCGC
Source organism: Acidobacteriaceae bacterium (assembly GCA_035933815.1). Taxonomy (GTDB): domain Bacteria; phylum Acidobacteriota; class Terriglobia; order Terriglobales; family Acidobacteriaceae; genus Palsa-343. The sequence goes on from DASYYN010000271.1 coordinate 9,374, forward strand.
TGCGATCCGGCTCGATGAGCGAACCGGGATAGCGTGCACCGGTGAGCGGCCCCGCCGGGTTCGCGGCCACGACTGGAGCCACCGCCGCGAACCCGGAAGCCACATCAATATTCACGATGCGATCGAACAGCTCCGTGATGGGGGCGCCATATTCCCAGCGCACGCCGGCGTCGATCGTCAGCTCCGGCTTCAGCCGCCAGTCATCCGTGACGTACTCGTCATAAAGCGACTCGCGAAAATACTTGTCGGCATTACCGTAGGCGATCGAGCTGGTGTCGGGAACTCCGAGCAGAAAGTCTGCGAGGTCCGAGCCGCGGCCGCCCGGCGCCGCGGTCGCTGCTCCCGTGAATCCGAAGCTGCCGCGCGGATCCTGCTGCGAACGGTAATTGAATTCCTCGCGATGAAAGTCGCTCCCGAGGGTGATGTTGTGCCGTCCATGAACCCACAGCGCCGAGAGCGACGGGGCGTTGGTTTCGGTGCGTGTGTCGGCGCTGTTCTGGTCGCTGAGGCCGGCCACGCCACTGGAAAAGCTCAGCGCGGGAGGGCCCCAGTCCGCCGGATCCTGATCGTTGCCGCTGATGCCTGCCCGCGCCGAAACATTCTCGCGGTGAGCAAACCAGGGCGCCACACGCGTGCGCAGGCGGCTGAACTGATAGCTTCCGGTGAGGAAAAACCGCTGACCGAATCGGTGCGACCACTGCACGCTGGTGTTGATGCCAAGCAGATCCGTCGCATCGACAAAGCCGAAGATGTTTGGGTTGCTGCTGCGCGTGCTCTGCAGCGCGAATCTGCCGTTGAACTGGTCCCGGAAGCCGAGGCTCTGGTCGAGGCGGGCCTGTACGCCGTCCTGGTGCTGATCGCCGACGAGCGGAGCCTGATAGTTGTAGAGCGTCGCAGTGGCCACATTGGGCAGCGGATAGAAGGCGAGCAGCGCCTGCGCCTGCGGGCTGATCCTGCTGGCGGGAATGCTGTCGCCCGGAAACGGCTGGCCCGTGGCCGGATCGTAGATTGTGATCGGCTGCCCTTCCGCATTGACGGAGCGGGAGAGATCGCCCGCCCGCTCCAGTGCGGTGGGCACGAAGGTCGACTGCGTATTGTCCTCGTGATTGCGCGTCCACTGGTATCCAACGATGAACCGCGGATCTTTTTGCACCATGTGCCGGATCTTGAGCGGGCCGCCGAAATTCACCATCCCGGTGACGTCGCTGAACTGCGGCCTGGGGGTGTTCAGTCCGGTAATCGAAAAGGGGCGTGCATCCAGAGCCGAGTTGCTGACGATGGCTCCGATGCTGCCGTAGTACTGTCCCTGACCGAAGCGGTTATTGCCAAAGACCGGAGAGAGCGCGAAGGGCGAGGACGCTCTGTTATTGACGCTGCCATTGACCAGCAGGCCGTCCATCGAGCGCTGGCGCAACTCATCGTCGTCCGGAGCGGGAGCAGCGGCGGTCTCTGCCTTCGGCTTTGGCGCAGGTGCGGGTGCGGCAGCGGGTGGTGCAGCGGGAAGAGGCGGCGCGATTGATTCGACCTGTGCCTGAATCGCACCCGGCGGAAGCAGCTTCAGGGCAATCGGCGCAGGCGGCGCTGCAGGGCCGACGACGATGGTCTGGGTGACGGCCGCGAATCCCGTCATCGCGATGTGAACGGTCCACGAACCGTCGGTCAGGTTTGGGAAGGTGTAGTTACCCTGCGCGTCGGTGATGGTGGCATAGGTGGTTTTCCCCTGGGTGACAACAACGGTCGCGCCGGGCACGGGCAGCGCATTGAAGGTGACCTGACCATTGAGGGCGGAAGCGAATGCGGGCACGGCTGCGAGGAGCCAGAGCAGGATGCAGATCAACTGGAGAACCATGCGCCTGCGTCGCGTTGCCATCCGTGCTCTTTCCTTCCTTAATTCGGCGAGGGCGGCTCGACATGATCGATCACCAGTACCTGGATCGGCGCCTTTTCCGGAACCAACTTCAGGCCGAGCTGATCTTCGAGGGCGGTGAACAATGATGGGCCGCCGGGTACAGAATCGGCGTTATTGCTGTCGACCGGATGAAGGCCCGCATTCAGGCGATCCGGAGCCCAATGCAGAGTGAAGTCATAGGTGCCGGGCATATTGGTCTTGTCCAGCAGCGGACGATCTCCGACCTCAGGTTGCCGGCCCAGAAATCCAACCAGCGT
>DASYYN010000294.1:0-12345 GCA_035933815.1 Acidobacteriaceae bacterium
CCTGCCGCTCGCGCGCCTTGCGGACATGTGGCTCCGGCCCCGTACGGAGAATCTCTGGATTGAGCTGCGCTGGTGGCAGTTCAACCGGCACGAGTCCGAAACGGAGTTCTCGCTGGCGTATGCGGCCCTGAATCTGGGTTATGTGATTGCGGCGCTGATCGGATTCCTGAAGCGCCCGCCCTACCGCGGAGCCATTCTCGCGTTTGTGCTGCTGCGGTGCGCGCTGCTGCTCACGCTGGAAGCTCCTGAACCACGCTACACGCTGGAGTGTTTCCCGCCGCTGATCGCGCTGGCCGGTACTGCCTTCGCCGGCGGCCGCGAGAGGCTCGCTTCAGAAAAGCACGTGCCCTGGGACGCTGATTTCAGATCCTAACGCTATACCCTAAACGCTGCACGCTGCTGTTACACGTCACCCTCATCCAGCCGCAATGCGGTCACCTGGATGTGTCCCGCACAGATCGTCAGGGGCTGGTTGATGCCGAAGGTTCGCTCCGATCCTGGCGCCGTCACTACGATGCGCGACACGGCGGAGCAGTTCGGACCCGTCGTCCACGCGACCTGAAACGCAGCCACCTCGTGCGGCAGGAGCATGACCTCGGGAGTGGGGTCGCCCGTTCCTCCGGGCACGTTGTGCGAAAGCTCGGCGACGACCTTCTCCGGCGTGACACGCTCGATGTTGATCGTCCCGATCATCTCGCCCTGCGCATCGACCAGAGAAACACCGGGATAGCCGCCCAGCTTGCAGGGCATCGCGCCACGGTTCATGAAGGCGAGCTTCACGGAACGGAAGCTGCCGTTGACGTCCCCGGCAATCTCTTCGACGGAGAGCACCTCGGGATCGCACGGCCCCGCATGACTCGTGTCCATGGCCGCAGCGCGCGGAATCAGCTTCGGCCCCGTGCCTGCGACCAGATAGGGCGCGTTCGGATTCGGGTGCATCGCTGCGTCATCCGGCGCAATGCCGGAGGCGGCAACCGTCCGTATCCTGCCGGATCGCGAGCCCGCGCAGCCCAGGCACAGCGTGAGGCAAACGCCCGCGCAAATTACTGCAGCAATGGTTCGGGGTGTCACGACGGCGGATCCTTTCCGGTCGCTCGGTATTAATAGGATGGCACGAAAGCCACTACTGTTGCACTGCGCGCGCTAAAGGTTGCCCGGCAGCAACATTTAGAATCGTGCCATGAAAGCGTTGCAGGGCCAGGCGGCCATCGTGACCGGCGGAGCAAAACGGATCGGCCGCGCCCTCGCCCTGTCGCTCGCGGAAGCCGGCGCCAACGTCGCCATCACCTACCGCGAATCGGAAGCAGAAGCTCGCCAGACTGTCGCCGACATGGAAGGTTTTGGCGTCGAGGCCATCGCTCTGCAGATGGATATCCGAGTCCCCGAGCAGGTCCGCTCCGGCGTTGAAGCCGCCGCTCGGCGTTTCGGCCGCCTCGACCTCCTTGTGAACAACGCCGGCCGCTACGAAACCGCGGCCCTCGAAAGCATCACGGTTGAGCAGTGGGACTCGATGTTCGACACCAACACGCGCGGCCCGTTTCTCGCTGCCCAGGCCGCCCATCCCTGGCTCAAGGCGGCGCGCGGGCGGATCATCAACATCGGGTCGCTGGGGGGCATGCATCCCTGGCCGACTCATGCGCATTACTCCACTTCGAAGGCCGCGCTGCACATGCTCACACGCACCATGTCCCGCGCCTTCGCGCCGGAAATCAGCGTCAACTGCGTGGCTCCCGGCATGATCGTCAACGGTGAAGTGGGAGCAGAGTACGAGCAGTTCGCCCGCCGTACGCCCATGCAGCGCAACGGCACCGCGCAGGACGTGGCAGCAGCCGTGCTCTTCTTCGCCACCGGGCCGCACTTCATCACCGGACAGATCCTGTCTGTTGATGGTGGGCTGGGGTTGTAGGGCGCTCGAAAGGGCACGGCTAGGCCGGCTTGCGGAAGAGTTCGCCGATGGCACGTCGAGAGACTTCCCTCAGGGGCTAGAGCCCGGTTTTTTGCGGGTATTTACGGCACGACTGAAGTCGTGCCCTGACACAATGCGTTTTGGATCGAGTTTTTCCGCAGACTGTGATGTGGTGCCTTTACGCAACGCGCCCTGGAGGAACTTATCGCCCGAAGAGCCTTGAGAAGAATCCGCCTCGCTGGGCGATCTCGTCTTCATAGACGTACACGCCGGCAGGCTCGGGCTGCGGCGGCAGATCCTGGTTGTCGAAAGCCGCCCGCGGATTCTCCACGCACAGACGCCGCGCTGTTTCCTCGCCGAGCCGCTTCGCAACCGCCTCACAGGCAGCGCTCAGGTTGGGCCGCCGGCCATCGAGATTGTGCGCATCGGTGGCGATAAAGTTGACCCAGTTCTTCTCGAGCAGTTCCCACACCATCGCGTGCGCCCGCTTGCCAAAGCGGTCGCCCAGTGAGGCCGCCGTGACCTGCACCAGGCAGCCCGTTCGCATCCACTCCGCCATGCGCGCGGAATCGCGCTGCAGCAGCGGATTGCGCTCCGGATGCGTGATGATCGGCCGCATGCCCTTGACCGTAAACTCGTAAAAGATGTTGCCGATATTCTGCGGGATCATGAACTCGGCGAACTCCACCAGCAGATAGCGCCCGTTGTTGATGGTGTATTTCGTCGGGTGCTCAAGCGCGTCTTCGATGTTCTCGTAGGACAAGTGGAAGTCGCAGCCCAGGCCCAATTGCAGGCGGTCGCCGATGCGCTCCCGAATGGCCTGCAGCCGCTGCCGGTTCGTTTCCGGATTGAACTCGTACGCATGATTGGCATGCGGCGTACACACGATGTGCGTTATGCCGTCGGCCGCCGCCAGTTCCGCCTGCTGCACCGATAAGTCCAGGGTCTTCGGCCCGTCGTCGACGCCGAACAGCAGGTGGTGGTGGATGTCGATCATGGCCTGTGACTCAGTGCGCCGACCAGCGATTCGAAAATCTTAAATCCGTCGGACGAGCCCAGCAGCGCCTCACTCGAGCGGTCCGGATGCGGCATCATGCCCAGCACGTTGCGCCCCTCGCTCAGAACGCCCGCGATGTTCTCGAGCGACCCATTTGGATTCGCTTCCGCGGTGATCTGCCCTTCGGCCGTCGCATAGCGGAAGGCAATGCGGTCCTGCTCTTTGAGTTGTTGCAGCGTTGGGCCGTCGCAGAAGTAGTTCCCTTCCATGTGCCCGATGGGAATCTTCAGCACCTGACCGCGCTTGAGCGTCTGGGTAAAGGGCGAATCGTTCGTTTCGGTGCGCAGATAGACCTGCTTGCAGACGTACTGCAGTCCGGCATTGCGCCGCAGCGCACCCGGCAGCAGCCCTGCTTCGCACAGGATCTGGAATCCGTTGCAGATGCCCAGGACCAGGCCGCCCTTGTCCGCAAACTGCTTCACGGATTGCATGACCGGAGAGAACCGCGCAATGGCGCCGGTCCGCAGATAGTCGCCGTAGGCGAAGCCGCCTGGGACGAGGATCGCGTCGCAGCCCTCCAGATTGGCCGAGTCATGCCACAGATAGGTGACGGGCTGATGCGCCAGCGCCGAGATTACGTTGCCGGTGTCCTGATCGCAGTTCGAGCCAGGAAAAACGATGACTCCAAATTTCATGGTGCTCTCCCTTCAGGTTAGCAGCTTTACCCAGAGCCGCTAAGTCGCCGACTCGCTCACCCGCTGCCTTTCCAGCCACTCCCCCATCGCCTGCAGCGCGCGTTCGCACTGCATCCGGTGGCGCTCGCGCTTGTCGCGCACCTTCCGCCGTGTCGTTTCATCGAGCGGCTCCAGCAGATCGAACGTGATGTTTGCCGGCTGAAATCGCTTCGCATCGGCCTGGGTGATGTACCGCACCAGCGATCCCAGCGCCGTACCCCGCGGAACCGGCTCCGGTTTTATCCCGTCGGCTACGGCCGCATACATCCCGGCCAGCATGCCGGTCGCAATCGATTCCGTGTAGCCTTCCACGCCGGAAATCTGTCCGGCAAAAAATATTCCGGGATAGTCTCGCATCTGCAGAGTTTCCGTCAGCACCCGCGGTGCGTTGATGTAGGTGTTCCGGTGGATTTGCCCGAAGCGCAGGAACTTCGCATTCTCGAGTCCTGGAATCATGCGAAAGATCCGTGCCTGCTCGCCATACTTCATATGATTCTGAAATCCGACCAGGTTATACGAATCGGCTCGCAGATTCTCGCAGCGCAGCTGCACTACCGCCCACGGCGTTTTGCCCGTCCGGGGATCGCGCAGGCCCACCGGCTTCATCGGCCCGAAGCGCAGCGTGTCCTTGCCGCGGCGCGCCAGCTCCTCGATCGGCAGGCAGCCTTCGAAATACTCCAGCTTCTCCCACTGCTTCGCTTCCACGCTCTCCGCCGTCAGCAGCGCCGCGTGAAACGTCTCATATTGCGACTGCGTCATCGGGCAATTGATGTAGTCGGCTGTCCCTTTGTCGTAGCGCGCGGCGAGGTAGACCTTCTCCCGGTCAATCGAATCCGCTTCCACGATGGGGCTGATGGAGTCGTAGAACGCCAGGTGCTCGCTGCCCGTCAGCCGAGCAATCTCCTGCGACAGGGCCGACGAGGTCAGCGGACCCGACGCGATGATGGTGATGCCATCCTCCGGATCCAGCCGCGTCACCTCTTCGCGATGCACGCGGATCCTCGGCTCGGCGGCAATCTTCTCCCCGATCAGCCGCGAAAACTCCACGCGATCCACGGCCAGCGCATGTCCCGCAGGAACGGCGCATGCATCCGCGCAGGCCAGCAGCGGCGATCCAGCCCGCCGCATTTCCTGCTTCAGCAGCCACGGCGCGGTGTTTTCGCTCTCCGATTTCAGGGAATTGCTGCAGACCAGCTCGCCAAAATCGGCCGTCTGGTGCGCCGGGGTGGTCTGCACGGGACGCATCTCGTACAGATCGACATCGACGCCCATCCGCGCTGCCGTCAGCGCCGCCTCGGGCCCGGCCAGCCCTCCGCCAATGACCCGGACCCTCATACCGCCGCTTCGCTTGCCTTCATCGCGTCGTCACTCATGCGCGCGACGCGCTCGAGCGCCTGATTCACCAGCTGCATGCGCGTCCACTCGTCGAGCGGCTCCGCTCCCAGGGATTTGTAGAAATCGATCGCCGGCTGATTCCAGTCCAGCACGTGCCAGAACAGCTTCGCGCAGCCGCGCTCCACGGCAATGGCGGCAACGCGGGTCAGCAGCGCCTTGCCGATGCCGCGCCCGCGAAACGCCGGCCGCACGAACAAGTCCTCCAGATGGAGGCAACGCCCGCGCCAGGTGGAATACACAGGGAAATAGAGCGCCATCCCCGCCGGTTGCCCATCCGCCTCCGCAATCAGGCACTCGAAATAGCGCTCGCCGCCTGCTTCCGGAAAGCCGTCCCGCGCCAGTTGCTCCGCCCCAATCTTCACCGCGTCCGGCGCCCGCTCGTATTCCGCCAGTTCGCGGACCAGCGCCATCATCAGCTCGGCATCTTCCCGACGCGCCTCGCGAATCGTCAACATTCCCTCATTATAGGAACCGCACCCGCTGCCGGGTTTTTCGCTAACCGCTTCTCCGCTAACGGCTTTTCTTCTGGCCGCTGACGGCTGGCCGCCGACCGTCACTTCCCCCTTGTCTCCCGTCCCCGATCCGGCGCATTATTGTGGGCAATTCCGCCCTGCTCTGCGGGGCAGCAGATCAGGCAATCTGGCCGATCTCCCCGGGCCCCGTTCTCTACGCCGCCTTGTCGAGCGACCTCTCCTGATCCGCGATTGCGAGGCGCTATGCGGCGCATTTCCTCCCTCAGCCACCGGACGACGCTCGCTGCCGCCCTGATCGCCTGTGCATTGCCTCCCTGCTGCGCGGCTCAGGCGCAAATGGAGCCCGTGGCGGCACAGCACGTCGTTGTTACGCCGGAACTGCGCGGCGATCTCTTCATGGCCCGACAGCAATACATCGAGGCCATTGCCGCCTATCGAGAAGCCCCCGCGAATGACGCCGAGATCTGGAACAAGCTGGGCCTCGCCTACCATCATCTGTTCGCCATGGATCAGGCGCGGCGCGACTACCAGCGCGCGCTGAAGCTCCGCCCCAAATACCCTGAGGCCCTGAACAATCTCGGCGCGATCTACTATGCCCGGCGGTCGTATCGCAAGGCCGAGAAGTATTACCTGAAGGCTCTCGCTATCGATCCCAAACAGCCTTCGATCTACAGCAATCTGGGAACCGCCTACTTTGCCGACGGCAAGTCGGACAAGGGTATCGAAGCCTACCGGACGGCGTTCGCTCTCGATCCGGACATCTTTTCCAGCAACTCGGCGCAAATGGTCGCCGAAACTTTGCCTGCGCGCGACCGCGCCCGGCAGGACTTCTGCATCGCGAAGCTGCTGGCGCAGTCCGGCCATATCCCCCAGGCCATCGATTATCTGCGCAAAGCCCTGGATGAGGGCTTCGACGACCGTAAGGAGATCATGCAGGACCGCACGCTCGCTTCCCTGCGTTCCACGCCCGAATTCAGCCAGCTCATGGCCGAACAGAAGCTCCGGTAAGTCATTGGCTGCCTTCAGTCATCCTTAAGGTCCTGTTGATATGCTCATCGAGAATGTTTGCGGAGTCACCGGCACATTCCCCGGCTCGCCGCCTTGCCGGCGCAGCGCTGCTCTTCGTCTGCGCGGCCGGGCCTGCCCTGCGCGCCCAGCAACCTCTGCCTCCAGCCCCGCAGCCGACCGCCGCACCAGCATCTGTCCCCGCCATCACGCTCTATCAGGCCATTGATGCTGCGGTTCGGAACGACCCCGTTTATCGCAATGCCGTTGCCACCGCGGGCAGTGCGCGGCTTGACGCCGCGATCAGCCGCGGCGCTCTGCTGCCCAATGCTTCCGCGACCGGTATCTATACCTACACCCAGCCCAATGGCCTCCTCAACGACGGAGCGGCGCCGGGCCTGCGCTCGCTGCCCATCTTCGTGGCCAACGACTCGATCCACGAGTACTGGGCGCAGATTCTCGTCAACCAAAACTTCAGCGCGGCCAATGTCGCCAGCTTCCGCCGTGCCCGCGCCGTTTCCGCACAAGCCACCGCCGATCTCGAAAGCGCGCGACGCGACCTGGTTGCGCGCGTCGTCGGCGCTTATTTCGGAGTCATGTCCACGGCCGAGAAGGCTGCTGTCGCGCAGCGCGCCAGAGATGAAGCGCAGAGCTTCGTAGACCTGACGCAAAAACTGGAGTCGGGCCGGGAGGTCGCCCATGCCGACGTCGTGAAGGCCGACCTGCAGTTGCAACAGCGCCAGCGCGACCTGGCCGACACTCAGCTCGCCGCCGAAAAGGCTCGTCTTGATCTCGGCGTCCTGCTCTTTCCCGATCCGCGGACGCCCTACACGCTTGCCGACGAAAATCAGAACTCCGCTGCGTTGCCCGATCTGGCAGCCATCCAGGCGGCCGCCTCGCACAACAATCCGGACCTGCGCAGTGCGCTGGGCGCTCTTCACGCGGCGCAAAACGAGCTTGCAGCGGCACGCTTCGGCTATCTGCCCACAATAGGACTGAACTACACCTATGGGATTAACGCGCCTCAGCTAGCCGCCAATGGTCCCGGCCCCGACCACGCCCGCAATCTTGGATATTCCGCTGCCGTCACGATCAATCTGCCGCTGTGGGACTGGTTCGCGACCCAGGACAAAGTGCGGCAGGCCGAGCTTCACGAAAAAGTGGCGCGCGCCACGCTGACCAACACGCAGCGCCAACTCATCGCCCAGCTCGATGAGTATTACAACGAAGCTCGCGTCGCTTCCGATCAGGTCGCGTCGCTGCGCACCAGCGTCGACACCGCCCGCGAGAGCCTCCGCCTCACGCGTCTGCGTTACCAGGCAGGCGAAGCGGCGGCCCTCGAAGTCGTCGATGCGGAAACCGCTCTCGCCCAGGCGGAAGCCGCTCTCGCGGACGGTATCCTGCGCAACCGCGTCGCCCGGGCTAACCTGCAAACCCTCACCGGAGTCCTCTAGATGACGACCGCGCTCCGCTCGATCGATGCAACTTCAGCGGGTGTCCCACGCTTGTCGCGCCGGCTTTATCCAGTGGCGGGGTGGGCCTGCATCGCACTTGCGTTCACTCTGCTGGCCGGGTGCTCAAAAGAAGAAAAGGCGCCCACGCCCGCCGTCTCCGTCGAAGCTGCTCCTGCCCGCATCGCGCCCGTCACCGAGCACGTCGTTGCTGATGCCGTTCTCGCGCCCATTGCTCAGGCCGCCATCTCACCCAAGATCACTGCTCCGGTGAAGAAGTTTTACGTGCAGCGTGGTTCCAAAGTGAAAGCCGGAGAGCTGCTCGCAACGCTCGAGAACAGCGACCTGCAGGCCGCCGTGACCGACAACCAGGGCGCCTTCGACGCTGCCGATGCTACCTACCAAACGGACGTCAAAGCGCAGGTCCCCGAGGATTACCAGAAAGCCCAGCTGGACCTTGCTCAGGCCGAAGCCAATCTCAAGCTGAACCAGTCCATCGTGGCGAGCCGCCAAAAGCTCTTCGACGAAGGGGCGATTTCCGGACGCGACCTCGACACTTCAAAAGCCGGGCTGGTTCAGGCGCAGGCTGCTTACGATGCGGCCGCGAAGCACCTGGCCGGGATGCAGCAGGTGAGCCGCGAAGCCGCGCTCAAAGCCGCCAAAGGCCAGCTGGAATCCGCGCGCGGGAAATACCAGGGATCCGAAGCGCAGCTCAGCTACTCCGAAATTCGCAGCCCCATCTCCGGCGTGGTTACCGACCGGCCCCTTTACGCGGGCGAAACCGCGGCGTCCGGCAACCCGCTCATCACCGTGATGGACACCTCCGCCCTGCTCGCGAAGATCCATTTGGCACAGCCGCAGGCACAAATGCTGCAGAAGGGCGACGCGGCATCGATCGACGTGCCTGGACTTCCCGATCCGGTCTCCGGCAAGATCGCCCTGGTCAGTCCCGCGCTCGACCCTGGCAGCACCACCGTTGAAGTTTGGGTGCGCCTCGAGAATCCAAAACAGCAATTGCGCCCCGGCACCGCGGTTCACGTGACCCTCGATGGCCGCAAGGTGCCCAATGCCCTCGTGGTTCCCTCTGAAGCCATCGTCATCGCCAACTCCGGCAAATCCACCGTGATGGTCGTCGGCATTGATGGCGTCGCGCACCAGACTGCCGTCACCACCGGCATCTCCGGCGAAGGCCTGACGCAAATCCTCAGCGGAGTTTCCGCGGGCCAGCAAGTCGTCACCACCGGAGCCGCCAGCCTCGACGACGGCACCCACGTGAAGATCGTCGCCTCACTCGAAAAGGACGAAGACTCCGGCAAGTCCGGCGCAGGAGACGACGACAAGTGACCGCTCCGCCTCCCCAGGAAAATTCCTTCTGGCTGACCCGCTGGGCGCGCAGCATTTTCTTCTTCACCATCGTGCTCGCGGCGACCGGAGCCTTCCTGGCCTTCCGCATCCCCATTGCCGTTTTCCCGCAGACCAATTTTCCGCGCGTCGTCATCGGCGTCGACAACGGCGTGATGCCCGTCGAGCAGATGGAAGTCACCATTACGCGGCCCCTCGAGGACGCCGTCAACAGCGTCCCGGGACTCGCCACCGTTCGCTCTATTACCAGTCGTGGCTCCGCCGAGGTGAGCCTCTTCTTCAACTGGAACATAAACATGTTTCAGACGCTGCAGCTGGTGGATGCCGCTGTGGCGCGCGTGCAGCAAACGCTGCCTTCGACGGCACAGATCCGCGTCAACCGCCTCACCTTCGCCACCTTTCCTATCCTTGGCTACAGCCTGACCTCCGACTCGGTCTCGCAGACGCGTCTCTGGGAACTTGCCACCTACGAGCTGAAGCCGCCCATCAATCGCCTTCCGGGCGTCAGCACCGTCGTGGTCCAGGGGGGACAGGTCCCCGAGTACCACGTCGTCCCGAACACGGCGAAGCTGCTCGCTGCGCAACTCACCATCGGCGACCTGGTCAACGCCATCCAGCAGACCAACCTCGTGCAGTCGCCCGGCCTGTATGAGGCGCACCATCAGCTCATCCTCGGACTGGTGGGCGATCAGGCGCACAACCTGCAGCAGCTCGCGCAGATCTCCGTGAAAGCTACGCCGAACGGCGCTCCCATTCATCTTTCCGATATCGCCGAGGTCGTGCCCGCCACTGAGCCTGTCTACACCATCGTTACCGCTAACGGGAAGCCCGCGGTCCTGATCAACGTCTCGCGCCAGCCGGACAGCAATACGGTCACTGTCGCCGACGAGGTTGCCGCCGAAATCGCGACCCTGAAGCGCACGCTGCCGGCCGGCGTCACCATTCAGCCCTTCTACGATCAGTCGCATCTCGTCCGCGACAGCATTAAGAGCGTGCGCGATGCAATCCTTATCGGGCTCGTGCTCGCCGCCATCATCCTCGTTCTCTTTCTCCACGACTGGACCTCCTCGATCGTCGCCGGCCTTGTCATCCCGGTGACGATTTGTGTCACCTTCATCGCTCTCTGGCTGCTTGGCGAAAGCTTCGACCTGATGACGCTCGGCGGCCTGGCTGCTGCCGTCGGCCTTGTGATCGACGACGCCATCGTTGTAGTGGAAAACGTCGTACTGCACCGCGAAGCAGGCGAGAACCGCGTCGAAGCCGTTCGCAAGGCGCTGCACGAGCTGACCACGCCGCTCCTCGGATCGACGATTACCCCCATCGTCGTTTTCCTGCCGCTGATCTCGGTCACGGGCGTGACCGGCACTTTCTTTCGCGCCCTGGCCCTCACCATGACGGTGGCGCTGCTCACCTCGCTGGCGCTGGCCCTCAGCTGGACGCCCGGCCTGAGCATCTACCTGCTGCGCACCAAACCGCGCGCCAAAGAGGCCGCCGAGCTGAGTGCGGCGGATACCTTGTCCCCTGCTGAAAGGCGGGAACCCCAGCCTTCTCGTGACAGCGAGAAGTTGAGTGAGGAATCAGAACACCACCGCGGCGTCATGGGGCCCATTCTGCGCTTCCATGAGCGCGTGCTGCGCACCGCGCTGGACCGGCCGATCTGGCTCGCCGCAGCGTGTGTCCTGCTGCTGGTGGGCACGTACTTTGCTTATCGCGGGCTCGGTTCTGACCTGCTGCCGGAAATGGATGAGGGTGGTTTCGTCCTCGATTACGTGATGCCCGCCGGGAGTTCTCTGCAGGAAACGAACCGCGTCCTGCTCCACGTGGATCGCATCCTGCGGCAGATTCCCGAAGTGCAGTCCACCTCGCGCCGCACCGGCCTGCAGATGGGCCTCGCCGCCGTCACCGAGGCCAATACCGGCGACTTCACCGTGATGCTCAAGGACAAACGCGATCGCGGCATCGACGAGGTGATGGATGACGCCCGGCAGCGCATCCGCGCCGCCGAGCCTGAACTCGACATCGAGTTCACCCAGGTGCTGCAGGACATGATCGGCGACCTTTCCAACTCGCCCGAGCCCGTCCAGATCAAGCTGTTTTCCACGAACGCCGATCTCCTCAACCAGATCGGCCCGCGTGTTGGCGACACCATCGCCAAAGTCAAAGGTGTCGTCGACGTCAAGAACGGGATCGACGACACCGTCAGCGGCCCTGCTACCAGCTTCCAGGTGGATCCTGGGCTCGCTGCGCGCCTTGGCTTCACCACCGCGGAGGTTTCCACCGACGCTACCTCCATCCTCGACGGGGTGGAGACGCCGGAGCCTCTCATCGAGAATGGCCGCCCCTACACTGTGCGGGTGCGCCTCGATGATTCCCACCGCACCAGTCTCGACGCCATCGAGAACACCGTCTTCATCAGCGGCACCGGCCACATCGCCACGCTCGGCTCTCTCGCGCAGGTGCAGCAACTGCCGCCGCAGAACGAAATCCTCCGCGAAAACCTGCAGCAGCTGATCACCGTCACCGGACGACTGGAAGGCTCCGACCTCGGCGGCGCGATCGCGCGCGTGAAGCAGGCGGTCCAGGGGCTCAATCTGCCCTCCAGTGTTCGCGTCGTTTACGGCGGCACCTACGAGACGCAGCAGCAGTCCTTCCACGAGCTCATGCGCGTGCTGCTGCTGGCTCTGGTGCTCGTCTTCGGAGTGCTTCTCGCCGAATTCCGCAGCTTCTCCGCGCCGATTGCCGTCCTCGCTTCCTCGGTGCTTTCCACCGCCGGCGTGGTCCTCGCGCTTCTGATTACAGGAATCACCTTCAACGTCGCGTCCTTCATGGGACTGATTATGGTGATCGGCATCGTCGCAAAAAATGGCATCCTTCTGCTCGACGCCGATCAGCGCTTCCGCGCCGCAGGGCAGAACGCGCACGACGCTATGCTCCACGCCGCGCGCCGCCGTTTGCGTCCCATCGTGATGACTGCGCTCGCTGCGATCAGTGGCATGCTGCCGCTGGCGTTCGCGCTGGGCGC
>DASYYN010000012.1:0-18539 GCA_035933815.1 Acidobacteriaceae bacterium
GCGAAGTCCGCCGATGCCAGCTCCGGCATGATGGCGCTTTGGGGCGAAGACGTGTCGGGCCTCTACGGCAAGACGATCGTGTCCGGCGGCGGCCGGTTCACCGAGGTCCTGCCGGCCAGCATGGCGGCGAACACTCCCGACGTAAAGGGAATCCTGACGTGCCTGAGCTGCCATGACGGCAATTACGCCTCGCGTGCCATGATGCGGAACAAGGTATATGAAACGTTGCCCTCGACGTACGGCAACAGGAATTCCGTACCGACGCTGCTGGGCGAAATGGGCAACAGTGGAGGGACCTACCTCGGCGAGCACCCGGTCGGCCTGAGCGCGGCCGTCGCTTGCGGTGGTCCGTCGGGATGGGACTGTACGGCGACCGATGGCATGGTGCGCATGACGGGGCCGCAGTCCAGCCGCTTCGTCTCCAACTACGGATTCTTCGTTAAGCCGGGGAACTACAACAACAGTCCGGTGGTGGTGTGCACAACGTGCCATGAGCCGCACACGATGAATGTGGTGAAGATCGGTGCAGGGTCGCCTTCGGGACTGCCGCAGGGCACGTATGCCACGATGTTCTTCCTCCGCGGCCCCTACAACCCGAACGACACGAATCCGATGTCGAACCAGACTGCGCAGTTTTGCCGCCAGTGCCACGCCGACAAATCCAACGAGATGAACGGCAGCACGGCCGGTACGATTTTCTGACGACTGAGAACTGTTCGGACGGATCAGGCGGGCCCACAACCGGGCCTGCCTGTTCTATCGATGCATACTCGCGGTCCTGCGAACGGACGCGGCGGTGATGCTGCCGTCGGGATTATGCGCCGCTCCGTGGCAGGTGAGCGTGCAGCTGTTCGCCGTGCGGTTGTAGGCGATCGGCAGAGTGCCGTTGGGCGCGACCACGTTGACGTCGAAATTGATCAGCCGCTCGCCGCTGATGGTTGCGCTTGCTGCTCCCATGCCGTGGGCGGTATGGCAGGTAGAGCAGCTGAAACCCGCGTTGATGTGATCGCTGTGGTGGTTCCAGCTGGTGTTCTGCATGATTTGGTTCTGCAGGTCGTGGCATTTGCCGCAGAGCGCATAGGGGCCATTCACGCTGAGATCGGGGTTGGGGTAGAGGTTCGAGATCAGCTGACCGGGGGTGGTGGTCTGGCTGAATTCGTAGCGGCGCTCGAGAATGTGGGTCCAGCGTGATCCATGCGGCCCGTTAGCGCCTGACCCGCCGAATTCGCGATTGTCGTCGCTGTTGTGGCAGTCCGTGCACAGGAGCTGATTTCCCATGAGGCGGGTCTGGGTGGCGCTTGCCGGGGCACCGCCATTCAGGCTCAGCATAAAGGTGCGGAGGCTGGGCTGTGGGTACGGGCTGCTCCGCGGATGCATGACTGGGTGGCTTGATGTGCGGACCGTGGCGCCGGAGAACTGCGGGATCAGATTAAGAGGATCGCCTGCAGCAACCGCTCGCACCGGGAGATATCCGTAGAGGGGCAGCACCTGCTTGCCGCTGCTGGTCCCATGGCAGCGGAGGCAGTTCTCGTACTGATTCACAGCAGGGGTCAACGCTGTGGTGCCGTCGCTCGCGCTGATTCCCAGCACGTCCTTCTGTGAGACGCGGATCAGCGGCGCAGCGGGGAAGGTGCCGACGATCTGGGAACCGTGTCCGCTGTGGCAGTCCACGCAGGTGGCGTGGCGGTTGTTGTTGAGCAGCGCCGGTTCGGCAGCATCATGCGGGTTGGTCGAGTTTGGCAGCGGATGGCCCACCTTGCCCGCGGCATACTCGGCAAAGACATTGGCGTAGGCGGGCATGGGCGATACGTTGGAGCCGTTGTGGCAGGCAATGCAGTCCTGCTCATTTTGGCCGCGCAGCAGACGCGTTCCGCCGGTTGCATTGTGCGGTGCATGGCAGGAGATGCATGCATCGGCGGCGACGGTGGTATAGCTGCCGAGCTGCGCCTGCGGCGAGATCTTGGCGGCGGAGACGGCGTGCGCGCTCGTCGCCCAGTCTGCTATCGGATTTACCTTGCCGGCGACCTGCCGGTTCGGATCATGACACGCGAGGCATAGCACGCCGTTGGAGCTGTCCTTGACGAGAAAGTTGCGCGAGACGAGGTCTCTTGCCTGGACGTGCGGGTCATGGCAGGAAGTGCACTCGACGTTTCCGTTGATCAGCTTCACGGAGCCGGTGGTATCGAGGGTGGCGCCGTTCGAGGTGAGCGTGAGGGCGAGATCAGGGCTGTCTTTCAGCGGCGTTGCCATGCTGAATGGGTGCGAGGCCTGCAGGTTGCTGCCGAAAACATCCTGCGGGTTCATCGATCCGTTGGTGGTGACCTGACCATAGGCGACTGTCGCCCCCACGGCGACGGTGCCGTCGTGGCAGCTGAGGCACTGGTTGCTCACACTGCCGAGAATCGGCTGCCGGGTGGAGTTGGCTTCGGTGTTGCTGCTGTAGGTCGTGTACGCCTGGGTGGTCAGCTTCTGGTTCCACAGCCCGGTATTCAGGCCTGAGTGTGGAGCGTGGCAGTAGGCGCAGAAGTCAGGACGCGCGCCTTTGATGGGGGATGGCCCGGTCGGTCCCAGGTTGTGCACGCCCATGACGTCCGTTGAGATCTGGGCGAAGGCTGAAGCTGCTGAGAACAGTAAACCGAGCGAGACCAGCAGGAGAACAGGCTTCATTTTGCTTCTCCCACCGGCGGAAGTCTGAGACCGGCATAGCGGAAAACCTGCACGCGACGATTGAACGAATCAACCACAAAGACGCGGTCGTCGCGATCGATAAACAGGCCGGCGGGCAACTGGAATTGTCCTGCATGCGTGCCTTCGCCGCCGAAGTAGTAGAGCAACTGCCCCTGGCGGTTGAAGACCTGCACCACGCCCCAAATGCCGTCGACCACGTAGAGATCTCCCTCAGAGTCGAGTCCCACAGCCTTTGGTCGGAACATCGCCCCGAGGTTGTCGCCGACCTTTCCAATTGCGTACTGGAATTTGCCGGAGGGATCGAATACCTGCACGCGGAAGTTCATGCTGTCCACGACCATGAGGCTTTGCCCGGCCAGGCGCAGTTCTGTCGGCCGGTTGAACTGGCCCTCGCCGTTCCCGGTGCTCCCGATGGTCTGCAGAACCGTGCCCTGCATATCGAGGACGAAAATCTTGTCGCGCAGCGTATCCGAGACATAAATGCGTTGTGCCGCCGAATCCACCGCTATGCCGGTAGGCCGCTTGAAATAGCCTTCACCGCCTTTGAGGCTCCCGATGGCGCGCAGAAATTTTCCGCTCGAAGCGAATACCGCGATGTATCCCGCATCCGAGTCGGTCACGTAGATGTTGTCGTCGGCATCCACGGCAACGCATTGCGGGGTGAGCATTTGGTTTTTGGTCTTGTCGGCGCGCTCAATGAACTTATATTTGTGCTGCTCGAAATCGAAGATGTGCACGCCTTCAGCGCCCGGATCGGTCACGATGACCCGTCCGCGGGAATCGGTGGCAACGCTGTAGGGGCGGACCAGGAAGCGGTAGTTCGGCTCGCCGGCGACAGCATCCACCAGCTTCGTCCAGAAGCCGCGAACCGGCCTGACCTGCGACTCGGAGCTGAAGGTGCGCTCCCAGGAGAGCTTGCGACCACCATCGAGCGACATTTCCCAGAACTCACGCGGCGAGGCCGCCGCCTTCGTCTTTGGCGGCGCGGCGTGCAGCGGGAAGGGCAGCATCGCGATGCCGCAGCTGGCGAGGACCACACCAAGCCAGGGTCGCCGGATTCGAGTTAGAAGAAGTTGAACCACCGCGACACTCCGACGAAGTAAGAAGAAACGATACCCGGCGGCAAGCTCGACTGGCTGAATCCCTGCCGAAGGCGCGCATAGCCGCTCGTGTAGCTCAGCTTGCGCGTTTGATACTGAATCAGCGCGTTGTATTCGCTGTTCTCATCGGAAGAGGCCAGCCCGCTGCTGGAAATATTGCTGTTTGCCGCGGCATAGCTGGCCGCGATGATGAGC
The DNA here is from genome assembly GCA_035933815.1 of Acidobacteriaceae bacterium. Classification (GTDB taxonomy): domain Bacteria; phylum Acidobacteriota; class Terriglobia; order Terriglobales; family Acidobacteriaceae; genus Palsa-343. The sequence continues at coordinate 3,984 of DASYYN010000012.1, forward strand.
CGTTTCGCAGGTGTGCTCGACAGGCCGAAGGAATAGCTGCGGCCCCCATACAGGCTGACGAGACCGGAAGGGAGCGTGGGGGAGGGAATTGGTGACGGGATCAGTCCGGCTCCGGTGGCCAGCGCCTGCCCGCTCGACCGCGAATAGCTGCCGTTGGCCATGAGAAACGGCGTGTATCCGATGCTGCCGTTATACGTCTCGCTGCTGCTGACGGTTCCGGCTACCTGCGTCAATCCTGTACGCGACGCGCCGGCGCCTCCGCCGATGTTGAAGCGCCCCCAGTTGCGACGCGCGTTGAAATTGTAGTTGTAGAACGAATTCATGTAGGTGACGAGCAGCGTCTGCACGTTCTGCGCATATCCGAACGAGCCATTCGTGTGCCAGCCCAGAATGACCTTGCTGTAGCTGGCATTCGTCGAAAATCCGAGAGTGTTCTGGCCGGTATTGTCGTCGTTGTTCTCGGTTGCGCTGACGGATGTATTTAAGGTTCCTTCCAGGACGTTCCGCAGATAGCTGGCGCTGCCCCCCCAGGAAGTCACTCCGTAAGTCTGGCCGAGGAAGCTTTGCGTCCGGCGCTCGACGAACAGCGAAGTTTGCAGGTCACGCAGGGGAGCATAGCCCGCGATGGTCATGATGTCGAATGAATTGGATGACTGATTGGTGTTCAGTCCGGAAACCACACCGCCGGCCGCCAGAACCGACGCCAGCAATTGCCCGCTGAGGTTATCGGAGTACGTGGAGGTGAGCGTGAACGAGACTTTGGGGGCCGGGTGGATGCTGGCCATCGCGTTGAACAGATCGATGTTTCCGGTGGTCACAGAATTGATATAGCTTCCCGTCCAGTTCGAGCGGCTAAAGCTGGCCGAGGCCGATCCCTGGAAGGGGAGGCTATGCGTCACATTCACGCCCTCGGCATCGTTGCTGGAGTGGAGATTCGTTTCCTGCAGGGAGCCGAGCAACTGCGGGATCGCAGAGTGCGTGCCACCCCGGGTGTAGAAGGCGCCTGTATTGAAGCCGGCCAGCTTGTACGAGGAATGCAGGTTCAGCGAATCGAACCGGCTTGTTCCCTCATTGTTCGCTCCATACACGTTGTAGGAACTGCTTCCCATCTGATAGCCGGCTGTGAAGGTCGGCACGTTGGGCAGGTTCTCGCTCCAGTTGATTCCAAAGGTGTCGCTGTTTCCGTGCGTCACAAAATTCGGAAGTCCCGGGACCGCATAGTTGCCTTCGCTGTTGTAGGCCTTCGAGTAGCTCACGGATCCGGGGAAGTGGCTGCCTTCGAAGATGCTCGTGCTGGCATCGACGCCGCTCGCGTTGGTGATCGACTGAAAATTGGAGTTGGCCCGTGACTGGTTCAGGTAGAACGATGCATTGAACGCGAGGAAGTTGGGCGTGAAGTAATTGCCCGAGAGATTGCCCGCGCCGGCCACCGTCCAGCTGTGACTGGAGCTGGTTTGATTTCCGTATTCGGCGGAGTAGCCGGGGGACACGGTGCCAGTGAGATGGGTGCTGAGCTGCCCCACCTTGAGCTGGGCAGACGCGGGCAGACCAGCCACCAAGGTGGCCAGCAGCACAGGTCCCGCAACTCGCATCCGGCTCTTCATGTTCCGCATCTCCGCCGTTTCCACTTAGAACTCTTCGATCTTCGCCTTCTGCCGCAGCTGCCGGTCCAGAGAGGCGCGAAGCTGGTTTCTCTTCGTCTGCTGCATTTCTTTTGCGAGCTGTGCTTTCACTTCCTCGAACTTCGTCTGCCCTGCCGGGACATGCTCACCGAGGCGCACGATCGTGTATGCCTGATCGAGCTGAATCAGATCGCTGACATCGCCAGGTTTCATCGCGCGCAGCGCCTTCACGACCTGTTGAGCCAGTTCGGTCACCGGGACCGGCTTATGCTGGCCCATGACTACGCGGTAGTCGTCATCGGAAATCTTTTCGGCCAGCATCCCGAACTCCTCCGCCGATTTGGTTTGCTTCGCCTGGCGAATCGCCTGATCCGCGCGTTTGCGGCCTTCCTTCAGCTGATCGGCTGTGGCGTTGGGCGGCGGCAGAACGGAAATGGTCTGGAACGTGTACATCTCCGGATGCGTGTACCGAGCAGCATTCTTGTCGTAGGCAGCGCGGAGTTCGACCGGAGTAATGGTGCACTTGTTCTCGACTTCGACCTTGAGAAGGGCTTCAATCAGCAGGGACCGCCGGATCTTCTCATCGAGGAGCCGCCGCGATCCGTGGAATTCGCTGTCGACGAAGGCCTTGTACTGGTCTGGCGCGGGGAACTGCTTCCGGAACTGTGCTTCGGCGGACTGCAGCTTCGCCGGCGAGATGGTCATGTGACGCCGCAGCGCTTCCTGATAACTCAGCTCTTCGAAAACGAGCATCTTCATCGCGCCGTCGCGGATCTGCGCGGCGAGCTCCTTCGGAACGCCATTGTGCTGGCGTGCATAGGGGAAGATTGCGTATTCCTCGCGCAGAAGATCGGCCCCGGTCAGCACCGTGCCGTTCACGGTTGCAACCGTCCGATCCGCAGTGATGGGTGCGGTGGCTGCTGAACCGGCCGGCGCGGTTGGGGTGGTGGGCGCGTGCGATGCCACCTGGGCGCCTGCTGTGGCCACGATGAGCGCAAGGATTCCGTATCTGGGGAGATTGGGGATCATGATTTGCCGCCGTGTTGTTTTGAAAAGCGGGGGAGGGAATTGCTGGCCCTCCCCTTCGTGCGTCGTACAAGAGGGCTAGAAGATGGTTCCAGCCGAGCTGCCGTTCATCTCGTTCGCTTCGGCACCGTGGCACTGGCGGCAGAACTGCGCCGTCTGGTTGCTGGTGGTGTTGAACGGGTTGTAGGGTGCGCGCAGGAAGAACATCGTCGCGTATGTGCCGCTCGGCAGGCCCGATTTGCCGGTCACGGTGCCCGTAGCGCCGCTGCCGGTAATCGTTACGCCGGAGGTGACATTGACAACGTTCATCACATGCTGGTTGTGGCAGGTGGTGCAGAGCACTACCGGCTGGCTGTTGTAGACACCCGGGCTGACGAAGAAGCCGTAGTTCTGGATGAACTGGGAGGACTTCGGTCCATCCATCAGGACTTTGCCGGACGCGCTGATGGCGCAGTCCCAGTCATACGTCCCGCCGCAGCCCATCACGGCATTCAGGCCCACCGGGTGGTCGTTCAGGTAATTGCCGGCCCCGGTGTTGTCGTTGCCGAGCAGGGTCGGGATGGTGTTCTGCGTGCCATAGGTGGCCGGCAGCGCTTCAAACACCGCGTTCTTCATCATGGCGCCTGTTGCGTAGTTGCCGTCATGGCAGCTCAGGCACATCAGAACTCCGGCGACGTCGGGCGTTCCAGCCGTCAGGCTGGTCGGCAGCACTTCGGTATAGCTGCCATGCTCGCTCTTGCCGGTCACGATGGTTTTTCCGTACAAACTGCCAACGTCCTCGCCCCACAGAGCGATACTGCCGGCGGTGGCGTCGAAGCCCTTCTGGTTGCCGTTGCCGTACGCGCCGCTGTGCGGAGCATGGCATGCTGCGCAGCCGCGGCCGTAGTTCAGGTGAGCGCCGAGAACGTCCGTGCTCGGTGAGATGATCTGCGCAGACGCAAAATTCGCGGCTGCAAGGAACAGAACGGGTAAAAAGAAATTACGCTTCATGCGTTGAAGCCTCCTGGTGCGCACACTTCTGGTTTTGGCTGGGCGGTGAGATCGACCGTGCCTGTTGATGGTTCCTCCCAGTCTCCAGACAGAACGTGTGCATGAATGAATGGCGTTGCTGTGCTTCTGGAGCGACTGGTAACTCCGGTTTCAGCGAATTGCGTCTGGAGAACCGTCGGATAGCACGCCGAGGCTATACAGGAGGACCGTAATAAAAGTCCTGCGTGCATCGAACGCTGCCGCCGATGCCCGCAGGTGGCCTTTCCCGAAGTGAAACTGCTCCCGAATTGGGAAGCCGCTCCGGAAAAGGATTTGGAATTCGGTTGCATCCTGGTGCTCCCTACGCTAGGCTCATGCAACCATTCCTCACCTGCCGCCCGATGTGACCGCTGTCACCCTCGGCTGTGACAGAGATTGCTCCCTTGCCGTAACCCCTCCCGATACAGTGAAAGTCGATTTCCGGAGGGAGTACGTCATGGCGCCAGAAGGGTCCAGGGAATCTGCAGCGGGATCGCTGCAGCCAAAGCGCGTCCTGGAACTGGGGGCGATCTGCCTGATTGCCGGGCTGGCCATCGGGTACGTGTGTGCCGGCAGCAGCTCTACCGCGTCTGCCGCGCACACCATCGAGCGGGCCGCCCCGCAGCCCCCGGGCAATCCAGCCGGTACGGCGCGTCCAGTGAGCCTGGCGGACATGAAGGAGATGGCGGACAAACAGGCCGCTCCGCTGCTCCGCAAGCTGAAGAGCAATCCCAATGACACAGCAGTGCTCGCCCAGATCGGGGCAACGTACCACGTTGCTCACCAGTACAGCGAGGCGGCGGCTTGGTACCAGCGTGCAGTCCAGAGTGACCCTCGTAATGCGAACCTGCGAACCAAGCTGGCCACCAGCCTCTATCGCCAGGGAGATGCCGACGGTGCATTGGCGCAGCTGAACGAGGCACTCAAAGCAGATCCGAAGGATGCCAACGCGTTGTTCAACGCTGGAATGATTCGGCTGCAGGGCAAAGCAGACGGGCGGGGAGCGATCGCTGCCTGGCGCCAACTGCTGAAGACGAACCCGCAGCTCAGTCCGGATCGCAGAGCAGCGGTGGAGAAGCTGATCGCGGATGTGACGGTAAGCCTGAATGGACAGGGAAGGAGTACAGCGCGATGATAGCGAGCACGAAACCTTCAGGGCAGGAGTGGACGCTCCGGTGGGCTTCGATTTTTGCAGCGGGGTGCCTGATTGCGGGCATCGGCGGCGGGTGGGTGCTGCGCCAGAGCTACAGTGGAGCGCCGACGCCCGAGGCAGTCGCGGCAGCACCTGCGGCTGCCGCTGGGCAGGCAAAGTCCGATGCTGCTGCAGCCCCGCTGCTCGCAAAGCTCCAGGCCGATCCCAACAACGCCGACCTGCTCATCAGCGTCGGCAATCTCTACTACGACGCGCAGCAGTATCCGGCTGCCGTGGAATACTACGCGCGCGCCCTTACGGTCCGCCCCTCAGACGCGGACGTCCGTACCGATATGGGAACTGCGTACTGGTACATGGGCAATGCGGACCGGGCAATCGCAGAGTTCAACCAGGCGCTGCTTTCCCGGCCGGATAACGCCAACACGCTGTTCAACCTCGGGCTGGTGATGCTGCAGGGCAAGAATGACGCTGCCGCCGCGATCGGTGACTGGAGAAGGCTTTTGGCCGCCGATCCGGAATATCCCCAGCGACAGCAGGTGGAGCAGATGATCGCTCAGGCAGAAAACGAGTCGGCCCGCGCGCTGCGGTAGGCGCGCGGTAAACAGCTTTACCCCAATTCCATGCGATGAATGAATCGACCCGGGCAACCAATGCAGGCCATGGGGATTCTGTGGCAATATATTGCAGCGCAGCATAGAATATGCTGCGAAGCAGAATACTCCCCTACGGCAGGTGATCGCAATGGAAGCGGAACTTTTGCAGGAACAACCCCGGACGGCCGTCGAATTGCCGTTCTCGCTGGAGGGCCGGACCGCCCTGGTGACGGGCGCCGGCCGTGGCATCGGCAGGGCCATCGCGAAGCGGCTTTCCGCCGCGGGCGCGCGGGTAATGACCAGCGACCTCGATGAGGCGATGCTGCGCGAATCCGAAGCCGAGTTCAACCGGCCCGGCCAGGTCCGTCATTTCTGCGGCGACCTCACCGATCCTGCTGTTCCCGCAGCCGTTATCCAGGCGACGCTGGACGCTTTTGGCGGCGTGGACATTATTGTGAACAATGCCGGCTACAGCTGGGACAACGTGATCCAGAAGACCACGGACGAGCAGTTCATGGCCATGCTGGAAATCCATCTGGTCGTGCCGTTCCGGATCCTGCGGGCCGCATCGACGTACATTCGCGATACCGCCAAAAAGGAGATGGCGGAAGGCAAGCGCGTTATGCGCAAAGTGGTAAATATCACTTCAATCGCGGGTACGGACGGCAATCCCGGGCAGGTGGGCTATTCGTCAGGAAAGGCTGGCGTCATCGGCCTGACCCGCACGCTGGCGAAGGAGTGGGGACGCTACAACGTCAACGTGAATTCTGTGGGATTTGGCCTCATCCAGACGCGCCTAGTCCAGGACCTGAACCGGCCCGACGCAAAGATGGAAATGCACGGCCACCAGATTCGCCTGGGCGTGCAACCAACTCTGCTGGAATCCGTGAAGACTGCGTGCCCGCTTGGCCGGCTGGGGACGCCGGAAGAAGCGGCGGGCGCAGTGCTCTTCTTCTGCTCGCCGCTCTCGGACTACGTCACCGGGGAAGTGCTGATCTGTGGAGGCGGGCTTCACTTCTAGCTGTCGGCCAAATTACGGCCCCAGCTGTTCGGCGTCCGCTTCACGGGCGAAGGCGAATTCCTCTTCTACCAGCCAGTAGACCTCGAACCAGTGATCCAGGCTGCATTCGTCGCCGGAATCAAAGGACAGAATCTCTGGCCTGCTCTCGATGGTCCGGGTCGTCAGGAGAACTTCCTCCATGGTGGCTTGCATAAACACCTCCCGGGAAACTTGGCGTTGCGCCTCTGGCAGCAGCATGGATGAAAGCACTATGCCCAGGGACGCTTCGGTGTTGGTGATCACATTCTCATCCCAAATCGGAGTGGATCGCGAAATCGGGTTTCATGTCCTCAATGGTCGCAGCGCGGCCTGAGCCGCTCAGCAAAAGACACGGATCGTGTCTTCATTCGAGATACTCACAGCAATTGCCCAGTTCCTATTGCAGCTCGTCGTAAGCTGCCAGGGTTAGAAAATCCAGGAATGGTCCGGTGCTCAGCTCTTTCAGGATGGCCGCGGCCTTAGGGAACTTCGTGTTCGCCCACGCCGCCGCGCCCATGGCGGCTTCCATTTGGCTGAGCGTCTCCTCCATGATGGAGTCGCACAGCTCCGGAGTGACAGTGCGGCCGTCGTCGAGCTTTGCCCGATGGTGGATCCACTGCCATAGCTGTGTGCGGGAAATCTCCGCCGTCGCCGCATCTTCCATGAGGTTGTAGATCGGCACGCAGCCGTTGGCGCGGAGCCATGATTCCAGATACTGCAGGCCAACGGAGATGTTGCGGCGCACTCCGCCTTCGGTGATGTGTCCGGCGGGAATCTGCACCAGATCTTCGGCCTTAATCCTGGAATACTTCTCAGCCGGCATGCGGATCTGGTTCCGGCTCTTCATGTGCTCGTCAAAAATTTCACGCGCGACCGGAACCAGTCCGGGATGCGCGACCCACGTTCCGTCATGGCCGGCACGCACCTCGCGCAGCTTGTCCTGGCGCACGCGCTCCATGGCTTCTTCGTTCGCCTTTGGATCCGTTCGGATTGGAATCTGTGCCGCCATGCCGCCCATGGCGTGCACACCGCGCCGGTGGCAGGTGTGGATCAGCAGTTCCACATACGACCGCATGAACGGTTGTTCCATCGTGACTTCGGCGCGATCCGGCAGCACGAAGTCCGGACGGCTGCGGAATTTCTTGATGAAACTGAAGATGTAATCCCAGCGCCCGCAGTTGAGTCCCGCCGAGTGCTCGCGCAGCTCGTAGATGATCTCGTCCATCTCGAATGCGGCGGGGATCGTCTCGATCAGCACTGTTGCCCGAATTGTCCCGCGCGGAATTCCGACATAATCCTGCGCAAACAGGAAGACGTCGTTCCAGAGCCTGGCTTCCCGGTGGCTTTCCATTTTCGGCAGATAGAAGTAAGGAGCCGAGCGGCGCTTGAGCAGGATCTTGTGATTGTGGAAGAAATAGAGGCCGAAATCGAAGAGCGAAGCTGACATCGGCCGGTCCGCGATGGTGAAGTGCTTCTCCACCAGATGCCAGCCTCGTGGCCGCACGAACAGCACGGCGGGATTCGGCTTCAGCTCATACGTGCGCCCATCGGCCGAGCAGAAGCTGATGGTCCGCAGGTTGGCGTCCACAAGATTACGCTGGCCCTCAATGCAGTTGCCCCACGTGGGCGAATTGGCATCCTCGAAGTCCGCCATGAACACGTTGGCGCCGGAGTTCAGAGCGTTGATGACCATCTTGCGTTCAGTCGGGCCAGTGATTTCGACACGACGGTCCAGCAGCTCCGGTGGGATCGGCGCGGCCGACCAATCGGCGCGGCGAATCTCTTCGGTTTCCGGCAGGAAGGTCGGCAGTACGCCACGGTCGAAGTCCTGCTGCCGTTTCCGCCGTGCCTCCAGCAACTCCACGCGACGGGCCTCAAACCGGGTATCGAGTTCGTGCAGAAACTGGACCGCATCTTCGGTAAGGATCTCCTGCTCCCGCTCTTCCGGGAACATGCCGAATTCCTGAATCGCCGGACTGCTCGTCATCTCTCGCCTCTTCTTCTTCTGATGCTAATGCGGATGCCTTCTTCGCTGCTGAAAGCCCCGACGGGCCCTCTGCCGCCCGTCCTCGCTAAGGACAGGCTACATCTCGGCGCGAAGTTCCGAGAGCGTTGGCGCGTGTTCGCGCGGATCATCCGCGGGCACCTCGAACTGCGCCGTTTCCGTGGAACCGGGCAGAGCGCATGTGGAAATCTCCCCGGAGGTGATGGTGGTCGCAACGCGATCGAAGTAGCCGGTTCCAACGAACCGCTGGTGCTTCACCGCACTGTATCCGAGCCGCTGCGCCAGCTCGAATTCACGCTCCTGAAGCCTTGAATACGCGGCCATTCCGGTCCGCGAATACTCGTGCGCCAGCTCGAAAGCCGCCAGGTTCAGCGCGTGGAAGCCGGCCAGCGTCACGAACTGGAAACGATAGCCCATCCCTGCCAGCGTGCGCTGGAATTCGGCGATATCACGCTGGCTGAGCTTGCCTTTCCAGTGGAACGAGGGCGAGCAGTTGTACGCCAGCAATTTACCGGGGAATTTTTCGTGAATGGCTGTGGCGAACCGACGCGCATCCTCAAGGTTCGGCTCCGATGTTTCGCACCACACCATGTCCGCATAGGGCGCATACGCCAGCCCGCGAGCGATAGCCGCATCCAGGCCGCCGCGGAAACGGAAGAATCCTTCGACGGTGCGCTCGCCCGTAAGGAAGGGGGCATCCACCGGGTCGCAGTCGCTGGTGATGAGCTGAGCCGCGTCGGCATCGGTGCGGGCGACGAGGATCGTCGGGACATCGAGCACATCCGCCGCCAGCCGCGCAGCCACGAGCTTCTGAATCGCCTCCCGTGCCGGTACCAGCACTTTGCCGCCCATGTGCCCGCACTTCTTCGCAGACGATAGCTGATCTTCAAAATGAACGCCTGCCGCTCCGGCCTCGATCATCGCCTTCGTCAGCTCAAACGCATTGAGCACTCCGCCAAAGCCGGCTTCGGCATCGGCCACGATCGGCAGCATCCAGTCGATGCTTTTCTGACCTTCCGCATGAGCAATCTGATCAGCCCGCATCAGCGCGTTATTGATCGCGCGCACCACCGCAGGGACGCTGTTCACCGGATAGAGGCTTTGATCCGGGTACATGTGGCCGCTCAGATTGGCGTCGGCCGCAACTTGCCAGCCGCTGAGGTAAATCGCTTTCAGTCCCGCCTGAGCCATCTGGACTGCCTGGTTGCCGGTCAGGGCGCCCAGCGCGGGTACGCAGGTCTCCTGGTGCAGCAGGCGCCACAGCTTCTCGGCACCGTTGCGTGCCAGGGAATGCTCGACGCGGACCGTTCCGCGCAGCTGATGTACTTCATCGGCCGAATAGGGCCGTTCGATCCCGTCCCACCGCTGGGTACTCCAACCGTTTTTGCTCGCAATGTGCAGCATGCCGTTGTTCTCCTGGGGCCGGCACAGCGGCCACGTCACAATAGGACGCAGTAGACAGCAGCCGCGGGAAGTGTCGCAAGCCGGGGTCGTCCGAATCGGACGAGTGGACGAGAGCTCCCCGACGGCCTCATAATCTCACCGATATGCGCGATCATGCCCGTTCAGGAGCTAATCGGCAGCCCAGGAGAATGAAAACGCTGTCCTCTCCCGATGCAGTGTCGGCCGTTCGGATCGCCCACCCGCCCGAATCGGATTACCCGGAGAATGGCGACGCTGCAGCGCAGCTTAATCGATTTGCAGCAGAGCTTAGCCGCATGTTGCAGGCGCGCCGCATCGCCGCCGGCAAGGCGATCCTGCAAGCCGGTGAACCGCTGCTGGCGAATCTTGACCCGGCCGTGCCCGGCGCCAGCCGCCTTCTGCTTCTGGTTGCGCAATGGGTGGATGTCGGTTACCGGGACTATCACTTCCTGGAGGATCTGCTGCTCCGCTTTCCGCCCGAATGCCGCCGGCGCCTGTCGTTTGTCGACTACGTTCGCCTGCGCATGGTGGAGGCCTTTCACGCGCTCTCGACGGACGAAGTGCACAGCGCGGTCGAGGCGCTCGACATTGTCCTGAAAGCTGAAGCCGATTTGCCTGGCGAAGGGTTGGCCACGCTGGCGCACTTCTGGAAAGGCCGCGCACACCGCAAAAAGGGCGAATACGAAGCAGCGTTCCTGCACATTGTTCGTGCGCGGGAACTGGCCGAGCAGGCACAGGATGAGGTGTTCACCGCCGTTATATGGATTCACGAGAGCTGGCTCTTGTTTCAGAAGGGCATGCGGCGAGAGGCGCTGCGGCTGTTGTCGCATGCCGAGAATGTTCTGCAGACCACCGATCACTACGTCGCCCTCGGCAACATCGAATCGGCGCGGGGACGCATCGTCCGCCGTTCCGGGGAATACACGCGTGCGCTGGAGCACTTCGATCGTGCCATCGCGTGGTATGCAAAGGGCGATCCCAGCCACCTGAACCTGGCACGTGCCCTGGTGAACGCGGCCTATGTGCGGCGGCTTCTGGCGCTGCAACTGCGAAGGAAGATCGACGCGCGTCCGCAGGCCAGCGCCGCATCGGGTGCATCCGGCGCCGGCAATCTGCGGAGCCGTTATCAGCAGATTTGCCACGACGCCATTCTCGACCTGAAGCGCGCTCGGCAAATTTACGAAATGCACACACACGCCGGTGGCATCGGCAATGTGATCTTCAACATGGGTTATCTGCATCTCGATCGAGGGGACATCGACGACGCGGCTCAGGAAGCGGCGGAAGCTTACCGGATCGGGCAGGAGAAGGAGGACACCATCCTGATGGCTCGCGCCCGTATTCTGCAGGCTGCTGCGGAAAATGCCCGTGTCGAAGAGCAACTGGGCGAGGATGTTGACCTCGCCGTCTATGCCAATAATGCAAAGCAGCACAGCGATGAGGCTCTCGCGCTCGCCCGCACCACCCAGAACCGGCGTCTGGCTGCGGGAGGCTGGATCGCCCGCGGCATGACGGCGGCCAACGACTTCTTTCAGGACTGGGAAGAAGCGCGCCGCTGCGCCAGCGAAGCCGCCGCGCTGATGGAGCCGGGGGAGAACGATCATTTGGCGGATGATCTCGCAGCTCTGAAGTCGATGATCGTGCAGGCCTCCGGCATCAGCGATACGCTGCGCGGCTGGTCGGAAGGCATGGTCGGCGACAAGACGTTCCAGCAAATCACGGAGGAATTCGCCGAGATTGTCATCCCGAAGGTGTGGCTGCGCGAAGATCGCAAGATTTCACGCGTGGCTGAGCGGCTCTCTGTATCGCCGAAAAAGGTGCGGCGCATATTGCGCAATGCGGGGTACATGGCTCGGGGATGAGGCAATTCAGCACTGATGATCGAATTTTGAGCGGAGTTCGATGGCATCAAAAGACCAGCGTCAATTCGCGTCTTGTGGAAATCTGTAACGGTATCAGGGGTAAATTAAACCTCGCCTGCAGTTTCCGATGTGCTGAAAAACCCTTTCACTCCTCTGTTGCTGGATAACTGCTGCTAGTCCCGGCGCTTTCGAAGGGCAAGTTCCTCAGCCTGCTTTTCGTCACGCACGAGGGTAAGGTCGCCACCATGTGTGCGGATCGCTACCTCGCGTGTCGATGGGTCAGAGTGAGGCACTCTGCAGGGCTGATCCCTGTGTCCACTGCCGCCTCAATCAATTCCTGTGATTTCAGGTTTTCTGTCGCGCATCGCGCGTTCATGGCCGCGTCTGGACGCGTTCGCGCGGGGCCGCGGCTCGTGGGCCGTCCGGCACAGGGATTTCATGTTTCAACGATCAAAGGAGCATACCTATGAAAGATCGAGAAGTCGTCGTTCTCAGCGCGGTTCGCACCGCAATTGGCAAATTTGGCGGCGCGCTGAAGGACATCCCGCCAACGGAACTCGCAGCGAAGGTCGTCTGCCAGAGTATGCAGCGCAGCGGTCTGGCGCCCAGCGATATCGGCCATGTTGTTTTTGGTAACGTCATCCATACCGATCCTAAAGATATGTATCTGGCGCGGGTCGCGGCGCTTCGCGGCGGGCTGCCCGTCGAGACTCCCGCGCTCACCCTGAACCGGCTCTGCGGCAGTGGGCTGCAGGCGATTGTCACTGCTGCGGAGGCAATTCAGCACGGCGATGTCGACGCGGCCATCGGCGGCGGGGCCGAGTCGATGAGCCGGGCTCCATACTGGCTGCCGACGATGCGATGGGGCGCACGCTTGAATGATGCGACCGCGACGGACGCCCTGGTTGCGGCTGTCACCGATCCGTTCGATGAGGTCCACATGGCGATCACTGCGGAGAATGTCGCCCGTAAGTGGGGAGTCTCACGCAACGATCAGGACGAACTGGCTTGCGAGAGCCATCGGCGAGCAATCAACGCAACGAAGGAAGGTTATTTCCGCAACCAGATTGTTCCCATTGATCTGAAAACGAAGAACGGTCCGGTGCCGTTCATGGTCGATGAGCAGCCTCGCCCCGATGCCACCGTGGAGAACCTGGCGAAGCTGAAGCCAGCATTCGATCCGCAGGGCACCGTCACCGCGGGCAATGCCTCCAGCATTAACGATGGCGCTGCCGCTGTGGTGCTGATGGAGCGTCGAGCCGCCGAGGACCGCGGCCTCAAACCCGTAGCACGCCTCGTCGACTACGCTGTGGCTGGCGTGGAGCCCGCGATCATGGGCGCGGGTCCGATCCCGGCGGTGCGCAAGCTCTACAAGCGCACCGGGCTCAGCACGGAATCCCTCGATGTGATCGAGCTGAATGAAGCGTTCGCGGCGCAGCTTCTTGCCGTCCGCCGCGAGCTGGAGTTGCCGCCCGAGAAAACCAATCCCAACGGCTCCGGGATTTCCCTTGGCCATCCTCTTGGCGCAACCGGCGCCATTGTCACCGTTAAGGCGCTGCACGAACTCCGCCGGATTGGCGGAAAGTATGCGCTGGTCACCATGTGTATCGGAGGCGGGCAGGGAATTGCCGCGCTCTTCGAGGCCCTGAACTAAACGCAATCATACGAAGGAGCACTCCTATGGCAACCGTTGAAGTAACTGAGGTATTGGAAGCAATCAGGATCCCGTCCACTCGTCCCCTCGAAGGCCGTGTTGCCCTGGTGACCGGCGCCTCGCGCGGCATCGGACGCGCCATCGCTAAGGAACTCGCCGATCGCGGGGCCGTAGTCGCCATCAACTTTTTCACCAGCATCGGCCGCGCTCAGGAGCTGCGGGAAGAAATCGAGTCGGCCGGAGGAGAAACGTGCCTGCTGCAGGGCGACGTCTCCGACCGCCAGGAGGCCCGCCGTGTCGTCCGCAGGATCATGGATACCTTTGGCCGTCTCGACATCCTCGTGAACAACGCCGGCATTACGCGCGATCGCTCGATCCGCAAGATGACCGACGAGGAGTGGCTGGAGGTAATCGAGACCAACCTGAACAGCATGTTCTACTGCACTTCAGCCGCTCTGCCGGCGATGATCGAACAGAAATACGGCCGGATTGTGAACATCGCCTCGTTTTCAGGACAGGCCGGCAACTTCGGCCAGGCGAACTACGCGGCCAGCAAAGGCGGCATCATCGCGTTCACCAAGGTGCTTGCGCTGGAACTGGCGAAGTACAACATCACAGCCAACGTGATCGCCCCCGGATTCACTGCGACGGACATGCTCACGGCGATTCCTGGCAACCTGCTTGACCAGATCAAAGCGCGGATACCGATGCAGCGGTTTGCCGAGCCGGCGGAGATCGCCAAGGCTGCGGCATTTCTGATCTGCGATGCCGACTACATCACCGGCCAGCAGATCAACATCAACGGCGGTCTCTACATGTAGGGGGTGCCATTACCGGGAGCGGGCGCTCAGCCAACGGTCGATGTGAGGCCAGGTTACGGCGGGCGCTCCGCTCCCGGCCATAATTCCGATGTGGCCGCCGCGGATCCGGAACGCTTCCTTGTCCGCGCTGGACACCTTCTGCATGATCGCCTCGGACTGGCACGGCGGCGTGATGTGGTCTCCCTGCGCAATGACGGTGAGCAGGTTGGCGCGAATTTTGCCCAGATCCACCCGCTCGCCGCGAACGATCAGCTGGTTATTGATCAGCTTGTTCCTGCGGTAGAGTTCCTCAATCAGCTGCCGGTAGGCGCCTCCCGCCATCGGGATGTTATCCGTCACCCAGGTGTTCAT
>DASYYN010000045.1:0-26122 GCA_035933815.1 Acidobacteriaceae bacterium
GGTGAAGGTCAGGTCAACAACCGAGACGTTCGGCGTTGGAACGCGAATCGCGAAGCCGTCCAGCTTCCCTTCCACTTCGGGGATGACCAGCTTCAGCGCCTTGGCCGCGCCGGTCGAGGTGGGAATCATGGAGAGGGCTGCAGCGCGCGCGCGGCGCAGGTCTTTATGCGGGAAGTCGAGAATGACATGGTCGTTGGTGTAGCTGTGGATCGTCGTCATGATGCCGGAAACGATCCCAAAATTCTCAACCAGGACCTTGACCACCGGCGCGAGGCAGTTCGTCGTGCAGGAAGCGTTGGAGATAACGTTGTGCTTTGCGGGGTCGTACTTGCCTTCGTTCACGCCGAGCACGATGGTGATGTCCTCGTTAGTCGCCGGTGCGGAGATGATGACCTTCTTCACCGGACCGCGCAGATGCGCCTTCGCCTTGGTGGCATCGGTGAAGCGGCCGGTCGACTCAACGACAACCTGCGCGCCCACGGAGTCCCAGGGCAGGAGCGCGGGGTCCTTTTCCGCAAAGACCTTGATCTTCTTGCCGTCGACGGAAATGAAATCGTCGCCGGCCTGAATGTCATTGGGAAGATTGCCAAGAATGGAATCGTACTTCAGCAGGTGAGCGAGGGTTGCGGGGCTGGTGAGGTCGTTGACAGCGACAAATTCGATTTCTGGGTTTCCGAGAGAAGCGCGAAGAACGTTGCGTCCGATGCGCCCGAACCCGTTAATTCCAACCTTGACGGCCATACTTTGTTGTCTCCTGGTGAAAGTGAACAGCGTGCGTCCCAGTGGCCTGACGCAACTGAGTTCGTGACCCAGTTGTCGCGGTTCCGGATGAAGGCTGAGCTGTCAGCCGAAAACGCCCGGAACCACCCATTTACCGATGCTAGCACTGTAGTCAAGGCAAAAAAAGTGACGGCGCGCACAGGCCAGGATTTTTGCGGCGGAAGGTCGTCTGTCGCAGGCAGTTCACAAATGGTGTTGAGTGTGGTTCGCGGAGGGCTGCGCGCGTTTGCGGAGGGGTGCTGACTGTGTTACACCCTGGATATGCGCGAATGGATGCGCGAACGCATGAGACGACGTTCGAAACGTGGACCGAACACCTCTGAGTCCACGGGAAAAATTGGGCAGGAATTGCCGCAGAATCAGCCGGCCCCGCTACAGCCCTCGTACCATGGAGGCTCGGCGGCTCCGCCGCCGGAGCACGAACCGGAGCCGACCGAAACACCTGCACCTGCGGCCGCCGAAGTACCAGCCGAACCCATCGGCACGCTCGCGCCCGCTGAAGCTGCTCCCCGGGTCGCAGTGGAAACCCAGCCGGAGTCGCTCTCCACCCCGCCGCCCGAGCCGGCCGCCGCGAAGGCCTCGCGTGGATACGTGGTGCTGACGATCGGGCTGCCGGGCTCAGGCAAGACCACGTGGTTCAAGCGGCGCGGCGTCACTCCGCTATCAAGCGATTTGCTGCGCACGATTCTCTTCGACGACATCACCGAGCAGCGCTGGCAGGGATTGGTATTCTCCACGCTGCGCTCGCTCTTGCGCGCGCGTCTCATCGCGAAGATGCCGTGGAACTACGTCGACGCCACCAACCTCTCGCCCCATGAGCGCCGCCAGTGGATCAAGATGGCCAGGAGCTTCGGCTATGAAGTGCAGGCGGTGTTCTTCGACGTCCCGCTGGACGTGTGCCTCGAACGGAACCGCCGCCGCGAACGCACCGTGAGCGAAGACGTGATGCGGAAGATGGCCGAGCGCCTGCGCGCCCCGGACTTCAAGGAAGGTTTCTCGAAGATTACCGTCGTCCGCGTGAAAGGCGCGCCGCCCATGCAGGGACAGGCGGATATGAGCTCGGCGGCGGAATAGCTCTTTTCTTCTGCGGTGCCTGGACTAGTCCGCTCTTAACGCCTCCACCGCATTCACACGAGCAGCGCGGAATGCAGGGATCGCTGAGGCGAGCACTGCAGCCCCCATGATCACGAGCGCTGCGCCGACGAGCGTGACGACGCCGGGGAGATGCACGTCGGCAGTGAAGCGCAGGATGATGCGCGAGCAGAGCAAGCCAATGAGGACTCCGGCTCCCACGCCGATGCCGGCCATCGCGAATCCCTGACGCAGAACGCTGGTCAGGATGTCTCGCGGTTGTGCGCCCATGGCGATGCGGATGCCGAATTCGCGGATACGTCCGCTGACAGAAAAGGCGAGCACACCGGCGACGCCGACAACCGAGATGAGCAGCGCGACGGCGGCGAATCCGCCAAACACGACGGCGTTCAGACGGTCGGGCGTCAGTACCTCGGCGCGGATATCGCCCAGCGTGGCCGCGCGCTCCACCGGCTGATCGCCGTTCATCTCGTGGATGGTGCGCGTGATGGCCGGAACCAGCGCGTACGGATCGCCGTGGGCACGCACGAAGAGCCGTCCGGACCAGCCCTCCTGCGTGACCGGCTGATAGATGGTCATCGCGGGCTCGGGGATGATGTTCTCGTCATCAACGTCGGGCACCACGCCGACAATCCGCCGCGGCGCGTAGCTGATGCCGATGAACTTCATGACGCCGTCGGTCCAGTGCAGCTCGCGGCCGATCGCTTCCTGGCCTGGGAAAAGCGTGTGTGCCAGGCTCTGGCTGATGACGACTACGGGTTCGGAGCCATTTCGATCGGTGTCGCGAAAATCGCGGCCCTCGATGAGCGGCATCCCCATCGTCGCGAAGTAATTCGGCGACACAGAGCGGAACTTCGCCCGCGGATCGTCTTCGCCGTTCTTTTTGGTAGCGCCCTGCACCGCAAACTGGAAGCTGATGTTCAGGCCCTGCGAGTCGCGCCACGGCACGCTGAACCCGGAAGCGACGCTCTCGACGCCGGGAATCGCAGCAACGCGCTGCTTCACGTCGCGATCGAAGTCGCGGATCTGCTGCTCAGTGCGTCCGTACGAAATGACCGGCAGGTTAATGGCGAGCACGTTAGCGGAGGCATACGGCGGACGCGTCTTCTCGAGCACATACAG
The DNA here is from genome assembly GCA_035933815.1 of Acidobacteriaceae bacterium. GTDB lineage: Bacteria > Acidobacteriota > Terriglobia > Terriglobales > Acidobacteriaceae > Palsa-343. The sequence continues at coordinate 2,995 of DASYYN010000045.1, forward strand.
CGTGCGCATCAGGACACCTGCGCCTGCCAGCAGCAGGAACGAAGCTGCGATCTGCGTGACGGCAAAGAGGCGCAGGCGGCGATTGCCGCCGCTCGTGATGCGGATTCCGGCGCTGGCGAGTCCGAGGCCGCGGGTCACGTCGGCGCCGGGCAGCCGCGGAATGTACGCGAGAAATACGGCGGCGATCAGCGCCAGCACAATGCCAAACCATACCATGCTGAAGTCAAGCTTCAGGCCATCAGCGCGCACCGAGAATCGCGCTGCATATTTGCCCAGAATGCTGACCATGGGGATCGCCAGCGCAATCGCCGCCGCTACCCCGCTTCCGCAGAGCACGAGGCTTTCCGCCAGCAGGGAGCGTCGCAGTGCCGCCGTGTTCGCTCCCAGTGCCGTCCGCACGGCCAGTTCGGACTCGCGCCGCACCGTGCGCGCCAGCACCAGGTTGGCCACATTCGAGCACGCAATGATGAACAGCAGTGCCGAAGCAGCGAAGAGCACCCAAAGCATCGTGTTCGCGCGCGCATTGATCTGGTCGTGCATACGCGTCACGTCGATCTGGTAGTGATCCTCTGGCCGGTAGACCTCAGGATGGGCGGCAACCATGCCTGCGTACACCGTCCGCAGTTCCGCGCGAGCCTCTTCCAGAGTCGCTCCAGGCGCCAGGCGGCCGAAAACCTCGGTCATGCGATGCTCGCGCCCGGTCACCATCGTGGCAGAGAGATGGTGTGGGCTGGTCACGACGTTGGCGATAATCTCCGTCTCCACCGGATAAGGCACCGACGGCTCAAGGACGCCGATGATTGTGGCGATGCGCGCTCCGGCGAAGCTCTCAAGGCGCACATGCTTGCCGAGCACGCCCGGATCGGAATGCAGCGACGAGGACCAGAACTTGTACGTCAGCACTACAGCGCCGGGGGCGTTGGGCCCATCGTCGGACGGACTGAGCAGGCGGCCGAGCACCGGGCGGAGGCCCATGACCTGGAAGTAATTGCCGTCGACGACGCCCGCAGGAATCTCGCGCGGGGTGCCAAGGCCAACGATCGTGAAATTGATCTGGGAAAAGGTGCCGAGTTTCGCGATCGACTTCAGGTTCCTGCCGATATCATCGATCTCCGGAATCGAGAACGTCGCATTCGTCTCGTGAATGCCGGGCGCGCTCTGCCGGATATAGAGCAGGTGGTCTTCATCGCGGTTCGCGAGCGGCCGCAGCAGCACCGCGCGGACCACGCTGAAGATCGCCGCGTTGCCGCCAATGCCCAGAGCCAGCGTAAGGGCCACGGTGATCCAGAGAGCGCGCACCCGCGAGAGGGAGCGAACGGCTAACTTCAGGTCGCGAAGGAACGGCATAGAGGCCTCCGTCCGGCAGCATTGTGAAATGCGAATCGCCTGTGGATTCCGCCATGATACCCGGGGGGCGGAGCCCTTGACATCGCGCTTACGTTGATATCAACATAACGGATGAGATGTCAAGACCTCAGCCAGTCCCCTTCACCACGACCTGCAGGATTCGTGACGAGTGCCTCTGCCTCCACGTGCAGCGTGCCGCGCGGGCGCTGGCGCGCCGCTTCGACGAGGCGCTGCGCCCCGTGGGGCTGACCAACGGGCAGTTCTCTCTGCTGATGTCGCTCAACCGGCCCGAGCCGCCCAGCATGGGTCCGGTGGCGTCGCTGCTGGCCATGGATCGGACCACCCTGACCGCCGCGCTGAAGCCGCTGGAGCGGCGCGGACTGGTCCGCATCGCGCCCGATCCCAACGACCGCCGCGGCCGTGTCCTGCACCTGACGGCAAAGGGTCAGGAAGTACTGATAAGTGCCGTGCCCATCTGGGAGCAAACGCATCGCGCAGTGGAAGCCGGTTTGCGAGATGCGGAGAGGCTGCGCGGGGATTTAGGGCGGCTGTGCTGAGGGCTACAGCGAGTTGTAGATGATGGCGACGAAGGTATCCGGCTTCATGGGCCCCTTCCCCCAGGTCGCGTCCAGATTCGACGTCGGTTTCGCGGCAATCGCCTGCTCGACCGTATTCCCTTCCGCCTTCAACTTCTCCACGCGATTGGCGACCGTGACCAGCATCTCGCGATAGCTTTGCAATGCCGCCTTATTCCCGAGCGGGCCATGACCGGGAACGATCTTTGTTCGGTCATCTGCAAGGGAGATCACCTGGTCGACGCCCCGGATCATGCCGTTGATGCTGCCGCCGCTCGACAGGTCGATCAGCGGATACATGCCGTTGAACCACAGGTCGCCGATGTGGATAACATTGCCCTTGACGAAGTGGATGAAGATGTCCGAGTCGGTGTGCGCGCTGGGGGCATGAACCAGATTCTCCTGATCGTTGTTGACCCAGAGCGTATCACTCTCCGCAAAGGTTTCCTGCGGCAGCGCCGCATCCGGAGCCGCGGGAAAATGCACATCGTAGACTTCCATGTACTGCGGCGATGCGAGCCGGATTCGCGTGTTGTCCTGCGCGATGACGAAGGCGCCGGCCAGGTGCAGTGCGGCGTTCCCGTCGGTATGGTCGTAATGCCAGTGGGTGTTCACCAGCAGATGCAGCGGCTGCGGCCCCAGCTTGCTGATCGCATCGAGCAGGTGATTCGTTCCCGTGGAGATGCCGGCATCGATAACGAGTTTGCCGTCGGGACCGATCTGGCAAACGATGTTGCCGCCGACGCCCTGCAGCAGAAAGATCGTATCGGTCAGCTTCGTGGTCTTGATGGTTTCGTTGGCAGCGGCGGTCCGCAGCTGATTCGGCAGGTCCGGGTTGGGCTGTACCGCCGGATTGCTGCCGGGCTGCGCAGGCGCCGGTGGCGTGGCCTGTGTCGGCGGCGTCTGCTGCTGCGCCGGCAGGTTCCCCCCCGTCAGCAGCATTGCTGCGGTGGCCATGCCGGACTGCACGAGGAAATCGCGGCGCGTTCTCATCAACGTTGGTTAGACGCCTACAGAAGCCCCGGCGGCAGGTTCAGCCCGCCCATCATGCCCTGCACTGTGGAGCGCAGCACGTCATCAACGCGGCGTCCCGCCTCATTCATCGCTGCGGCGATCAGGTCCTCGAGCATCTCCACGTCGGGCGTCGGGCCGGTGAGGCCGGCGACGGCGGCGGGATCGATGGTCACCTTCAGCACTTCCTTCTTGCCGTTCATGCGTACCGCGATCGCCCCGCCTCCGGACGAGGCGTCCACAACCGTAGTCGCCAGCTTCTGCTGCACCTGTTCCTGCATCTGCTTCGCCTGCCCGAGCATTTCCTGAAGCTTCAACGGATTCACTGTGCATCCTTCCCTGAATTGTTTTCGCGCAGATCGAGAACGCTGCGAATATCTGCCTTGAAGAGTTCCTGGGCCCTGCGCACCAGTGGATTTTCCAGCGCGGCGGATTGTGCCGAGCCGGCCGCCGGTGCAGCGGTGCGGGCCGGAGCGGCGCCCGCGGCGCCGTTCTCGCCGGGAACAAACGAGATCTTTTGGTTCGCGCCCATGTTGCGCATTGCCTTGCGGCAGATGGCCTCGGCGTCTGCATTGATGGTGAGCGCCAGCATCGTCTTGCGCATCGGCAGCTCAACCTGAATCGCATTGCCCTGCTGCGTCCATTTGCCGGTGAGCAGCTGCGCGGCAGCGGTGTTGTGGCCTTCTTTGTCGAGCGCAGCGCAGATTGCGTCGCGAATGCTGTCAAGCGACGGCGCCGCTGCGGCTGCTGCGAGCGCGAGCGAGCCGTCCGTGGGCTCGGCCGGTTCGCTCAGTCGAACGGCCGCGGGCGCTTTGGGTTCGTCAGCGGCGTGAGCGACACTTTCAACAGGCGAAAGCGCGCGCGGAGTGGAAGGCGGCGGTGGCGAATTGCTGCCCGGGCCCGACGTCGACGATTGGCTCGACGCAGCGGCGCTTTCACTGAACGACTTGCGCTCGCGGTCCGATTCAAACGGCGAGGGCCGTGGAGCCGCAGGACGCGCGGGTGTCGCGGCTGCCGGACGCGCTGGAGCCGCACCAATGGTACGGCCCGGAGTTCCCACGCCGCCCTCGGATGGCGAGCCGCTGCCGCTGGGCAGCTGGCTGAGGAATTCTTCCACCGGAAGCAGCCGCTGCAAATGCACCAGCTTCACCAGCCCCAGCTCCAGATGGAAGCGCTGTTCCTGCCGGTAATTCAGATCGTCGAAGGTGCGCAGCATCACCTGCAGGAAACGCGTCAGGTCCTCTTCGGAGAAGAGCATTGCGGACCGCGCGGCCCGGGCGCGCTCGTCGGCCGAAATCTGCAGCAGATCGGAATTATCACCGCCGATCCGCGCCATCAGCGTGTTGCGCAGATACCGCACAAACTGCCGCGCGATCGCTGCTGGACTGTTGCCGGCGTTGAGCAGCGTGTTCGCCTGCTCGATGACGGCCGCAGTCTGGCCGGCGCTGATCGCCTCGAGCAGATGCTCAAACACGGTATTCGGGACGGAGCCCATCAGATCGCGAATCGCCTCTGCAGCCAAGTGCGGGCGGTCGTTGGTCAGCGGCGCCGACGCGATCGCCTGATCCATGATGGAGAGCGCATCGCGCATCGATCCATCGCCGGCTTCGGCCAGCAAGTTGAGCGCCGCGTCTTCCGCGTCGATCTGCTCCTGCGCGGCGATGGCGCGCAGCTGCGCCAGGATGTCGTCAAACTTCACCGCGTGAAAGCTGAAGTGCTGGCAGCGCGACCGAATCGTCTGCGGGATGTCCTCGGGCTGCGTCGTCGCCATCATGAAGATGACGTGTTCCGGCGGCTCCTCCAATGTCTTCAGCAACGCATTGAAAGCGGCGTCGGTGATCTGGTGTGCTTCGTCGAGGATCCAAATCTTGTACTTGTCGCGCGCCGGTCGATAACGAGCAGCTTCGCGCAGCTCGCGCACCTCGTCGATGCCGCGGTTGGTCGCCGCGTCAATCTCGAGAACATCAACGGCGTTGCCGGCGCGAATTTCCCTGCACGAATCGCAGACGCCGCAGGGCTCCTGTGTCGGACGCTCCGGCGTCCCGACTGCAGTACGGCAGTTCAGAGCCTGCGCGAGGATGCGCGCAATCGTCGTCTTCCCTATACCGCGATGCCCAGAAAAAATGTACCCGTGCGCGATGCGCCCCTGAGCGAGTGCGTTCAGCAGCGTGCGCGTCACGTGTTCCTGCCCGGCTACGTCAGAGAATCGCTGGGGACGATATTTTCGGGCAAGGACCTGGTAAGCCATCGATGGTTGATTGTATCGCGCAGAGGGCGAGGAAGAATCGGCGCGATTCAGGATATCGCCGAGCCCTGTTAAGATGCGGGCGGCGTACCAGAATTCCAGCGCCGCGTTCCATTGAAAAGGAGTTCCTTGTGAGACGACTCGCCTGCCCTGCTCTGATGTTCGCCATCTTTGCAGGGGCCGTCACTGCCAGTGCACAGAATCAGCCGCAGTATCCGAATTATCCGAGCGAGACACCGGAGCACTTTCAGCAGCAGAGCGCTGGGATGGATTACGAGCGGCGCGACGTGATGATCCCGATGCGCGATGGCGTCAAGCTGCATACGGTGATCCTGGTGCCCAAGGGCGCGAAGCACGCGGGCATTCTGATGACGCGCACTCCCTACAATGCGACCGCGCTTACGACCAACGAGCCGAGCACACACCTGGCGAGCAGCCTGTGGGGATACGACAACGCCGTCGAGCCCATCATTCAGGGCGGCTACATCCGCGTCGTGCAGGACATCCGCGGCAAGTACGGCAGCGAGGGCGACTACGTCATGAACCGCCCCGTGCACGGCCCGCTAAATCCCACACCGGTGGATGAGTCGACCGATACGTACGACACCATCGACTGGCTGGTGAAGAACGTGCCGGAGAGCAACGGCAAGGTTGGCATCCTCGGCATCTCGTACGACGGATTTCTGTCGCTGATGCCGCTCGTGCATCCCCATCCGGCGCTCAAAGTTGTGGTGCCGATGAATCCCATGGTCGATGGCTGGCGCGGTGACGACTGGTTCCACAACGGCGCCTTTCGCGAGCAGAACATGCCGTATATCTACGAGCAGAGTGCGACTCGCGGCAACGATGCGCATTGGCTCACCAGCTACTACGACGACTACGAAACGTACATGCGGCCGTCCTCGGCCGGCGAACTGGGACGCGAGCGCGGTATGGATCAGCTCGGATTCTGGAAGAAGATCACTGAGCATCCGGCGTACGACAGCTTTTGGCTGGAGCAGGCCGTCGATCGCGTGCTCGCGAAAGAGCCGCTGACGGTTCCGACCATGCTCGTCGACAGCCTGTGGGATCAGGAAGACATCTACGGCGCGCTCGCCGTCTATCGCGCGCTCGAGCCGAAGGATCCGGATCACAAGCTGCTGTATCTGGTGATCGGGCCGTGGCATCACGGGCAGGAGATCGAGACGGTCGAATCGCTGGGGCCAGTCCACTTCCACAGCGATACGGGTCTCTACTTCCGTGAGCACATCCTGGCGCCGTTCCTCGCTCATTATCTGCAGGACAGTGCGCCCGCGATGCACCTTGCGCCGGTCACGGCGTTCGAGACTGGAGCAGACCGCTGGGAAAACCTGCAGGTGTGGCCTGCGGGCTGTGCACAGGGCTGTGCGCCGAAACCGACTCCGCTATATCTCCATGCGGACGGGAAGCTCTCGTTCACCGCGCCTGCGAGCGGCGAGGGATTTGATGAGTACGTCTCCGATCCAGCAAAGCCGGTTCCGTATCGCGCGCGGCCCAGCCAGCCCATCGGATACACTCCGGATCTTTCGTGGGTGCGATGGCTCGTCGACGACCAGCGGCCCTTCTCCGGACGCACGGACGTGCTGACGTTCACAACCGAGCCTCTCACCGAGCCACTGCGGATCGCCGGAGCTCCCGTGGCGCACCTGATTGCCTCAACCAGCGGCACCGACGGCGACTGGGTGGTGAAGCTGATCGATGTGTATCCCGACGAAGTAGCGGGACAGAAGGAACTCGGCGGATATCAGCTGCCGGTCTCGATGGACATTTTCCGCGGACGGTATCGCGAGAGCCTGGCGGAGGCGAAGCCGATCACGCCGAATCAGCCGCTGCTCTATCAGTTCGCGCTGCCTGCCGCCAACCACCTGTTTTTGCCCGGGCATCGCATCATGGTGCAGGTGCAGTCGAGCTGGTTCCCGCTCTACGACCGGAATCCGCAGAGCTTCGTGCCCAACATCTTTTTTGCGAAGCCGCCGGATTACCGGAGGGCCACCATCCACGTGTACCACTCAGCCGCGCAGGCGACCTACGTGGAGCTGCCCATCGTGCCGGCGGGAGCACAGGAACAATAAGGCCGGGAGAAGAGTGAAGGGCGGGGACACCGGATCGGGTGTCCCCGCTGAGGTTTACTGCGGCTGTTGCGAGACGCGCACTTCCCTGCCCTCGCGGTCGTTTCTGGCCTCGTCCATGGCCAGCGGCAGTTCCTGCTGAGCGCGTCCGAAGCCCTCATAAGCGCGGATGATGCGCTGCACCAGGTGATGACGCACCACGTCACCGTCCTCGAAACGGACGAAGGAAATGCCGTCCACCCCATCGAGGATGTTCAGCGCCTCAATCAGGCCAGACTTGCGCGGGTTTGGCAGGTCGATCTGCGTGATGTCGCCGGTGATGACCGCCTTGGCGTTGTTGCCCATGCGCGTCAGGAACATCTTCATCTGTTCGCTGGTCGTGTTCTGCGCCTCGTCCATGATGATGAACGAGTCGTTGAGCGTTCGTCCGCGCATAAAGGCCAGAGGCGCAATCTCAATCACGTTGCGCTCGAGCATCTTGTCCACGCGCTCGGGCTCGATCAGGTCATAGAGCGCGTCGTACAGCGGCCGAAGATAGGGATCGACCTTCTCCTGCAGCGTGCCGGGCAAAAAGCCAAGCCGCTCGCCCGCTTCGACGGCCGGACGCACCAGCACGATGCGGCTGACCTTCTTCGCCAGCAGAGCCGACGCGGCCATCGCCACCGCAAGATAGGTTTTGCCGGTGCCCGCAGGACCGATGCCGAAGACCATGTCGTTCTGCTCGATGGCTTCAACATAGCGCCGCTGGTTGAGCGAGCGCGGCTGCACCATCCGCTTAATTCCGGCAGAACGCTGCCTTCCGCTCTCGACCAGGCTGCGCAGCGAGACGGAAGGATCCGCTGTGACCAGGCGCAGCATGCCGTTCAGTTCGCCGTTTTGCAGCAGAATGCCCTGGCGGCGCAGCGCTTCGTAATCCTGGAAGATGCGCTCGACGCGCGCGATGGCGTCCTCGGACCCTTCCACCAGCACCGCATCGGACTGCAGGTCGATGTGGGCGTGGAGGACGTCCTCCATCAGTCTCAGGTTTTCGTCGCGGGTCCCAAAGAGGGGCTCAAGATTAGGCGTGATCTCGAGATGTTTTCTCATCAGGCGAGGAAAGGACCTCCAAAAGCGGCCCTGAGCAGGCCACTCGAGTATGTGTGCGTTGTGGAACGGATTGGCGCCGTGCGCGACAGGTGAAGCTCCACGCTGATTGGATGCCTCAGAGGGAGCCCGCGATTCGAGTTGGCAGTAGGCGCCAAGGGTCGAGTTGCCTGCAGAGTAGCCCCGGATAATCAGGTCGTCAATGGCTTTTTGGGTGAAAATTCCGGGAATTGAGCCGAACTGGTACTGCCCCGCACGGGTTACGCCTCTCCTCCCGCTATTTTGCCTTCAGAACGCCGGCGGACGCTCCACCTTTCCCGCCGCGATCTCCTCCGGCCGGGCCGAAAAGGGCTGATCGGCGCTCTCCACATAGATCGCCGGCACCCGGCCGCCCATGGCCCGCAGATATGCCGAAAGCTGGCCGCGATGGTGCACGGTGTGCCGGATCGCGAGGCTGAGATACGTCACCGCCGGATCGTTCCTCAATCCCAGCCAGTTGACGGGCGCAATCAGATCCTCGGCCGAGAGCGCCTCAATCTGCGCCAGCCGGCGTGCGCCTTCTGTCTCATACCACTCTGCGATCTGCGCTCCCGTCGCGGTCAGGTCAGGCTTCCATTCTTCTTCGCGAAATGCCCGATGGATCACCCCGTCGAGGAACCACATCTCGGTTCCGGCGAGGTGCCAGGCAAGGCGGGTCGCGGCTCGGCTCTTCTCGTCCGGGCGATAATCCCCGCCTCCGGCCGGAATGGCCGCCAGAACCCGTCGCGTGACCGCCTGCTCGGAGCGCACCTGCGGCAAAAGATAGCCGCGCAGAAACTCCGCTTGCTCGGTTTGCATCGTCTAGGCCGCTCCCGCAAGTTCCGGCTTCGCCGCCAGGTGCTTTTCCAACACCGGCAGAAACTTCGCCAACCATTGCGGATGCGCCGGCCAGGCAGGCGCGGTCACCAGGTTCCCGTCGACGACGGCCTCGGCCATGTCGACAGAGGCAAAGGTGCCGCCCGCCAGTTCCACCTCGGGCGAGCATGCCGGGTAGCAGCTGACCCGCTTCCCCTTCACCACGCCGGCGGCGGAGAGGATCTGCGCGGCGTGGCAGATGGCAGCGATGGGCTTGTTCTCACGGGCAAAGTGGCGGACCACCTCCAGCACCTTCGGATCGAGGCGCAGATACTCCGGCGCGCGGCCTCCGGGCAGGACAAGGCCGTCGTAGTCTTCTGGCCGGATGTCGGCAAAGGTAGCGTTCAGGGTGAAGTTGTGCCCGCGTTTCTCGGTGTAGGTCTGGTCGCCCTCAAAGTCGTGGATCGCGGTGCGCACCTGCTGGCCGGCTTTCTTGCCGGGGCAAACGGCATCGACGCTGTGGCCGACCATCTGCAGCGCCTGGAACGGCACCATGGTCTCGTAGTCCTCGGCAAAATCGCCAACGATCATCAGCAGCCTGGCGTGGCTCATATTTCCTCCTTCCTGTGTGACGCGGCAGGACGCCGCAGCGACTTGAGAGTCGATCATAGCTCCCCGAGATGAATGGCGGGTTGCAAGCGGGGTGCTGGATCGGAATCGCAAGCAGCCGCCCAGACCCGCCAATGAATGCTTTGGTCCGGAGTCATCACTTGGCCTTTCCATACACTTATTGACGGTCTATAAGAGGCGTGCTACGGTCTTATAGGTTGTCGATAGGAGAAGATGCCATCCTCTCAATCTGACCTGTTGCAAGGCACGCTTGACCTCCTGATCCTAAGGGCGCTCGCTCTTCAGGAGTTGCATGGGATGGGAATCTCGCGGCGAATTGCGCAGATGACCAACGGCGCCTTCGACGTCAAAGCTGGCTCGCTGTTTCCAGCGCTCCATCGCATGGAAGAGGCGGGTTGGCTCACCTCCAGCTGGGGGGAATCGGAGACAAACCGGCGGGCGAAGTTCTACACGCTTACGAAAGCCGGCAGAAAGCAGCTCGAAACCGAAACGAAGCGATGGGAGCGCATTTCCCTCGCGATGGGCGCGGCCCTGAGCAATCCATAGGAGGCTTTGTGGTGAGCCGACTGTATGCCTTCTACAGAAACCTCTTTCGCCGGAAAGAACTGGATTCCGATCTCGACGAGGAGCTCTGTGCGTATCTGGAGATGCAGGTGGCCGAGAAGATTCGAGCCGGTATGTCACCGGAAGAAGCCTGGCGCGCAGCTCGCGGGGAGATGGGTGTAGTCGACCAGGTGCGTCAGAACGTTCGCGATATCCGCGCGGGGGTCGGCCTGGAGCGGATAGCACAGGATGTTCGGTACGGCCTGCGAACGCTCGGGAAAAATCCAGCTTTCACTCTGATTGCATTGGCAACGCTGGCGCTGGGTACCGGCGCAAACACGGCGATGTTCACCCTGCTGGATCAGGTTGTGCTGCGGCTCTTGCCCGTTCGTCAACCTGAGCGGCTCGTGATGGTCAGGGAGACCGGCAACCATTACGGGAACACGTACGGCGCAAACACCATCTCCTGGCCTATGTTTGAAGATTTACGCGACAACAATCACGTGTTCTCCGGGATGTTCTGCCGATTCCCAGCCAGCGTAACCCTCGGCTACGGCGATCGAGCCGCGCAAATCCCCGCGGAACTGGTCTCCGGCTCCTACTTCCCGACTCTGGGCGTGGGGGCGACTCTGGGCCGCATCATCGCTCCGGAGGATGACGCGGTTCCCGACAGCCGTCCGGTTGTGGTGCTCAGCCACAGCTTCTGGGAAAGCTATTTCAACGCGGACCGCACCATCGTGGGCAGGACGATTGTCCTCAACAGCTACAAAATGACAGTGATCGGCGTGGGCGCACCCGGCTTCGACGGCGTTGATCCTGGCAATCCGGCAAAAGTCTTCGTGCCCATCATGATGAAGACGGAGATGACGCCTCGGTCCGACGGCCTCAAGGACCGACGCCGCCGGCTGAGTTGGGTCACCGCATACGGGCGGCTAAAGCCCGGCGTCAGCCTTGAGCGGGCGCAACTTTCACTGCAGCCACTCATGCACAGCATTCTCGAAACGGAGGCTCAGCAGCCTGAATTCACCCGATCGGCCACGGCCGCAGATCGGGACATTTTTCTCCGGAATCGCGTTCAACTTTTGCCCGGCTCTGAGAACGGGCTCAGCGATTACATGCGAAAGCCGCTATGGCTCCTGGTCGCGCTCACCGGCGCGGTGCTTCTTCTTGCCTGCGCCAATCTCGCCAATCTGCTGCTCGCCCGCGCCACTGCACGCGAACGCGAACTGGCTCTGCGCCTGGCCATCGGTGCCGGCCGTGCGCGGATTGTTCGCCAGTTGCTGGTGGAGAGTCTGCTTCTGGCCGGCGCGGGGACCAGCCTGGGGCTGGCGCTGGCCTTTTTGGCCGATCGCATTCTTCTGCGCATCTATCTGCCTGCGGATGCGGCCGCCGAGTTCGTTGTCGCCCCGATTCCGGACGGACGCGTGCTGGCCTTCGTTGTGGGAGTCATGCTCCTCACCTCGCTGGTGTTCGGCCTCCTGCCCGCCGTGCGCGGCTCGCAAACGGAGATTACCCTCTCGCTGAAGGACAGATCCGGCGCCGGTACGGCCAGTAGTATTCCTTTACGCCGTCTGCTGGTGGGATTGCAGATAGCGCTGTCGCTGCTGCTGCTGGTCGGCGCAGGCCTCTTCGTGCGTACCCTGCGCAACCTCCAGAATCTGGGACCGGGCTTCCCCACCGATAATCTTCTTACTTTCGCGATCAACCCTTCCCTCAATGGATACTCTGACGAAGAACTCAAGTCGTTCTATGAACGCCTCAATGTCAACCTCGACATGATGCCGGGTGTTACATCGGTTGGATTCTCCTCTATGCCGATCATGAAGGGCTATGCATGGCAGAATGCAATTCTGGGCAAGGATTTCGAAGGAGCGCCGATCGAGCACCAGCCGGTTCTTAGCCAGGTAGGCCCGGGCTACTTTGCTACTCTCGATATTCCTGTCGTTGCCGGGCGAGTTTTTACAACGCAGGATATTGGGCCCGCGCAACACGCTGTCATTAATGAAAGTTTTGCCAGGGAGTATTTCCCGGGCCGCAATCCGATCGGACAGCGCTTCGGGCTCGTGAATGACATGCAGACAGCGACACCGGACACTGAAGTTATCGGAGTGATTCCGGACACTAAATACAGAGATCTCCGCGAGACGCCACCGCCGCAGGCCTATTTCTCCTATCTGGAATCCACGCATTTTCGCGGCATCACCGTTTATCTGCGGACGCAGGGCGATCCGCGCCTGCTTATGGACTCGCTGCGGCAGCGCATGCGCCAGTTCGATGCGCATGTTCCAGTCGTTGGGCTTGAAACCGTCCATGAACAGATCGGATTCTCGCTGCGCACCGAACGGCTGGTTGCCAGCCTTTCTGCGGTCTTCGGCGGCCTGGCCGTTCTGCTTGCGGTGATCGGCCTCTACGGCGTCACGGCCTACGCCGTCTCGCGGCGGACCCGCGAAATTGGCATCCGCATGGCGCTGGGAGCATTGCGCAGCAATGTCCTGGCGATAGTCATGCGCGAGGTCCTCCTTCTCATCGGCGCCGGTTTGGCTGCCGGTATCGCGCTTGCGCTGACGCTTGCCGATCTGATCCGGAGCCAAATTTATGGATTGAGCGCGCGCGATCCATTCACGCTGCTGGGCTCAGCAATTGTTCTTACGGTGGCAGCGGGCCTGGCTGGGTTAATTCCCGCCTTGCGGGCGAGCTCTGTAGATCCGACCACCGCACTCCGACAAGAATGAATCGGCTGACCCGAAATGATGAAGGACAATTCCTTTTTGGCGCCAGATTCAACTGCAGGTCTCCTGAGCACTCCGACCCGAACTGACGCGCTGCGCGCCCGTTCCTATAATCGAAATGCAACTCATCTGAACGGAACGCAGGAAAACCGTTGCCACTCTTCCGCAAAAAACTGAAGCAGGAACACAAGATCATGCTCCAGGCGGAGCGTGCCCAGGGCGCTCTGCTGCCCGAATACCACCGCGCCACGCCGGAATGTCCGTACCCGGAGCGCTGGCACATGTACGACTCGATGACCGCGGAGGCCGAGGTGCTGGAGTTCCTGCGCACGCTGGTCACCACCATCAAACCAAACCTGATCGTCGAGACCGGCTCATTTCTGGGCGTGAGCACCGTGTGGATGGCCGAGGGCCTGCGGCAGAACGGATTCGGTCGCATTGTGAGCTGCGAGTTCGATCCCGTCGTGTTTGCAAAGGCCCAGGAGAAAGTCGCCGCTTCGGGGCTGGCGCAGTGGATCGATCTGCGCAACGGCTCGAGTCTGGAACTGGACGTTCCGGGGCAGATCGATCTTCTCTTCAGCGACAGCGACCTCGACGTACGCGAGCAGGAGGTGCGGCGATTCCTGCCGCAGATCAGTCCCAATGGCCTGATCCTGATGCACGACGCCAGTTCTCACCCGGGGACAGTCCGTGATGCGGCCTTGCGGCTCGAAGCCCAGGGGCTGATCTCGGTGGTCCTGCTGCCAACCCCGCGGGGCCTGGCAGTAGCGCAGAAACGGGAAGGCCGGAAGTGATTAGCAGGACGCGGTTAGCAAGAAGCGATCTGCAGAAAACGATTAGCGCTGACGGTTTTTCGCTAGCAGCTTTTCGCTAACAGCTTCTCTCTAACAGCCTTTCTCTAAGAGCTTTTCATTAGCTTCGCTTCACTCGTACGCCAGTGCGTCAATCGGATCCTTGCTGGCGCCCTTCCACGCCGGATACAACGCACCCAGCACTGACCCAACCAGAGCAATGGCCGCGCCCTGCGCGCGCAGAGTGTTCGTGACGAAGAATGGAATGGTCGGGAATTTCACGCTGACGCCGAACTTCAGCGCCTCCGTGAGCCCGATGCCCAGCAGAATGCCGACAACAGCCACCAGCACCGCCTCGCGCAGCACCAGATTCATGATGTAGAGTTTCGACGCGCCGAGGGACTTCAGAATCCCGATCTCGCGCGTCCTCTCCATCACCGCCGTGTACATCGACTGGAAAATCACCAGGAATCCCACGATGACCGCGATGAAGATGACCACCCGCAACGCGATGTTGAATCCCGGCAGGTGCTCGGGCGTCATCATCGACATCCAGTCGGCGAGAGTCTGCGTCTTGTACGTGCTCAGGCCTGGCGTGTTCTGAATCTCATCCATGATGGCCTGCTCGTTCTTCGGATCGTCGCTGCGCAGGTAAAAGATACTCGCGTTGCCGGGCGAGCCCATCTGCGCGGCGACCGTCTCAATGGGCAAAAAGATGCGGCTTCCCTTCCCGTGCTCCACGATGCCAGTCACGTGGTACTCATGGCCATTCAGGCTCATAGTCGCACCGGCCGACAGGTGATTGGCGCGCGCGTACAGGTCGTCGACGATGGCCGAGTCTGGGCCGGTAAAAGGGCCGCCCGCAAGATAGTTGAATGGCCGCAGCGCGTTGAAGCTGGTGTAATCGATACCGTACACCGACTGCACCGATTTGCTGACGTTCAGCTGAATCGCCACCGGCGAAGCCACCACGACATGGGGCATCTTCGCCAGCACCGTTGCCACCTTCGCCGGAACCGGCGCCCCGCCCACTGCGCTGATGAAGCTGGCGCCCGGCGGCTGCACAATGATGTCCGCACCGATGCCGCTGGTCTGTTTCGCAGCGCTCTGGACCATACCGACCATGATGGCCACAATCGACAGGATCATGATCACTTCAATTGCGACCGCCAGCACGCTGATCGCGGAGCGCACCGGGCGATAAAGGATGTTACCGACGACAAGTTTGTTCATCTGCTGTTTGTTGAAATCCGGGACCTTCTTCAGGGTAGCAAAGCCGATATGCACTCAGTCCGGTGCAGAACACCACCGAGCCTCAGGAAAATCCGCAAGCACTAAAGCCTTGAAAACGCATTGGAAGCGAGCCGAAGGTATTAACGGTGCAGTTATTGGCTTGCCAACGACATGGTTACTTTCGTGACCGCGTAGGTCTGTGGAAAATAAGGCACTTATTTCATTTTTCCTTTGACGCCGAATGGTTACCAGGCGTACGTTTTCCGTTACAGCCTCAACCCCCCATCCGAAAGGAGGCCTATATTGGGTCATTTCGGCGAGGAATTACGCAAGGAGCGGATGTCTCGGGGAATCGACCTCGAGACCATCAGCGGCACAACAAAAATCGTCACCCGGTACCTGGCAGCGCTGGAGAATGATCAGTTCCAGGTCTTGCCTGGTGGCATCCTGGCCAAAGGCATCGTGCGTGGTTATGTTCGTGCCGTTGGTCTGGACGAACAGTCGTGGGTCAATCGCTTTCTCGAAGCCAGCCGGTCGCAGAGCACTGACGATACGGACAATAGCTGGATTGAATTTGCCAACAACGTAAAGTCCTCGCGTCCGATGAAAGATGGTCGCCCGGACATGAGAATGCGTTGGATGGGTGTTTGCTTCCTCTTGGTCTTATTGGTCGGAGTGGGCTGGTTTGTCTATTCGTACGTGAGCGGACGTCCGGTGACCGGACAGGCTCCGCAGCATGCGGTAACAACCGCCTCCATCGTCGCGCCTGTCCGCGGCTCTGCCGGCCAGTAGTCCATTACCTCTGTGACCTGTTGCGGGTCCCGTTCTTCCGCATAGCCTGCAACTGATGGACTCCCGAACAATCTGTGTGCTGGCACTTGCTCTGGCTTCGCCGCAGGCGTGTCTCTGCGCGGCGAAGGGACATACCGTTGCGCTCGGCGCCGTCCGGCACGAGCCGTACTCAGCCGAGGGCGATCCCGCCGGCGCACAAAAAGACGAAAAGGAGCTGAAGGTCCGCCCGCTCGTCGTGGACGGCAAAGTGAAGGAGTGGACCACCGGCGAAGCGCACGACGTGACCGAGCGCAGTTTTGCCGTTCGCCGTGCCGTGCGGCTCAACGATTCCCTTCCCGGCGACCATGGGACGCACTTTGTCTGGCAGCGCGGGCCGTGGCTGCTCATCGACCGCGATAACGGCAAAGTGACCGCCCTGCATCTGCCGGACTTCGATCCCGCAGTTTCTACCGTCGCCTGGTTCCGCGATTACGCTGCCTACTGCGGCGTGAACACCAGCGGCAAGCAGCTCTATGCCGTCGTCGCGCAGATCGCCGCCCGCCGTCCGCTGCTGGCGAAGAAACTCGAGCAGTGGGATCCCGCGGATCACCCCAGTCCGGTATGCGCGCCAGCCATCTGGCAGCGCGATCCGCTGAAAGTTACCTTCCAGGCGAATGGCGCCGACCCGGTGAGCTTTGATCTGGTCGGCACTTCGGCCATTCTGGTCGAAGAAGGCGACACCGACAACGAATAGCAGCTAGCTGGTAACTGACTGCTGGCTGCTGCCTCCTCCCTGGCTTAGCATGGCTGCATGGAGTCTCTCGAAGAATTGCTGCATGAAGCGGAGAAGGCGCACGGCCACCTCTGCGCAGGGCAGGTACTTGGCGTGCGCATGGCGATGCTGGGATGCCGCCGGCTCGGAATCGAGGAGCCGCGCGGACGCGACCGCAAGCGCCTGGTAACCTTTGTTGAAATCGACCGCTGCGCCACCGACGCCATCGGCGTCGTAACCGGATGCCGTCTCGGCAAACGCGCCCTCAAATTTCGCGACTGGGGCAAGATGGCGGCGACCTTCGTCGATCTGGGCAACGGCAAGGCGATCCGCATTGTCGCCCTCGAGTCGTCGAAGCAGAAGGCGCGCGAGCTGTACCCGCAGATCGAGAACAAGAACCAGCAGCAGATGAAGGCCTATCGCGAGATGGACGACGCTGATCTCTTCGGCGAGCAGTGGGTCGAAGTCGATCTCGGCCCTGGTGAAATGCCCGGCTACAAAGGCGAGCGCGTTGCCTGCTCCGCCTGCGGCGAGGGGATCAACTACGACCGCTTTGTTGAGCGCGCTGGACAGAAGCTATGCCTCGCGTGCGCCTATCCGGATCAGCGGTACTATCGCCCGGCGAGCGGCTCCACGCACAGCTATGACCAGAGCCAGGCGCGCTGCGCCTGCGGCTGACATTTACAATGGCCAGGGAATTCATCGACCAGCGAACTCATTCGGAGCGGACGACAGCATGCTGAATCTGGAAGGCAAGGTGGCGGCGGTTTTCGGACTGGCAAACAAGCGCAGCATCGCCTGGGGCATTGCTCAGAAGCTGCACGAGGCAGGCGCGAAGCTGGCCATCGGCTACCAGAACGAGCGCATGAAGGCCGAAGCCGAGGGGCTCATCCTCGACCTGCCCGGCGCCGAGCCATTCCAGTGCGACGTCTCCAACGACGCCGAGATTGAGCAGGTCTTCGCGCAAATGAAGGAGCGCTACGGCAGGCTGGACATCCTGGTGCACTGCATCGCGTATGCTCCGGCGGAGGACCTGAAGGGCGATTTTCTACAGACCACCCGCGACGGCTTCCGCATCGCGCACGACGTGAGCGTGTATTCGCTGATCGCGCTGAGCCGCGGGGCGGCTCCGCTGATGACCGAAGGCGGATCGATCATCACGCTCTCGTACTACGGCGCGGAGAAAGTGGTGCCGCACTACAAGGTGATGGGCGTGGCAAAGGCGGCGCTCGAAGCCACAGTGCGCTACCTGGCCTGGGACCTGGGTAAACAGAATGTCCGCGTGAACGCCATCTCCGCTGGACCCATTCGGACCCTGGCGGCACGTGGGATCAGTTCGCTGGGCGAGATGCTGAAGTACCATGCGGACCGCGCGCCGCTGCACCGCAACACCGAGCAGGAAGAGGTGGGCAAGACGGCAGTCTATCTCGCCTCCGAACTCGCCAGCGGCGTCACCGGCGAGACGATCTACGTCGACAGCGGCTACAACATCATGGGCTTCTGAGCGGCGCTTGACATCGCGCCAGCCCTATTGTCTAGTGGAATTAATTCAGAGGCGAAGGAGTTCGCCTTAACCGCTGTCCTCAAGTAGCCGGACAGATGATGACTCCTGGCAGGGCATCCTGCCGTGGAGTTTTTCCCGGCGCGATCCCTGCAAATTCAAACTGAGCCGAATGCGCGGCCCTGCTGCGCCTCGGCACCAGTGCCCAGCAAGGAGGGGGATTGCAAAAGTATCTGCTCATCGCGCTTGGCGGAGCGCTGGGATCTATGGCGCGCTACTGGATCGGCGCGGCAGTGACGAATCGCTTCGGTGCGAGGTTTCCCTACGGCACAGCGATCATCAATCTGACTGCGTGCCTGGCGATCGGGTTCTCCGTGACATACCTGGCGCGGCGCACCGGCCTCAGCGTCGCGTGGCGTTATCTTGTTCCCATCGGGTTCGTCGGCGCCTACAGCACCTTCTCCACGTATGAGTGGGAAACGCTGGGATTGATTCGCGCCGGCAGCTTCCCTGCTGCCGCGATCTACTCACTGGGAAGCCTCGTGCTTGGCCTGATTGCAACCTGGTGCGGCATGGTCGCGGGGGAGTGGATGTCATGAAGCCGGAGAGGACCGCAGCATGCTGACCACGGGCAAGGCGCTGAAAGTCTCCATCACCGTCAGCGAATCCGCGAAGTACCACGGCGCTCCGGCATACTCGAGCATCCTGGATTTTCTCTTCTACCGCAGTGTCAGCGGCGCCACGGTGCTGAAGGGCGTGGCCGGATTCGGCGCGGATCATCATCTGCACACCGCAGCCATCATCGAAGTTTCCGACAAGCTCCCCGTCCGCATTGAGTTCATCGAGTCGCGCGAGAAGGTCACGGAGCTGATGCCGAAGCTCCAGGAGATGGCCGGAACGGGCCTGATCGAAGTGCAGGAAACCTCGGTGGTGAAGCCCGCCGAGGCCGGCGCGAAACCGCGGCCCGCGCCCGAGCACATGAAGATGCAAGGCAAGGCGCGCATGATGCGCATCTACATCGGCGAGTCGGACCGCTGGCAGGACAAGCCGCTGCACGAAGCGCTCGTCCAGGCAATGCGCGCCAACGATATTGCCGGTGTCACCGTCTACCGCGGCATTCAGGGCTACGGAGCGCACCGGCGCTTCCATAAAGACAAGCCGCTGCACCTCTCGCACGATGCATCGATCATGCTCTCGGCCATCGACACCGAAGCGAAGCTCAACGCGTTCATGCCTGTTGTGGATCGCATGGTCGAGGAAGGCCTGGTCGTGCTTTCCGACGTGGACATCATCAAATATTCGTGGCGCGCTGCGGAACTCAATACGGATTAGAATCCAGTTCGCAGCAGGGACCGAACCGATGAAAGAGCAATTCGAGGCGCGGATGCTGCGCATCCACTTCGGCGAGAGCGACAAATGGCAGGGCAAGTCCCTGCACGAGGCGATCCTCGCGAAATGCCAGGAGCTGGGCCTCGCCGGAGCCATCGTCTATCGCGGAATCGAAGGCTACGGCACCAGCACACGCGTGCGCCACGCCAGCCTGTGGAAGCTCTCGCGCGACGCGCCCATCATGGTCAGCATCATCGACACCGAGGAGAACATCGCGCGCTTGCTGCCGCACCTCGATGCCATGGTCGGCGAGGGACTGGTCGCCGCATCGACCGTGCAGGTGACGCGGTACACGCGGGAGAACCCGAATCGCTCCTGACGCGTCACCTTCTGCCGCATCAGGAGCAACGATTCGAAGCCGCGCACTCAGAGCAGCTTGACCGACTTCACCTTCAGCGTATCCCCGTGGACATCTCCATCCACATCGACGCGCAGATGGTCCGCTTTATCGCTCGACTTCAGCTGCTGCAGGATCTGCTTGTTCCCTTCCTCGTCGAATTTCAGATACTGATTATCCGCGGTGAGAATGCCGAAGCCGCTGCCCGCGCACTTCAGCGCGCAATCCCGCGTATGCGCATCAGGGGTGCTGGCGACCCGCTTCGAGCAGTTTGTATCGACGACGGGAACATCCTTGAACGTTTTGGCTGCAGCCAGCTGCGGGAGAGCGAGCAGAGCCACCCCGGCCAGCAGGAACAGTTTTCGCATGACTTCCTCCTTGATGTGAATCATTGTGTGACTGCCACGTGCGAGCCCATTTCGGCGTCCAGTCCGGCCTGCGCGACGGCGCTCTCGCGTGACGCCGTAAGCTGCCATAGCGCGAAGGCTCCAACCGCGATTTCAACATCGCGCACCGCCAGGTCGTAGAACATGCCAGTGGTCAGCAGGTTCACTGCGATCGCCAGCAGCCAGGCGCCGACAATGATACTGCCGATCTTTGTCCACCGGCTCAGGACGATCACTCCGGCGATGATCTCGACGATGCCAACGACGTGCATGAACGTTGAAGCGCTGACCGGCACAACCTTAGTCGCCAGCGGGCTCAGATACATGGTCCAGTCCGCCAGCTTGTTGAAGTACTTGTCGGCGCCGGCAACAATTGGCCCAACTCCCAGCGCGATACGCAGCGCCCACCAGGCCGCATTGAGCCGAGGGTCCTTGTGTCTCATTCCCGCCTCCTGCACCAGAAGAGCGCGCACTCGGCAAAAGGTTACAAACCGACGGTTCGACCCCGTAAGGTGTAACCTTTCCCGCTGTGGGGACTCAATACTCCTGAGTGCTTATGGAACTGCTGGAGATCACAGGCTGTCAGAGCTTTACTGACGAGGAAGTCGTCGAGCGCGTGCTCGCCGGCGAAACGGCGCTCTATGAGATCCTCATGCGCCGCTACAATCAGCGCCTCTACCGGCTCGTGCGGGCCATTCTGCGCGACGACAGCGAAGCGGAAGACGTGATGCAGGACGCGTATGTCCGCGCCTATCAACACCTGGCGCAATTTGAAAACCGCGCGCCTTTCGCCGCCTGGCTCTCGCGCATTGCGGTGCATGAGGCGCTCACGCGCCTGCGCCGCCGCCAGCGCACCGACCAGCTTGATGCTGAGGACGCGGAGTACCCCATGCATGTCACCGATTCGTCACTCAATCCGGAGGAGCGCGCTTCGCACGCCGAATTCGCCCGCATGCTGGAAGACGCAATCCTCGCGCTGCCCGCGGACTACCGCACGGTGCTGATGCTCCGCGATGTGGAAGAACTGAGCACTGCCGAAACCGCGGCTGCCCTCAGCATCAGCGAAGCCAATGTGAAGGTGCGGTTGCTGCGCGGACGCGCGAAGCTGCGCCGCAAACTCTTCGAGCGGGTCGGCAGCTCCGCCGCCTCGGCATTTCCATTCATGGGCGAGCGATGCGACCGCGTGGTCGCAGGAGTCTTCGCGAAACTGGGCGCCACCGCGCCGGTATGACCGGGAGTCAGCAGCGGCGGTAGTTCAGGATGGCTGAATCTCGCGCAGGTTCATGAAGCCGCCGTCGATGTAGTAGTTCTCGCCGGTAATAAAGCTGGCCTCATCCGAGCAAAGATACAGTGCCAGGTTCGCGATCTCTGCCGGCTCCGCCATCCTGCCAACCGGCTGCGCCGAGGAAAGCTTGCCCATCATCTCCCGCTCCCGCCCAGGATAATTCTTCGCCAGGAAACCATCGACGAACGGCGTGTGCACCCGCGCCGGCGAGATGGCGTTGCAGCGGATCCCGTCGTGCAGATAATCGCGCGCTACCGACAGCGTCATCGAAAGCACCGCGCCCTTGCTGGTCGAGTAGGCGAAGCGATTCGATAGGCCGGCGGTCGCCGCAATCGAACACATGTTCAGGATCACCCCGCCGCGATTCGCCTGCATATGCCCAATGGCCGCGCGCGTGCACAGGTAGACGCCCTTCACGTTGACGCGCAGCACGCGATCGAAGTCCTCCTCCGACGTAGTGCTCAGGCTTCCGACATGCGCAATGCCGGCGTTGTTCACCAGGATGTGAACCCGCCCGCCCTGGAAGAGCTTTCCAAACGCCGCATCCACGCTCTTTGCGTCGGTCACATCGCAGCCATGGGCTTCCGCCGATCCTCCGGCTTCCCTGATCTGCCCGGCCGCCGCAGCCGCCGCTTCCTCTCTGAGATCCAGAATGTGCACCGCTGCGCCTTGGCGCGCAAAGGCCTCCGCAATCGCCAACCCAATGCCGCTGGCTCCTCCGGTAATGACAGCAGTTCTGCCCTTCAGACAAAAAGGAGTCGCCGATCCTGGTTGCATCGTCCCTCTCATTTCAGATTGGAGCAATTATTTCACGCGAAACAGCTCGGAATGGCTCGCTCGCACCCGCTTCGTCCCACATATCGGACGCGCTGTTTCAGCCGGAAGACGCGTCCCGTACACTGCGCACGGAGCACAATCAGCAGAGATGCCCCGCGGCAATTCGAAACGCCCCAAATTTGGCCAGAACTTTCTCGTCAGCCCCAGCGCGCAGATTGCGATTGCCGACGCGCTGGGCGACGTGACACATCGGACGGTTGTCGAAATCGGCCCCGGACGCGGAGCAATCACCGCGATCCTCGCCGCGCGCGCTCACCGGCTCATCGCCATCGAACTGGACCGCGACCTGGCTCCGCGTCTGCGCGATCAGTTCTCCGGCCGGCCCAGGGTCACGATCCTCGAGCAGGACATCCTCGCGAGCGACTTCGCCTCCCTGCGCGGCGCCGCTGAAGACAAGCTGACCGTCATCGGCAATCTGCCGTACTACATCACGTCCGATATCCTGCTGCACCTCTTCTCCGCGCACCAGCACATCGACCGCGCCGTTCTCATGATCCAGCGTGAAGTCGCCGACCGGGTCGCCGCTTCGCCCGGCACGCGCGATTACGGACTGCTCTCCGCCACCACCCAGCTCTACGCCCGTGTCGAAAAGCTGTTCACCCTCCCACCGGGCGCATTTTCTCCGCCACCGCAGGTCCACTCGACGGTCCTGCGCCTCACGATGTCGCCGCGTTTCGACGAGCTGGGACTGATACCCAGACCCGACCGCCCCGATCCCGCCTCAGCGTTCATCGCACTTCTC
>DASYYN010000063.1:0-6240 GCA_035933815.1 Acidobacteriaceae bacterium
GGCTGATCGCCTCCTCGTCGCGCGGAGGCACCAGGGCCAGCCCCAAACCGGGTTCCAAGACCGCAGGCCGAGTTGTCTGCATGGGGACCGCCGGGGGGATGCGCAAGTCTAGCACCGGCGCGTTCGAGTGGATACGACCAAATTTTGCTGAAGAACAGCCCTCGCAGAACGTGGGTCGCCCTGCCGGCTACAGCTACCTGCTATCCGCTATCTGCTACTCGCTACCGGCCCATCAACCCGTGAAACCGATGAAGGAGGTTCCAAAGAAAGACCGCACCAGAGACGATCCACAGCAGGATCGACAGCGTGTACAGCACATTCCTCGTCACGAACAGCCGGTCGCCGCCGAACATCGCCTTGTAGGCGCGATTAAAGGCGATCCACCGCCGGTGATAGAACATCTCCGGAAAGCGCTCTTCTTTGGGCAGCCGGTCGTTCAGCTTGAACAGCATGAAGACTTCAACGAACGAAGTCGCAAACGCCACGACACCCGAGAGAATGAGGACCAGCAACAGCCAGACATTGAAGACGTGAAAGAAATGCGTCGCGACCCAGTGCATGGACTCGCAGTCTACTGCGATCTGGTGACGGAGAGAAGTTCCGGCTGAGCGATCAGCGGCGTTCGGCTGACCGTTTCATCACTGACCGCTTTACCACTGGCCGCTTTATACCTGACCGCTGCTCAGCTACTCTTCGCCTTCTTGATCTCTTCCGTCAGCGCCGGCACCACCTGGAACAGATCCCCCACCACGGCGACATCGGCAATCTCGAAAATCGGCGCCTCGGGATCCTTATTGATGGCGACGATCGTTCGCGAGCCCTTCATGCCGACGATGTGCTGGATGGCGCCGCTGACTCCCAGCGCGACGTAAAGCTTCGGCGCGACCGTCTGCCCCGACGATCCGATCTGCCGCTCCAGCGGCAGCCAGCCGTTGTCGCAGATGGGACGAGAAGCGGCCACTTCGCCGCCCAGCGCCGCTGCCAGACTCTCCGCCAGCGCCAGGTTCTTCTGCTCCTTGATCCCGCGCCCGACGGCTACGATCACCTCTGCCTGCGACAGGTCCACGGTCTGCTTTGCTTCCTGGAAGACCTCATGCGGCGTGACGCGCGGAGCGCCGTCGGCCACCGCGGCTGCTACGGATTCAACCTGTCCGCCGCTGCCTTCGGTCTGGTCTCCGCGGAACGCGCCGATCTGCAGGGTCGCCATCCATGGCGCATCGCCCCCGAACGAAACATCCGCCGCGAACTTCCCCTGAAACATCTGCCGGGTGAACAGCAGCTTGCCACCGTCGTATTTGTATCCGGTGGCGTCCGAGATCAGCGTGCGATCGAGCGCCAGCGCCAGACGCGGCGCGAAGTCGCGCACCTGATAGGTGTGCGGAAACAGCACCAGCTTCGGCTGCTTCTGCTGGATGAATTGCTTCAGCGCGAACACGTACGCGTCGGCGGTGTAATCCTTCAGCGCGTCGCCTTCGAGCGCAAAAACTTTGCCGCTGGTCTTGCCGGCGAGTTCCTGCACCAGCCCCTGCACGCCCGCTCCCGGCAGCACCACCTCGACGGCCCATCCCGTCTGCTTCGCAATCGACTGCGCGCCGGCGAGCGTCTCAAAGGAGACGCGATTCAGCTTGCCTTCCCGCTGCTCCGCAACGACAAGTATTGTGTCCGCCATTGATTTCACCTGAGGTAGGAAGCGCAGATCGCCGCAGCGTTTGGTTCTCCTGAACGCTACACCCTAAACCCTATACGCTGCTTCACTGATACTCGTACCGCCCGCGCTTCAGGTACGTCCCCCAGATGCCGAAGACCACCGCCATCAGGCCTGCGAGGACGTTGTAGTAGAACATGGGATGCACCCAGCCGGGCGAGTACATCAGGTCCTGTCCCGACCACAGCAGCAACAGCACGGCAAACACCGCGAACTGTCCCGAGATCACCTGGAACGCCAGTCCCCACTGGCGCCTGCGGTCCAGCCGCGCCACCTGCGCCGGCGTCAGATTCCGCTCCAACTCGGGGATGTTCATGTTCGGCATCGTACTTCTCTCTCCTTCAATTCGTGTCGCGATTCGTGCTGCCATCCATTCAACCACAACCTACAGGGCGCGCGCATCGTTGCGCAGATACTCCACGACTTTCTTCGCCACTTCGCCCGCCGGGCCCTCCAGCTTGCGCGTCTGCTTCTGGCGGCCGGGAACGTAGAGCTTCTCGATCTTCTGCATGTGCGGACTCAGTTTGCTCTCCACATCCGCCCAGCTGACCTTCTTCAGCGGCTTCATCTTCGCCTGCTTGATCCCGATCAGCGTGGCATAGCGCAGCTTGTTAATGCCGCTCTGGATGGTCAGCACCGCCGGCATCGGCATCTCGATGTGCTGGTAGTGCCCCGCCTCGAGTTCCCGCTTCAGCTTCAGCCCACCGCCGTCCGCCTTCTCAATGCCAATAATGATCGTGGCGTGCGGAATCCCGAGAATCTCCGCCAGCAGAACGCCCGTCTGCGCCGCGCCAAAGTCGTCCGACTGCAGCCCGGTGACGATCAGGTCGAAATTCTCCCCCGCAATCGCCGCCGCAATCGCGCGCGCCGTGTTCGCCGCGTCCATCTGCGCGAAGCGGTCGTCTTCCAGATGGATCGCCCGGTCCGCCCCCTTGGCCAGCGCCTCGCGCAACACCTGCTGCGCCCGCGCCGGACCCGCCGTGATCGCCACCACTTCGCCGCCGTGCTTCTCCTTCTGGCGCAGCGACTCCTCCAGCGCGTAGGCGTCCGGCTCGTTCGTCTCCCACGAAACGTCGTCGCGGATCCACGTCCCGCTCTCGTTCAGCCGCAGAGGCGCGTCCTTCTGCGGAACCTGCTTGATGCAGACCAGAATTTTCATCGATTGAGAACTCAGACCAACCGCAAAGTATAGCGGACAGCAGCCGGTAGCCGGTAGCGGGTAACTGGTAGCAGAAAGCAATAGCCTGTCCCCACAAACAAAAGCGCCGGAACCCGTCCGGCGCTCGTCTGGCTATTGCCTGTTGCCTATTGCCTATTCCCTGCTTTCGCCTACTGCGGCGTCAGCTTCCGTCTCGCACTCGGCTGCGTATCCGTGCCGGCCGTCTGATCCCCGCTACCCGATGACCCCATCGAAGCCAGCTCCGACTTCCTGTACATCGGCGCGCTGACGTACCCATGAATGTGGTTCTTCGTGATCTCGTTGATCACCACCTCGATCGGCTGCTCGCTGTCGGCCTGATAGAACATCACCGGCTGCAGCAGGTTCACATGCTTCTGCGTCAGGCTGCGGTCATCCACCATCAGCTGCAGGTCGGCGTACTGGTGCTTCTCATTCGCCTTCCGCAGGCTGACGCCCACCGGCCCTTCGCGCTTGAACTGCTTCTCTTTGCTCAGGTCGAACTCGAAGTAACTCCGCTGGCCTTTCTTCTCCAGCACCACCAGCTCATCGTGCGTGCGCGCAATCGAGCCGCCCAGCTCCGTCTTCGCGCCCGCCAGATCGCTCCGCGTCTCGGCGATCTCCTTGCCCTGCGCATCGAGCTGCGCCTGCATCTTCTTCCAGCGCGCGTCCACGGCACGGCCGGCATGCGGCTTGCCCATGCGGTGCACGATCGGCTTCTGCGCCGCCTGCTGAGCAGCCTGTTGCGCTGCTTGTTGCGCGGCCGCCTGCTGCTCGATCTGGTTCACCTTCGCCGTCAGATCGTTCAGTTCGCCGCGCGTCGATGTCAGCTGCGTGGTCATCTGCTGGTTCTGCGCCGCCAGATGATCGGCCGCATGCCGCTCGTGCACGGCATACCCGAATCCGGCGACGGCCAGCACCCCGGCCATTGCCATCGGAACCACCTGCTTCACAAGGGGTGACAATCTATCCATCTCTTCCATAAGCTTTGCGCTCCCGAAACTCCTGCGCCCGCTGCCCCTGCAAGCGCCATGCCACTTTTCTCAGATGTAAGCTGCTGATTCCCTGCCGCTTGCCGAACAGATTAACGACTTAGTTAATATGCGAAACTTCGCGGCGCGGGAAATTCTTGCGCGACCATCAGCTACACGCTATCCGCTACCCGCTATCGGCTATCCGCTAAACTAGACAAGTACCGCCCGTCTCATCCCCAACCCTGAGAGCTTCATGATTTCTGTCAGCAACGTCACCATGCGCTACGGCGCTAAAGTCCTGTTTGAGGACGTCTCCACCACCTTCACCCCGGGCCGCCGCTACGGACTTACCGGCCCCAATGGCGCCGGTAAGTCCACGTTTATGAAGATCCTCTCCGGCGACCTCGATCCGCAGAAGGGCACCGTCGTCCGCCCCCGGAAGCTCTCCGTCCTGAGCCAGGATCAGTTCGCCTTCGACGCTTTCCGCGTCATCGACACCGTTGTCATGGGCAACAAGCCCCTGTGGGCCGCCCTCGAGGAGCGCGACCGGATCTACTCGAAATCCGAGCTGACCGACGACGACGGCATGCGCCTCGCCGAACTCGAAGGCGTTGTCGGCGAAGAGGACGGCTACACCGCCGAATCCGATGCCGCCGTCCTGCTCCAGGGCCTCGACATCCCCGACGAGCTGCACGAGCGCAAAATGTCCGAGCTGCAGGGCGGCCAGAAGGTCCGCGTGCTGCTCGCCCAGGCACTCTTCGGCAAGCCGCAGGCGCTGCTCCTCGACGAGCCCACCAACTACCTCGATCTCGACTCCATCCACTGGCTGCAGGATTTCCTCGCCCGTTTCGAGGGAACGCTGATCACCATCTCCCACGACCGGCACTTCCTCAACAGCGTCTGCACGCACATCGCCGACATCGACTACCAGACGATCATCACCTACACCGGCGGCTACGACGACATGGTGCTGGCGAAGACGCAGATCCGCTCGCGCCTCGAATCCGAAAACGCGCAGCGCGAAAAGAAGATCGCCCAGCTGAACGAGTTCATCGCGCGCTTCTCCGCCGGCACCCGCTCCAGCCAGGTGACAAGCCGCAAGAAGGAAGTCGAGCGCCTGCAGACGACCGAGCTCGCTCGCTCCAACATCGCCCGCCCTTACATCCGCTTCGACCAGAACCGTCCCTCCGGCAAGTACGTCGCCGAAATCGACGGCCTGCGCAAGAGCTACGACGACCTCACCGTCATCGACGGCTTCAGCGGCGGCATCATGCGCGGCGAGAAGATCTGCCTCATCGGCCGCAACGCCCAGGGCAAGACGACCATGCTCAAATCCCTGCTGGCCAACGTGCCCGGAGTCGCCGAGCCAGGCTTCACCCTCGACGCCGGCAACGTGAAGTGGGGACACGAAGTCCAGATCGGCTACTTCCCGCAGGACACCACCGGCGTCATCGAGCCTGGCGTCACCATCCTCGACTGGCTGCGTCAGTTCGACGAGAAGGCCACCACCGAAGACATCCGCGGCATTCTCGGCCAGATGCTCTTCCGCGGCGAAGAAGGCCTTAAGCCGACGGCTGCGCTCTCCGGCGGAGAAGCGGCGCGCCTCCTCTTCTGCAAGCTCATGCTGCAGAAACCAAACCTGCTCATCCTCGACGAGCCGACGAACCACCTCGACCTCGAAGCCATCAACGCGCTCAATATCGCGCTGCAGCGTTACGAGGGAACGGTGCTGCTGGTCACGCACGACCACGACCTCATCGACGAAGTCGCCACGCGCGTCTGGCATTTTGAGCATGGAGCGATCGAGGACTTCAAAGGTCCCTACGAGGAATATCAGGCAGCAGCAACAGCAGCTCGCTAAGCAGGAGGGCGGTCCGGCAGCCGCCCCTCCGTTCGCGTATCCTTAGTAGAGACAGAGGCAGGCTCCCCAGGCGCCCCCGCCCACAACTTAAGTCTTTCTGGCGCAACTGCCGAGGCTTTTCATGCATTTTGACCCAACCCACATCACCCCGCTCCAGTACGCCGTCGTCTCCGTCGTCGGAGCCGTGGTCATCATCCTGTGGCGCATCCGCGAGGGCCGCACCGCGGTCACGCTGAAGAAGATCATCGCTCCGCCGATGGGCATGGCCACCGGCTTCTGCATGTTCCTGGCGCCTGTCTGCCGGATTCCGTGGCTCTGGGCCCTGATCGCCTTCCTCATCGGCGCGGTGGTGCTGGCCTGGCCGTTGCTGCTGACCTCGAAACTGCACCGTATGGGCGACACCATCATGATGAAGCGCTCCGCCATGTTCCTCATCGTCATCATCGTGCTGGCCGCCGTGCGCTTCCTCGCCCGCGGATACTTCGACAAGCTCCTGACCGTCCCGCAGACCGGCGCCCTGTTC
>DASYYN010000083.1:0-97642 GCA_035933815.1 Acidobacteriaceae bacterium
GGCGTGAGCAGGAGTATGGTGCTCGAAAGAATGGGGATGGTTCGGGGCCGGACCATGGGGCTCTCCTGAAGTGCTCCCCATCATAGCCCCGCCCCGTGATGGCTGTCGTTAGGCTGGGTGTCTACTGCGTGGAGGCGCGCAGCAGCGGGATCTCCAGCGTCCCGATGCGCCGGCTGTTCATATCCTGCACACCAAGACGGAGGAACATCTGCCCCTCCGGCACATCGATCTGCTGTTGCAGAGGAATCGGTTGCAGCGGCCCAGGATTGAGGTCGACCTCCAGCCCCGTATCGTTGTAATTCTGCCGGACACCGGCCCGGTTGTAGACCACCTCAGTGAGCTCCACCTTCGTCTGGCGCCGCCCGTCCGGCAGGGCCGAGAGCTCCAGCATCTCCGGATTGATCCAGTAATCGACCACGAACCGCCGGGGATTCTTCAACTGACCGGCCATTGCGCCCGCCGGACCCGGCGTGGTGGCCGCCATCTTGACGGCAGCATCACCCGCCGGCAGCGCCCGCGCCCGGAAAAGTACCTGCGACAAGTCCGGAGCGCCTCGCTGCATGGCCGCGATCAGCGGGTTGACCGCGCCGGGAATGAGCTTCTGCTGGTCCTTCTGCGTGAGCGCGTAGTATCCGTGCCGGTACTCCAGGTCGTAGTGCTCTTCCGGCACGCGTACGCTGATCGAGCGATACCTGCCGTCGTAGTTCTTGTCTTCAGGCACATAGCCGAGGGTGTAATAGCTCGACCCGTTCGCAATGGCATCCCCGACTGCCTCGCCCACGGCATTCGTGTTCACATAGGGCTTGCCGCCCGTGGCCTCCGCCACTTGTTTCATCAGGTTCTGCTCTGCGGCGAGATTGTTCATGAACTCCTGGTTGTCCGCATTCAGCCTCTGCGCCACTGTGGGTTGGTTACCGACAACCAGCCCGCTGGTCGGGCCGCCCATGGTGACGCTGTTGAATAACCGTGGATTCATCGGATTCTCTTCCGCCGTGAAGGCCTCCGGCTGCGTCAGCCCGCGCGCATCCACCGGGTACACCGCGACCCGCGCCAGCGCGAGCAGCGCGTTCATCCTCTTGACCTTCTCTGTGAAGTCAGTCTCCTCAAAGCCGGGTCCCATTTGCCCGCCGCCGACGGTGATGGCCGGAAATGCACCTGAAAACCAGATCAGATTTTTCCTGCCGGGAATGGTGCTCAGATACCGCCCCAGTTCCTCCAGCGCATCGATGGTGATGTTGATGCGCGTGTCCATCATGAATCTCTTCTGGTCCTGCTCGAACTGCTGCATGGAGGCGATCACCGTCCCCGTCATCGCCGCCGAGCTGGCCATATCGGTCAGCTGGGTCATTGCCTTGTCGTAGTCGGGATCCATGAGCGGCGACTTCTCTGGATTCGACTGCACCTCGGTCAGCGCCTTCTCCAGCACGTTCGGCCCGGCGTCAAATCCCTCCACCATCCGCAACTGCGACGCCAGGGTGAACACTGCGACGCGCGTTCCGGGCGGAATGGTCTTCAGGAACTGCAGCATGCGGTGCCGCACGTACAGCTGATCCGCATAAGGAGTGTTGAGCGCATCCAGCAGCACCACATTGGCTGCGGAGGTCCGCGTGTATCGCGGATCATTGCTGAAGATGCCGGGCGGCAGCGGTGCAGGCTGCGCCACTTCGAGCGCGTCGGTCGCCTTGTGCTCCTCGAAGATTGTGATCTTCTGGGGCTTGCCATCCTCGAGGACGTGAAACTCTTTTTGATCCAGCCCGTGGACTGGGTTTCCGTGGTCCCGCACCACCACGTCAACGAGCACCAGATTGGCATTGGTCCGGAACAGCGGCACCTGCTGCTGCGGAGGCGGAGTTGCCTGTTTTCCCGGAGTTCCCTGCTGCGCGCCTGCAATCCCCATCGCGCCGCACGCTACAAGTAAGCTGCACAGCCCAAACCGATGAAGCCGATCCGTGACGAGCCCTCTTCCGTTCACTCCGACGCAAACAGTCCCCGAAAAGACCCACCCTCTGGAAGACAAGGCGAATACCGGGCACTCTCGGAAACACCGGATAATACACCCGGGTGCTATTGGCGACGCGGAACGCAAGGTCCGCTGCGGTTACGAAAGAAAGGCCCTGCCCGCCGACGCGAACAGAGCCTCCTGATTTCTTGACTCCTGATTTCTGGCTTCTGATTCAGCTCGCCTTCGCTGAGCTTTGCCCCCTGCCCTCGGCGCTCTGCTCCGGCTCCTTCGCGTGCACCAGCGGCATCTCGACCAAATGTTCGCTGATGAACCACACCTGCAGCTCGTTGGTGCGGAGCACGTCGCTGATCAGCAGATCGTTGGTGCCGTCGTCGCCCAGATCGTCGGCCTTCTTCGCCAGATCGCGCGTGTCTTTGATGATCAGCGCGTGCGCCTCCAGCAGCCGCGAAATCTGCACCGGGACCTCTTCGCGTCCTTTCGGAGGCCGCTCGAGGCGGGTCAGCTCGGCAATGTCATGGGCCATCGCCACGCTCACGCCGCCGAGGATCTGAATTCTCTCTGCCAGCAGGTCCACGAGTTCCACCTGCTCGCCAAAATGCTTATCGAAGAGCAGGTGCAGCTGATAAAAGGTGGGCCCCCCCACCTGCCAGTGCGACTTCTTGTACAGGTCCCGCAACGACGCCGTATCCGCCAGCAGCACGTTGAGCCGCTCGCAGATTTCGCGCCGCGTATCCTCCTCGAGACCGATCGGCAGGTCGCGAATCACGGTGCCGAACTTCTGGATCTCGCGCGCCTTCTGCCGCCAGTCCGGCGTGATCAGATCGAAGCCTCGCCCCTGTCCACGACCGGTGTCGGATCCACGACTCCCCATGCCTCTGCTCTCCAGCTTCTGCGCAGAACTCTTCATCTGCAATTCCTCCGTGCCCTGTAGGATGCGGGAGCCTTTGTCACAGTGCCATTACTTTGCCGCAGGAAACTCTTCGATGTGCATCTCCCCTTTGCGACCGAAGTAGACGACTCTCTCCCCGGTCAGGAAGGCCCAGTAGCCGGTCACGCCCGCGGCCAGGGCCTGCTGGACGAATTCCGGGTAGCGGATCGAGTCGCTCTGCGCGCCCCGGATCGCGGCCACAATGCCCTCCTTTGAAAACTCTGCCGCGACCGGCCCGCGGCGGACCGTCATCGGCTCGACATGCGCGCCGCCGTCAGCCGCATAGAAAGTCTCCCGTCCGCTGGTCAGGTCGCAGAAGTACGACTCCACTCCTGCCGCCAGAGCCCGCCGCACCACCTCGGGAAAGGTCAGCTTTCCCGCCTGCGACTGCTCGAATACCTGCTGTATCGCCTCGACATCCATAGTTCTTTCCTTTGACTCTGTGGGAATTGGTTTAGCTATGGCCCTGGACAGCTCGTCATCCCGCAAGCGGCGCCCCGGGGAATTCCGGCTCTCGTGATGCGGATTACATCCTTGTATCCCAAAACGGCGTTAAGCTGTTCCCATGCCACAGGAGATCGCGATCGCCGCCCTCTCCCCCACTGCTCTTACTGAAGCCGGCAAGGCCGTGCTCGAACCAGCCATCGCCGCCCGGGCCTTTCCTGGCGCTGCGTTCGGCGTTCTGCATCAGGGCCAGATTGTGGCCATCGATGCGGTCGGCCGCTTCACCTATGACAGCGATGCCTCGCCGGTCCAGCCGGACACCGTATTCGATCTGGCCAGCGTCTCAAAGGTCGTCGCCACGACGACCGCCGCCATGATCCTGCACAGCCGCGGGGTTCTGGACCTCGATGCCCCTCTCGGCGAGGTCCTGCCGGGTTTTGTGATCGGCATGGAGCCCGGCAGCGGCAAGGAGCGCGTTACCCTGCGCATGCTGCTGGCGCACAGTTCCGGGCTGCCCGGCTATGTCACCTTCTTCCGCGACCACTCCACCGCAGAGGGGCTGATGCGCGCCGCGCTGCGGCTGTCGCTCGAGGCGAAACCCGGCTCCCGCACTGAGTATTCCGATCCCGGGTACATCCTGCTGGGGAAGGTCGTTGAAGTGCTCTCCGGCGGATGCCTCGACGCCTTCTGCGCGCGGGAAATCTTTGCGCCCCTGCGGTTACAGAACACGTGCTTCCGCCCGTCGGCGGCGCTTCGCTCCACGATCCCGCCGACGGAAAACGACACCACGTTTCGCCGCCGGTTGATTCAGGGCGAAGTGCAGGACGAAAACGCCTTTGTCCTCGGCGGAGTTGCCGGACACGCAGGCGTCTTCTCGAACGTGCGCGACCTGCTCACCTTCGCGCAGTGCATTCTCGACCACGGAAGAACCGGTTCGGGCACACCGCTGTTCAGCTCTGAAACGCTGGCTGTTTTCGCCGAGCCTCAAACGACGCCGGATGGCAAATCCCGCGCCCTGGGCTGGGACGTGCCCACACCGCCCTCCGCCTCGGGGCAGTACTTCGGGCCGCGGTCGATCGGCCATCTGGGCTATGCGGGCACGTCTCTCTGGATCGATCCCGACCAGGCGCTGGCCATGGTGCTGCTTACCAATCGCACCTGGCCCGATCGCTCCAGCGATGCCATTCGCCAGGTTCGCCCGGCGTTTCACGACGCCATCGTGGAAGCGCTCCGCTGACAGGCGCAAAAACAAAACCCTCGCAGCCTTTTGCGCCGCGAGGGTCCTGTTTTTCCTGTGCTCTGAGCTCTGAGCCCTGTTCTAGTAGATCCGGAAGTTCACTTCGATATTGATTTCCACCGGCACTGCGTGTCCCTTGAACATGGCCGGCTTGAATTTGTACTGCCGCACCGCTTCGAGCGCCTTCTCGTCGAGTCCCATGCCCAGTGGGCGCACTACATGGACGCGCTGCGGATTGCCCTGCGCATCCACAATGAGCCCGACTACGCAAACGCCCTGATACTTGGCGCGCCGCGCTTCGTCGCTGAATTCCGGATCCGGAGAGTACAGCAGTTCGGGCGCCGAGACGCCTCCGCCCGGATGCATCAGGCCGTTGCCGTAGCCGCCGCCCTCACCCGGACCAATGCCGTTGCCATTCCCGGAGCCGATGCCGCCACCCGAACCGGTGCCGAAGCCCGATCCTGACCCGCCGCCCTGGGAAGCCAGAGCGACCTGGTTGGACTGGGGAACCCCGATGTTCGGCATGTTGGTCGCATCCGGCAGCTTGATCGGCTGCGGCATCATCACCGCAGGTGTCACCGGAATCTTGGGATTGTCGACCTTCAGAATCTGCGGAGGCGCCAGAGGCTTCTTCGACATCTCCGGCAGTTTGCCCTTCGAGGCCTCAATTATGGAATGAGTTCCGCCGCCGCCACCGCCGCCCATCACGTCGTTCATGTGCATGGCGGGCATGAACGGCACGTTCACCATAGTGGCATTCATCTTTTTCTGGATTTGCCGCGTGTGCCACTGCTGGAGGGCAAACAGCAGCAGCAGCGCAACCACGACAACGTGCGTCATGAAAGAGATCGCGCTGGTCGCCGGATTCCGCTTGACGGCCATGCGGTCGACGACGGCGACAGGCTGCGAGGTCAGCTGCAGAGGGGGCAGCTTCTTCGGAAAGAGCACGTCCTGGAGGCTGTTCCACAGCGTCTTCCAGATCGGCTCCTCGATCATGCTTTCCAAAGGGCCCAGCATCAATGGCTCAGGGTTCAATGTCTGCTTCGCAATCTCGGGCGTGCCGCTGTATTCCGGCGACGTCCTCATGGAA
Source organism: Acidobacteriaceae bacterium (assembly GCA_035933815.1). Taxonomy (GTDB): domain Bacteria; phylum Acidobacteriota; class Terriglobia; order Terriglobales; family Acidobacteriaceae; genus Palsa-343. The sequence continues at coordinate 5,663 of DASYYN010000083.1, forward strand.
CCGTCGGATTCCTGCAGAAGGTTGTGCTGCTCTCCTGTCGTCCGATTCTCTCCTGGTCCCATTCCAAAATCCGCCAACACCGAATTCCCCATAATACGCGCCGGATGCAATCTCCGGCTTACTCCTGATTATCAACGACGGCCGCACTCCCTGTCTCGCTGGGGACGCGTGGTTCCTGAGATGCCGGAAGTGAGGGTGTCAGTCTGGACAAAGTATCGTCCCAATGTATGCCGGGTCAACTGTATCGCTCACGCACCTGAGGCTGCGCCAATATCCTGTAAGACATAGACGTCCGGCCCAGCCCGAAGTCACGGCTTTATCCCTATACAATGAACTTTTATCCACAAATACCCCTTACTGCGGAGTCATGATGCCCTCTGCGCCGCATTCCGGCGACTTCCCGCCTTTGAAAGACACCCTCTCCCTGCCCCGCACCGACTTCCCGATGAAAGCCAATCTGCCGCAGAATGAGCCGGCGCGCCTCAAATCCTGGGCAGAATCCGGCCTCTACGAGCAGATCCGTGAGGCCCGGCGCGGCGCACCCCGCTGGGTGCTGCACGATGGGCCGCCCTACGCTAACGGGCCGATCCACCTCGGCCACGCCCTCAACAAATGCCTCAAGGACTTCATCGTCAAAACGAAGACGATGGCCGGCTTCGACTCCCCCTACGTCCCCGGCTTCGACTGCCACGGCCTTCCCATTGAAATCAAAGTCGATGAGCAGCTGGGGCGGAAGAAGCTGAACACGCCGCCCGCCGAGTTCCTGCGCCATTGCCGCGCCTACGCTCAGAAGTACGTCGACCTCCAGACCAGCCAGTTCATCCGCCTGGGGGTCTTCGGGCGCTGGGAGGATCCGTACCTGACCATGTCGCGCGCCTACGAAGCGCGCACGCTCGAGATCTTCTACCGCTTCTTCGAGCAGGGATTCGTCTATCGCGGTCTCAAGCCGGTTTACTGGTGCATCCATGACCAAACCGCCCTCGCCGACGCCGAGATTGAATACGAACAGCACACCAGCCCCAGCATTTACGTCCGCTACGACCTGACCAGCGACCCCGGCGCTATCGATCCCGCGCTGGCGGGTAAACAGGTCTCCACGATCATCTGGACCACCACTCCCTGGACCCTGCCCGCCTCGCTGGCGGTCGCCTTCCATCCGGACTTCGACTACGTGGCGCTCGAAGCGGACGGCCGCGTCTACGTCGTTGCCGCGGCTCTCGCCGACTCCGTGCGCGATGCCTGCAATCTGCAGTCCGCGCGCCCCGTGGCCACGATCAAAGGCACGCGTTTCGACCGCGCCACGTTTCGGCATCCCTTCCTCGACCGCCAAATCCTCGGCGTTCTCGCCGACTACGTCACCGCCGACCAGGGCACCGGAGCCGTCCACACCGCGCCCGCACACGGCGCCGACGACTTCTACACCGGCGTCCGCTACGGGCTCGATCCCACCTGCAACGTCGACAACGCGGGCCGTCTGCATCACGGCTTGCCTGAATACGAAGGCAAAACAGTCTTCGAGGCGAATCCGTTCATCATCGATCTGCTCGCCGCCCGCGGAGCCCTGCTGGGCCGCGCCGAGATCTACCATAGCTATCCGCATTGCTGGCGTTGTCACAATCCTGTCATTTTTCGCGCCACCGAGCAGTGGTTCATCGCCATCGATCACCCGATGCAGATCAACGGCAAGCCCACCTCCTTCCGGCAGCGCGCACTGGATGAGATCAGGAACTCGGTGAAGTGGGACCCGGCCTGGGGCGAAGAGCGCATTGCGAACATGATTGCCACCCGGCCCGACTGGTGCATCTCGCGCCAGCGCGTCTGGGGCGTGCCCATCGCGCTCTTCCTGTGCGAGCAGTGCAAGACCCCGCTCAGTGATCCTGCCCTCAACCGCCGGGTCGTCGAGCTTTTCGAGAAGGAAGGCGCTGAGGCGTGGCGCACAGGAGCGGCGGACGCGCTCGTTCCACCGGGCACTGCCTGTTCGCAATGCGGAGGGCAACGCTTCAGACGCGAGTCCGACATCCTCGACGTCTGGTTCGACTCCGGTGTCAGCTGGTATGCCGTGCTCGAAGCCGAGTCCGGCCTTGAAGTCCCCGCCCAGCTCTACTTCGAGGGCGGCGACCAGTACCGCGGGTGGTTCCATACTGCGCTGCTCACCTGTGTTGGCGTCGGCAAAAATCACGCCGCGCCCTTCACGATGGTTGGCACAGCAGGGTGGACGCTCGATGAGCAGGGCCGCGCTATGTCGAAGTCGCTCGGCAACGGCGTCGATCCGGTGGACATTGCCGACCGTCTTGGCGCCGAGATCGTCCGGCTGTGGGTGGCCAGCGTGGATTTCCGCGAGGACGTCGTCAACAGCGAGAACATCATGCAGCGGCTCGCGGATAACTACCGCAAGCTGCGCAACACCTTCCGCTTCCTGCTCGGCAACCTCGCCGGATTCGATCCGGCGCGCGATCGTGTCGCCGACGATAAACTGCTGCCGCTCGATCGCTACATGCTCTCGCGCACGCGGCAGCTCGTGCAACAGGTTGTGGGCGCCGACGGCAAAGGGGGCTGGTACGGCGATTTCCAGTTCCACCGCGTCTACCACGCGGTCAACGAGTTCTGCATTGTCGATCTGAGCGCGTTCTATCTCGATGTGCTCAAGGACCGCCTCTACACCTTCGCGCCTGCGAGCCTCGAACGCCGCTCCGCGCAAACGGTCCTGTGGCGGATTGCCGAAGCTCTCCTCCGCCTTGTCGCGCCCATCCTCACGTTCACTTCTGACGAGGTTTGGCAATACCTGCCGAAAATGGAAGGCCGGCCCGCGAGCGTCCACCTCACGACCTTCCCCAAAGCCGACGAACTCGGCCCTGAAGATCCCACGCTGCTTGAAGAGTGGCGCAGGCTGCTGGGCATTCGCGAGGAAGTCATGAAAGCCCTCGAGGCCGATCGCAAGGCGGGAAAAATCGGCAAGGGGCTCGAGGCGAAGGTCACGGTTGCGGCAAAGGACGGCGATGCGTCGTTCCTCTCTTCGCACGCGGCGCAGCTGAAAGAATTGCTGAACGTCTCGCAGGTCAGTGTGGTTGCCGCCGATGGTTCCAGCACCAGCTTGATCACTGCTCCTGCCGACGGCCAGAAATGTAACCGCTGCTGGAACTTTTATCCCGACGGCTCTCCCCAGCACGTCCATCCGTTCGGCCCGTGGGAGAACGTCTGCGGCCGCTGCGCCGATGCGCTCACGCAGATGGGTTTCAGCGCCAATGCGGGCAGGGATGGCAAATGAAGGATCGCCGCCCCTGGCTGCTCCTCATCACCGCTCTGGTCGTTCTTGCGGACCGCCTCACCAAGGCCTGGGTCGGCCGCCACATCGTCGAGGGCGACGCCATCACCGTGATCCCGCGCGTCTTCCGCATCACCCACGTGCTCAATCCCGGCGCGGCCTTTTCGCTCTTCACCGAATCGGCCAATCCCACGCTGACGCATCGCCTGCTCGTCGGATTTTCGATTCTCGCAGCGGTCGTGATTCTCCTCATCCTGCTGCGCATGGGCCGCCGGTTTACGGCGACTGCCGTAGCGCTGGCGCTCATCCTCGGCGGCACCATCGGCAATCTCTGGGATCGTCTCCGCTACGGCATGGTGACCGACTTTCTCGAAGTGCACATCATCCACTATCACTGGCCCGATTTCAACGTCGCCGACTCCTGCATCGTCATCGGCGGCATCCTGCTCGTTCTCGACTCGCTTCGTCCGCATCACCAAAATCCGCAGTCATCCTGAAGCAAATTTCATCCGGGCCCCCATTTCATTCGCGGAGGAATTCAATGGAACTGAAGCAGTTCTTTCTCGATCAACTCGAAGTCGAAGCTGCATCCACGCGCAAAGCCGTCGAGCGCATCCCCGAAGGGCACAATTCGTTTAAGCCGCATGAGCGCTCCATGGAACTCGGCTATCTTGCCGCGATCGTCGCCGGCATCCCGGGATGGATTGCGATGATGATCGAACAGGACGAGACCGACCTCGACGGCAAAGATGCGGGCTTCCGCACACGCACGGTCGATTCCCGCGCCGAGTTGCTGCGTGTTCTGGACGAAGGCGTCGCCAACTCCCGCCGCGCTCTGCAGAACACCACCGAAGAGCACCTGATGAAAACCTGGAAGCTCAAAATGGGCGGGCAGGTTCTGGCAGAAGGACCCCGCTACCGCCAGATTCGCGAGGGCGCGCTCAGCCATCTGGCCCATCACCGCGGCCAGCTCACGGTCTATTTGCGCCTGCTCGAAAGCAAAGTCCCGGCGCTCTATGGACCCAGCGCCGACGAGTGGCACTAGACCTGGAGCATGAAAAAGGCCGCGTGCGCGCGCGGCCTGCTGTTCCGGGTAAAGGTTTACAGCCGCTACGCCAGCGCGGCCTCACGGCTCTCAACGGGCAGTTTCACCACGAACTCCGTGTTCCCCGGCTCTGACGTAAAACTGATCGCCCCGTGGAACTGCCCCGTCACGATGCGCTTTGCGATCTCCAGCCCCAGCCCCGTGCCCACGCCCGGCGGCTTGGTCGTAAAGAACGGCTGAAAGATTCGGTCCCGCATCTCCGGCGGAATTCCCGCCCCCTGATCGGCGATCCCGACGAACACGCTTGCGCCTTCTTTCCAGGTCCTCACCCGCACTCTCGATCCCTCAGGCGCGGCGTCGATCGCGTTATCCAGCAGATTCGTCCAGACCTGGCTCAGTCCTGTTCCGCGCGTCTTCAGCTGCGGCAGATCCGCCTCGAACTCTTTCTCGATGGCCAGACCTTTGTGGCGGAATTTGTGGCCGAGGATGAGCAGCGTGCTGTGGATGCTCTCGTGAATATCGACTATGTGTTCGCCTTTTTTGTCCTCGTAGGCGTATTTCTTCACCGCGATCACCAGATCGTTCAGCCGGCCGAGGCTTTCCTCAATCGTCGTCAGTTGCTGGGTCGCGGAGATCAGCGCCTCGAGCCAGTTCAGCGCGATCTGCAGAGCTTCGCCTGGGAACGCCGCCTGCGCGCAGGCAATGTCGTTGGGCCGCCATCCCGCTGCGACCAGTGTGGGAGCCAGCTTCCATGCGTTCTCGACGCCGATGCCCTCGAGCCAGTTTGCCAGCTCCTCTTCCGCATCGGCTTCTTCCAGCGTGCTGATCGGCTTTGCCTTGTCCCGGCCCAGCACTTCCCGCTGCATGTCCAGCAGGCATTGCGTCTGCTGCTGGCTCAGCGGCGAATGGCAGAAGCGCATGCTGATGTCCTGCAGCCGCGTCAGGTTCTCCCGCAGCAGGGCCGCTGAGCGCTTCGCCGCCGCGCCGGGATTTTTCAGCTCGTGCATCAGCCCCGCCGCCAGCGTGCCCAGCGACATCAGCTTCTCCTGATGCAGGGTGATGCTCTGAAAGGTTTGTATTCTGCGCGAAGCAATCGACAGCACCGCCTGCCGCACCGTGGGGCACGTGGCCATCAGGCGCCAGAAGCCTTCCGCGTCCACGCGCAGCAGCCTGGTATCGGAGGTGGTCTGGCACTGCACCCCGGCCTTTTGCACGCCGAGCAGCAACGCCGCCTCGCCGAAGATTTCCCCAGCCTGAATCTCGGCCAGCGGATTCTCTCCGCCGTCTGCCTCCATCCGGGCCGCCCGCAATGCGCCTTCCAGCACCATGCAGAAGCTGGGCTTTGTTTCGCCCTGCCGATACAGCACGGTCCCCGCAGGCACCTCGACCAGTTCCACCGTTCCCAGGCAGCCCAGCTCTTCCGGCTTCAGACGAGCAAGCAGCGGAACCTTTCTCGCCTGGATTGACAGCTCTTCCTCTGTCAGTACCCTGGTTGTCGATTCCGCTTTCGTCGTTTCCATCCGTTTCCGTTCCCAGGTTCGGGTCCCCAACAAAGGTTCCGTAGTTCTTAGTACTGCGCCAGGTATTGATGCATAAACTGCACAGCGATCGAGCCTTCGCCCACCGCTGAAGCTGCTCGTTTCACCGATCCATGACGAACATCGCCGGCCACAAAGACGCCCGGCATCGATGTTTCCAGCAGATACGGCTCACGGTGCTCTTTCCAGATCTCCGGCAGTTTGCCCTCGACGCGCATGTCGCGTCCTGAGAGCACAAACCCGTGCTGATCGCGCATGATCGTCCCCGGCAGCCATTCGGTCTGCGGAGCCGCGCCGATGAACAGGAAGATCGACGTTGCAGGGCGGACTTCTTCGCCGCGCGGTGTCCGAATCTTCAGGCACTCCAGCCGGTCTTCGCCCATGGCTTCCACGATCTCGCTCCGGGTCTCCACCGTTATATTCGATGTGCCGGCGATCTGATCGATGAGATATTTCGACATGCTGCTTTCCAGGCCCTCTCCGCGCACCAGCATGGTTACGTGCGTAGCGTAGCGGGAGAAATGCATCGCCGCCTGGCCGGCAGAGTTGGCTCCGCCAACCACAAACACGCGCTCGCTGGTACAGGACTTCGCCTCTGACAACGAAGCGCCATAATACACGCCTCTTCCGGTGAGCCGGTCCATGCCCGGCGCCTCGATCTTGCGGTAGCAGACACCCACGGCGATCAGGGCGACGCGGCAGGAGATTTCGTTCCCGTCCACCGTTTCGACCAGGCGATAAGGCCCCTCACACTTCACGCCTGAGGCCCGCTGCGTCACGAACTCTGCGCCGAATTTGCGTGCCTGGTCGTAGGCATCGCGTGCCAGACGGTCTCCGCTGACGCCGCGCGGGAATCCCAGGTAGTTCTCAATGCGGCTGCTGCTGCCCGCCTGCCCTCCTGGGCCCTCCGGCTCCAGCACCAGGGTTCTCAATCCCTCTGAGGCTCCATAGACGGCGGCTGCGAGTCCGGCCATGCCCGCTCCGGCCACTACCAGGTCGTAAAAATCCTGTTTCGCCTGCGTGCGCAGCCCGACGTGCTGCGCCAGCTGCGCATCCTCAGGCTGGACCAGAGATGTCCCGTCCGGAAACAGCACCACGGGCCAGCGGCTGCCGTCCACCTTGAATCGCCGCAGCAACTCGACCGCTTCGTCTTCGCGCTCGGGGTCGAGCCAGACGTAGGGCACATGGTTCCGCGAGAGGAAACTCCGCACCTGATAGTCGCGCAGCGAGTAGCGCGGACCCACCACCCGGATGCCTTCGAAAGGCGGCTTGTACCCTTCGCGCCAGTCTTCCAGCAGGTCGTCGAGCACCGGGTACAGCCGTTCCTCGGGCGGATCCCAAGGCTTGGTCAGGTAATAGTGGATCCGCGCCGCATTGATGGCCCGGATCGCCGCCTCGGTGTCCGCGTAGGCCGTCAGCAGCACCCGCCGGGCGTCCGGATACACCTCCTGAATGCGGTGCAGGAGGTCGACACCGGCCATCCCCGGCATGCGCTGGTCGCTCACGATGAGCGCCAGGCTCTCGCCCCGCTCCTTGAGCTGCCTGGATGTGTCCAGGGCGGCCTGGCCGGAGCCGGCACGCAGAATCCGGTAGTCCTGGCCGTAGTGGCGCCGCAAATCCTGCACCACCGCTTCCAGAACAGCTGTGTCGTCGTCCACCGCGAGAATGATCGGCCTGGCCATGGGGAGTGTCAGCAATCCTCTCCTAATAACGTACAGTCCTGCCTCAGTTTGCGCGACTCCGCCCCCGGCGCCCGCCCGAGCCTGGACTACAGATGCCCTGTTGATGACATGGATTCCCTTTTTGAATGGCAAGGGTGACGCCCGTCACAGGACCAAAGGGTGTATGGGCATTACTTTTGTCCTGGATGATGACGATTTCTCACGGTCGCCGACTTGGGCTCTCCGGACTGTGGTATCCGGGCCGCCCACATCATTCCTCCGAAGCCATTTCGATGGCACCCGTATTGTCCACCCAAGAGACAAGCGGGCGGACCTTTCTCAGCTGGCGGCGACCCCTGCAGCGCACGCGGCGATCCGCGCTGCGCGTTCTACCCACCTGTCTTCGGGGCGACCCGTCGACGCACCTTCAGAGGAAGCCGAAAAATGAATAAGCTGATACTTGCTGATAATCAGGCAATCTTTCGTGCAGGAACCGCCAAGATTCTGGCCATGGAAGATGACTTCCGCATCATTGCCCAGTGCGCAGAAGCAGAACGGCTCTTTCCAGCGCTCGATACATTTCGCGGCGCAATCCTTCTTTTTGCATCCTCCCTCAAACTCGACGCGCAGGTTCTGGTTCCGCGCATCCTGTCCGCGGGTAGCCGCAGCATCGTGGTCGCCGAGAACGGCGAGCCTGTCCAGCCATGGCTCAATGCCGGAGTCACCGGCGCTGCCCATCGTAATGTGACCGGCCCCGCGCTGATCGAGTGCGTCCGCCGCGTTGGACAAGGCGACCGCCACGTCCGCGCAGCCGGTATCGAAGCTCCCGGCATCGACGAGGATGCTGTGGGCTCGCGCGTCCGCGACCGCCTCACTCCGAAGGAATTGAAAATCGTCGCCCTCATCGTGCAGGGCTGCAAGAACAAAGAAATCGCTGTCCGGCTCACCACCACCGAACAGGTGATCAAGAATTATCTGCGCAGCATTTACGACAAGACGGGCGTTTCCGACCGGCTGGAACTGGCTCTCTTCACCATGCATCACCGCATGCTGGCAGAAGCCGCTCAGGCGGTTGGCGAACAGATCATCCAGGGGATCTAAACCGCCAGCGGGGCGCTGCTGCCGGTCTTTGACCTCAGCAGCGTCTCCATCGCTTTGATCAGTTCCACGGGATTGACAGGCTTCTCGAGGTACAGATCTGCGTGCGGCTCAGCAGCCTGAAATGCTTCTGCCACATATCCTGAGACAACGATGACCGGCGCGCTCGAGTGCGCCTTTGCGGATTGCACGACGCTGCGGCCGACGCCATCGCCCAGCCGCCAGTCCGTCACCACCGCGTCGAAGGTTTGGCTCTCCAGCGCGTGCCGTGCGGCCTCCGCCGAAACACAGGCCGTCACCCTGTAGCCCGCGCTTTCCAGGATTGTCTTCTTCAGAGCGACCATCCCGGGATCGTCATCAACGCACAAAATGTTCGCCACCGAGCCCTCCTGACCTGTCCTCCCGGACCTGCGGCCCATTTTGATGACCCGACCCAGCCCCTGTCAATCATGCAATTGCAGCGGCGCAACCTTACGCCAGTTTTTCGCCGACTGCCTTCGCCTGCGTGAACAGGTACAGGTAATCCGGCCCCCCCGCCTTCGAATCGGTGCCCGACATGTTGAACCCGCCAAACGGATGGCATGCGACCATCGCGCCGGTGCATTTCCGGTTGAAGTAGAGGTTCCCCACGTGGAAGTCGAGCCGCGCCCGGTCGAGCTTCACGCGGTCCGTGGAATAGATCGAGCCCGTCAGCCCGAATTCCGTGTTGTTGGCAATCGCCAGCGCATCTTCGAAATCGCGCGCGCGGATCACCGCCAGGACCGGCCCGAAAATCTCTTCCTGCGCAATCCGCGCCTGCGGCGCCACATCCGCAATCACCGTCGGCTCGACGTAGTAGCCCTTCTCCGGAGTCTCGATCGGCTTGCCGCCCGCGACCAGCCGCCCTTCCTTCTTGCCGACCTCGATATAGCCGAGGATCGTCCGCATTGCGCCTTCGCTGACCACCGGCCCCAGGTTGGCGTTCTGCGCCGGATCGCCGACCTTCAGCTGCTCCACGCGCTCGCGCAACCGCTCCACAAAGGCATCGTAGATTGAATCCTCGATGATCGCCCGCGAGCACGCTGAGCACTTCTGCCCGCTGAATCCGAAGGCCGACGCCGCCACGCCTTCCACCGCCGCGTCGAAGTTCGCATCCGCGCAGACGATGATGGAGTCCTTGCCCCCCATCTCCAGAATCGTGCGCTTGATCCAAAGCTGTCCGGCCTGCCGTTTCGATGCGCGCTCGTTGATGTCGAGGCCGACTTCCTTGGATCCCGTAAACGCGATAAAGCGTGTCTTCGGATGCTCCACGATCGCGTTGCCGAACGTTCCGCCCGAACCCGGACATAAGTTCACCACGCCTGCCGGCAACCCTGCCTCCTCCAGCACTTCCATGAATCGCGCCGCAATCGTTGGCGACTCGCTCGACGGCTTCAGCACCACGGTGTTTCCAGCGACAATCGCTGCCGCCGTCATGCCCGCCATGATCGCGAAGGGGAAATTCCAGGGCGAGATTACGGCGCCGACTCCAAGCGGAATATAGATCAGCTCATCGCGCTCGCCGGGATACTGGATCGGCGTGGTCGATGCCGCCAGCCGCAGCGCCTCCCGCGCATAGAACTCCAGAAAGTCGATCGTCTCCCCGACGTCGGCATCCGCCTCGGCCCAGTTCTTGCCGACCTCGTAAGTGAGCCACGCACAAAAGTCGAACTTGTGCTGCCGAATGATCTCCGCCGCGTTCAGCAGCAGCGAGGCGCGCTGCTCCGCCGAAACGTATTTCCAGCTCTCGAAGGCCCGCGCCGCGGCCTCGACCGCCTGGTTCGCGTGCTCCGCCCCAGCCTTCTGATGGATACCGACCAGCTGCGCCGGACGCGCCGGGTTGCGCGACTCAATTTTGTCTTTGGTGTGGACACGCTCGCCGCCGATGATCAGCGGATATTCATGCCCCAGCTGATCGCCCACGCGAACCAGCGCCTCGCGCATTCCCTGCGCGTTCTCGTGGCGAGAAAAGTCCGTGAACGGTTCGTTGCAGAAGGTGCCCTGCGGCTTGCGCGGGAGGATAACAGTGGAGGTTTCTGCGATGGCCATGACCACCCAGTTTACGCCCGTTGGGCCGGGTGGCCGGGGCCCTGCCATGTGCCCAGCTACGCAGCCTGTTCCGGCGCGTGCTCGCCTTTCTGTACCGCATTCGGATCGCCTCGTTTCGCGGCGATGTCCTCCATGACGGCATTCACCTCGCCGCCTATCAGCAGCGCGAATCCCGCGATGTAAAACCACACCAGCAAGATCATCACCGCTCCGATCGATCCGTACTTCAGCGAATAGGAGTCGTTGTAATGCAGGTAGAGCCGCAGCCCAAAGCTGGCGACTGCCCACAGGATGATCCCTAGCGCCGCGCCCGGCGTGATCCAGTGCCACTCGCGATCTTCCACATCTGGCGCTAGATAGTACGTGACCCCGAAGACCAGCGCGATCAGCGCAACAGCGATCGTCCACTGCACGATTTTCACCAGCACCCATACCAGCCCTGAAGGTCCGTGTCCGATGAGCCGAATGACCGAATCGCCTGCAAACAGCTCCCCTATCGTGCAGAGAATGAGGATGGTGGTGATGATGGTCAGCGCGAATGCCGTGAGCTGCACCTTCCACCAAGGGCGCGACTCCTTCACATCGTGCACCGCGTTCAGCGTGTCACACGCGCCGGACATGCCCGCCGTTGCCGCCCACAGCGTGAGCACAATGCCAAGAGTGAGGCCGCCCACGTGCTGGCCGCTCTCGGTGAACGCCTGCTGCAGCACCTTGTAAGCCTGCGGAGGCACCACCGACGCGAGGTGCTGCATCACGATCGCGCGCACTCCGTCGTGGCCGCCGGAGAAAATATCCGCCAGCGAACTCAGAAAGATAAAGCCGGGAAAGATCGCAAAGAAGAAGTAGTACGCGAGCTCCGCCGAACGTCCCGTAATGTCGTCGGCAGAGATCGACGAGAACAGCTCTTTCAGGAACTGCCGCACCGGCCGGCGCGCCGATCCGGATGTGGGATGCGATGGGGCGGAGTGTCGAGTCTGACTAGCCACGCCATCCTCCTTCAGCCTCGCGGTCCGCTGCATCACGGCCGAGGACAAGGCAATGGTATTCGCGGCAGGGCGAGCGCTTCCAGCAAAGCCTGCTTTTAGAAAGATGCGGAATTCCGTGCGTGCAGGCTGGCCGTTTCGCCCCTCAGGCGGCCCGCGGAGCTTCGGGCGCGATTTCCACCGGCTCCTCGCCAATCATCGGCTTCAGAAGCGGCCAGCCCCTGCGGATGACGTAGTCCAGCCAGGCTCCCGCGATCTGCGAGGTCACCACCGCCGCGATCACCAGCGTCGTGTAGAACTTCGGGCTAATGATCCCCGCGTCAAACGCCACGCTGGCCAGCACAATGCCCGGTCCGCCGCGTGCATTCGTCGTAATCGCCAGGTTCAGCAGATCCAGTCCGCGAAATCCCGCGCACCGCCCCGCCAGCGACACCGAGAGCACTTTGATGAGGCAGGTTCCGCCGATGAATGCGGCAATCATCCACAGCGACACGCCCCGGATCAGGTCCAGCTTGAGCCCGACAATCGCGAAATAGGCGGGAATGAAAAACGCGAACGCCACGTTGCCAATCGCGCTCAGAGCATCGGCAAAGAGACGTCTCTTCCGGTGCACCACGGCGAATCCCGCCAGGAACGCCGCAAAGACGAGGCTCACGTGCATCAGCCCCGCAATCACGCAGTAGGCCAGCAATACCGCCAGCGAATATCCCACGGGAGAGTGCTTCGCCACAATGTTGAAGCGTGCCTTGTTGATGCGCTTGACCGCCCGCGGCACCAGAGTCAGGCCCAGCACAAAATAGGCAACGGTGGCCAGCAGGTGGAGCGACATCGCCCGGGGTTGCAACGCGGCTTTTCCGGCGACGGCTGTCGCGACTGCCAGCGCGAGCCACAATACGATGTCCTCGAGAACCGCGACCCCCAGCACCAGGCGCGCAAATCGCGTGTGCAGAATTTTCAGATCGGCGAATATCTTCGAAACCACCGGCACAGAGGTGACGGCAACGCCGACCGCGAGGATGATGGTCAGCGCCGTGCGGTTGCCGTTCGGTCCGGCAAGGGACGGCCGGATGAGCCACGGCGCCAGCAGAAGTCCCGCCACAAATGGCAGCCCGGTTCCGACGATCGCCAGCCAGCCCACCTCGCGGCGCTCATCCCGTGTGAACAACTGCTGGGTCTCCGCGCCGGCCAGAAACATCAGCAGCAGAAGCCCGAGCCAGTAAACAAAATCCAGGATATGGCCCTGATGTTGCGCTCCAGTCAGCACGTGCGCAACGGCAGGAAGGCGGCCCAGCAGCGACGGCCCCAGCACCACGCCTGCCAGGATCTCGCCCACCACCTTCGGCTGGCGCAGTTGTACAAACACGTAGCCCAGAAGCTGCGCGAGGCCGACCAGCAGCAGAAGAGCAAATAAGATTGTGGTGATTTCGGCGTCGGACATCGCGAGAAGTCTCGCGGTTTCAGATGCCGCGCCGGACTTCGCAGTTGGTCACTCACTCACTCGTGCTTCGCCGATTCGATCAACGGGTCCAGGACCTGCGTGGAGGCAGGCCGAGGTTCCACCGCTCTGCCTGCCCCTCTGCAACTTGCTGGTTCCGGCGATTTAGCCGGCCCGGCGCTTGGTTTCGTCGTCGATGTTCAGCTCTTCGTGCCGGAGCTTCTCATCGCGCGATTCGACGTTGGTGACGCCCTTCTTGCCCACTTTGACTTCTTCGCGGACAACGGGCTCCTTCTCCACCTTCACGCGCTCTTCCGACAGCGGCACGCGTACCTCGGCGTTCTCGCCGATCCGCGCGCCCGGAGCAGTTTTCTCTCCGCTCACCGGAGTCCTCTCGACCACGAGTTCTTCACGCGTGACCGGAACATTGACGGTCTGATTCTCCGTCACGGTTTGCTTGCGCAGACGCGCTTCGCCCCGCTGCACGCGATCACGATGCACCCGCAGCACCTCGCCGTAAAGCTGCATGCGCTGCGTCTGCTCCGTTCCGGTTGCATTCCGGCTACTCTCGTAGGACCAGGTGCCGCTGTTGCGTCCCACGTCGCCGCCGTTCTTCTCGATAATTTGTTCAGCCTCGGCGGTCCGGTTGCCTGCCTCAACTGTCAGCAGAACTCCATTCGGATCGCGGTTGAACCGGTCATTGAAATAGCGCGACCGCTCTTCGGGGATGGAAAAGCTCCCCAGCGACTGCTGGAAATCGCCGGACTCGTAGTCATACCCGTAATCGTCCGTGGCGTCCCGCTGCCGCTCTTCCGTGCCTTCGAAGAAATTCTTCACCTTCTGCCAGAAGCTCGTGTGTGTTCCAGTTCCGGTTGTGCTGGATCTTTTGGTGGTCTCATCCCAGGAGCGCCCCGCGATGCCGATCTGGCTGCGATTAAAGCCCGCATCCGTCAGCGCCTGCAAGGCTCGGTCCGCCTGTTCGTCTGAGGAAAAGTAGCCCACCACTGTGTTGTAGCTCTGAGTGTTTTGAGCCATCTGTCGATCCTCCATGTTGGATTTGTGTAATCGCGCGCACTCCGGCCGCCTTCGATCAAGCGAAGGTTCGGATCACGCTCAGCTTGTGTGTGGTCGTGAGTGTGGGTGCGCGCCGTGTGGCCTTCGGGTCGATACCTGCAGCTCACACCAGCCGTTCAGTTTCGTTCCTATACCAGGTAGGATGCGCGCCAAATGACGACGGGGCCATCGCCCCCGGTCGAATCCACACGAATTTTCTACCGCCGAGTGTCAGGACTGAACTGACCCACTCACTTCTTTTTTCCCTCGGATTTTTTCGCGCTGCCCTTCCCCGCGCCGCCGCTCTCTGGCTCTCCGGCCCGTTCCAGCACCGTCAGCACTACTCCGTCGATGCGATTATCCAGCGTGCGATAGGGATTCATCCGCAGAGTCACCCAGCGCCCTTCCTCGTCCTGTACGGATTGCTGCCGCGGCTGCACTTCCTGGATCACGTCCAGCATCATCTGTTCCAGGTTGCGCGCGTCCACCTTCAGCTTCAGGCGCGGAATCGGGCGCCCCACATCGCTGGCCATCACGCCGAGCACGTTCGTCGCCTGCGGCGTGAAGCGCCGCAAGCTCAAATCGCTGCTCACCATCAGCATGGGCAGATTGATGCTGTTCAGCAGATTGGTCAGGTCGTTGTTGGCCTGCGTCAGCAGCTCGTTGCGATGCTGCATCTCCTCGTTGACGGTGTGCAGCTCTTCGTTCGCGGACTCCAGTTCTTCCTTGCTGGTCTGCAGCTCCTCGTTCGTGCTCTGCAGCTCCTCGTTCCCCGACTGGATCTCCTCATTCGCCGACTGCAGCTCCTCGTTGGTGGCCTCCTGCATCTCGATAATCGACTGCAGGTAATCCCTGGTTGCCGACAACTCCTGCCTGAGCTGCGCAATCTGTTTGTCCTTCTCCGTGCGCTCGGACTCGGTCAGCGGCTCGCCCGGGTGAGCGGAAGGCGGCGCGACTTCCCGGTCCGCGGTTTCGAAGATCACCAGGTAACTGTGCTGCTCCTGCACCGGACTCCTGAAGGGCACCACCCGCAGGTGCGTATCGTGCGAGCTTCCGTTCCCCTGCACATGGACGTTGTGGCGCTCGGCCTCCAAACCTGTCCTCTTCGCCTCATCGATGGCCGCCTGCAGCTCGAAGAGCAGTCCCGGCCGCGCCATCTTCAGCAGGTTCAGGCTGGCTCTGCCCGGCGCCAGCTCCAGAAAGGCTCCCGTCCTCCCGCGGCTCTGCAGGATCTCCATCGTCTCGTTCACCACCACCGCAGGCGGCGCATACCGGGAAAGCAGCAGCCGGTCCGCCTCGCGCTGCAGCTCGACGGGCGCCCTCACCGGCTCTGCCATTTGCGGCGCAGTGGCCGCGCCGTCCACCGGTCCGGCGCTGTGATCCGTGGTGCCGACTACAAACCCCATTGTTACTGGTGTCGCCACCAGCTTCTTGCGATAGATCTTCTGTTTCTTGTCTGCCATTTCGAATAGTTCCGAACCTGCACCCAGCAGCCCTTCCGTGTTGCCGATCATCAGAAAGCCCGATGGGTTCAGGGCGTAGTGGAAGATAGGAATGACCCGCTTTTGCAGCGACTGGCTCAGGTAGATCATCACGTTGCGGCAGCTCACCAGATTCATCCGCGAGAACGGCGGATCGCTGAACATATTTTGCGTCGAAAAAATGCAGAGGTCCCGGATCGTCTTGCTGATCTGGTACCCGCTGTCAACCTTGTGAAAGAACCGCCGCAGCCGCGCAGGGCTGATATCGGCCTCAATGCTTTCCTTGTAGGTGCCCGCGCGCGCCCGCGTGATCGCCATTTCGCTCAGATCGGTTCCGAAAATCTGAACCGGCACATCCGCCCGCTCGTCGCCCAGAAATTCCACCAGCGAGATCGCGTGCGAATACGTTTCCTCGCCCGTCGAACACCCCGGCACCCAGATCCGAATCGGCACGGCGTTGCTCCGCGACTTCAGGACCTCGGGGTACACAATCTGCTTCAGCGTCTCGAACGCTTCCGGGTTCCGGAAGAAGGACGTCACGTTGATCAGGAAATCCTGATACAGCTGGTTGACCTCGTTGCGGTCGCGCTGCAGCAGCGCCACATAATCCGCCAGCTTCTCGATTTTGTGCAGCACCATGCGCCGCTGGATGCGCCGTCCAATGGTCGGGGTCTTGTACTCCGAAAAGTCCACCCGCGTCGCCCGCCGCAGCAGCCGGAAGACCTGCTGCATCAGTGCTTCGTTGCTCCTGTCCGGGTCCTCGGAAAGCTGCGGCGGCGTCCCGGCTACATAGGGATGTTTTCGTATCCGCGCCAGTTCCTCCGCGATCTGATCCGGAGGCAGGACGAAGTCCACGCACCCGGCCGCAATCGCGCTGGCCGGCATGCCGTCGTACTTCGCCGAGCGCGTGTCCTGCGCAAACGTGATGCCGCCTTCGCCTTTGATGGCCGTCAGCCCGTGCGTCCCGTCCGATGCCGTTCCCGACAGCACAACCCCAACGGCATTCGGCCCGCATTCGGCCGCCAGGGAACGAAAGAAAATATCGATCGTTCCCCGGATGGCACGGGGCGACTCCTGATCCGTGATGCGCAGTTCCTTCCCCGACATCGTCAGCTCACAGTTCGGCGGGATCACGTACACGTGATCCGGCTGGACCTGCATGCGGTCCTCGATCTGCAGCACCGGCATCGCTGTCGCGCGGCCGACGATTTGCGTGTACGCGCTCTCCCGCGCCGGGTCCAGATGCGGCACCAGAACATAGGCCATGCCGAGGTCGGGCAGCAGCGCCTTGAATAAGGCCGTGTACGCTTCCAGCCCTCCGGCTGAAGCCCCAATGCCAACCACGAGAAACCCATTGCCGAGCTTCCCGGCGCCGTGCTCCTGTTTCTCCGTTTCTGCCGCGTTGTCTTGTGCCGAGCGGTTCATTTGCGGACCAATGCAGGAAAGTTGATGGCGGTGGAAAAAGGACGTCGCGCCATCGAGCGTGAATGGATAGTCGCAGAAATTATAAGGCGGGTGCTTGCCGGCCCGTCGCCATCGGACCGAGCGAGAAACAGGTCCAGACCGAACGGCAGCTCGCCGTCAATCCCGCTTCTTGAGCTGAACCATCTGCTCCCGTAAAGCCGTGAGTTGCGACTTCACTTCTTCCGTGAGCAGCCGATTGTACTGCTGCAGCTGCCGCGCGGTTTCAATCTGCGCGTGCAGCGCCATCACCCCGCTGAGCTGCGGTTGTGAGACCGCCCCTTTCTCCTGGTGCCTCGTGCCGCGGCTGGCGCAGCGCAGCGCCACCCAGGCATCCAGATCGCGCGGCCTGGCCAGCACGGCCTTTTTGTTCGAGCCCTGGGGCCGGCGAACCGGCAGCCCAAAATCCATCTCCCACCGCTGCACCGTGCGAACGCCCTTTCCCATATACCGGGCTATATCCTTCCAGGAAGTCAGAACCGTCGAGTTCTGTGACATGATCGACGTACCCATCACACGCCCCCTGCTTGCAAAAAATCCGGGTCTGAATTCGGGAACCTGAAGTCATACACCTCAGGTCGGTTTTTTTGACTCGAACGCACACGTTTTGGATGCCAGGAGACCCGAATTCCTGCGATGTATATCACACAGCCTCTGAGGCCTTCTGTTCGCGAGCTATCTTAACGCCGCTGTCAAACATCCCAACACCCGGACGCGGAAAATTCCTGAGTGCATCGTGATCTGATCGTGATCGGCGCCTCCGCAGGCGGTATCGAGGCGTTGCAACACCTCCTCGCCGGCCTGCCCGCGGATATCCCCGCCTCCGTGCTGATCGTCCTGCACACCGCAGGGCGCAGCAGCAGCATGCTGCCCCAGATATTTGGACGCGCTACCGCCCTGAAAACCAGCCATCCGGAAGACGGGGAGCGCCTGAGGCGCGGCCACGTCTATATCGCCCCGCCGGACTTCCACATGCTCGTCCAGGGCAACCACATCCGGGTTCTCCAGGGACCCCGTGAGAACCTGCACCGCCCGGCGATCGACCCCCTGTTCCGCTCCGCCGCCGTTTCCGCCGGCGCCCGCGTCATCGGCGTCGTCCTCAGCGGCATGCTCGACGACGGCACCTCCGGGCTGATGGTCGTCCGGGCTCACGGCGGCGTCCCCATCGTGCAGGATCCGTTGACGGCCATGTTTTCTTCCATGCCCCGTCACGCTCGGGAAAAGGTGCCGCAGGCCACCGTCCTTCCGCTGGAACAAATTCCCGCGGAAATCATGCGTCTCGTCCGTGAAGAACTCCCCGAACCCGCTGAGCCCGCGCAGCGCCCCGGCTCTCTCGAGGAGAAGGAAACCAGGCTTTTGGAGTTGGAAATGCCGCAAATCGAGAGTGAAGAGCGCCCGGGACGGCCCTCCGCCTTCGCCTGCCCCGACTGCGGAGGCGTGCTTTGGGAACTGGAGGAAAACGGGTTCCTGCGCTTCCGCTGCCGTGTCGGCCACGCCTTTACTGCCCGCAATCTCAGCGTCGAGCAGCAGCACGCCATCGAAACCGCTCTCTGGTCTGCCCCCCGCGCCCTTGAGGAAAGCGCGGCCCTCTACAAACGCCTGGTGGATCGCGCCACGAGAAGCCGTCAGGAACAGTCCGCCACGCGCTTCCAGGAGCGAGCCGAGAACACGGAACAAAATGCCCGGGTCCTCCGCGAGTTCCTCGTCCAGGTGCATGAGGGCGCAGAAGAAGCCGCCGACTGAGGAACCTGTGCGCTAACAGGCTTGTCATCCTGAGCGAGCCCGCGCATCTTGCGCCGCGTTTGGCGCAAGATGCGGCGGCGAGTCGAAGGACCTGCGGTTTTCCCGTCTCAGCGCCCGCCCGTGATCCGCACCCGCAGAAACACCACAAACCCCGCCGGATCCGACC
Source organism: Acidobacteriaceae bacterium (assembly GCA_035933815.1). Classification (GTDB taxonomy): domain Bacteria; phylum Acidobacteriota; class Terriglobia; order Terriglobales; family Acidobacteriaceae; genus Palsa-343. The sequence continues at coordinate 24,656 of DASYYN010000083.1, forward strand.
CGTAGACCGGCTTTAACCTCGATCCTGGCGTATACACCGTCGCCTGCGCCCCGAGCGCGCTCTCCAGACGCGGCATATGCCCCACATCCCGGTCATAGCCGAAGGTATACGCCTGCACCCGTCCGGCCGATCCCTCCTCGAAGCCTGGCGGCAGCGCCCGCTCGCCCAGAAGCAGCTCCGTCGTCCGGTCCACATCCTCGATCCGCGTGAACCCATAGTTGCGGCGAGCAAACTGCAGGGTCGATTCCAGCAGGAAGCTGTTCTCCACCAGCCCGTTTTTCGAGAGTCCGCTGGGCAGATCCCGAGTCCGTCCCCACGCCAGCGTGCTCGCCCAGTTGCCGCCCCTGCCGAGCGGCCGGTTGTACATTACCGACGCGGTCTGCCGGTCCTGATCGTCTGCGGGAAACAGCGCCTCGGGACTGTGCAGCCGCCCGAACGAATACTGCCCGCTCCAGTTCTGTCCCGGCTGCGCCGTCACGCGTACCGACCAGGAATCCATCGCCCCCTGTTGCACCTGCCACCGGTGCTCGTTCGGCTCCCGCCCGTGAAAACCGCTGGCCTCTACCCGCAGCCAGTCAACGGTCAGTCCAGCCGTGACCACATCGTCGGAAATGTGGGTCGAGTCTTCCTGGTGATGGCCAAGCGTGGCGACCGGATCCTCCAGCGCCGACGCGCGATGCGGATACGCAATCGGCCCAATCGCCGGATCGCCCACCGGGGCCGCATACAAACTCACGAGAGCCCTCCTGCCGATCCGCAGGTCGTACAGCGCCGCTGCTTCCATCACGAAGTTGTGCGGATGCTGCCCGTCGACGATCGGCGCTCCGTAGGCTGTTTCTCCCTGCTGAAAGAGCAACGGATACCGCCGGTCAATCACCGTCGCCGGCTCCAGGCTCAGCATGGCGCGCAGCGTCAGCATGCCGGGCCCGGCACTGCGCTGGGCCATGCCCATCGCCCAGTTCGTCGAGAACAGCTTGTCGCTGCCCCTCGGGCTTGTCTGCTGAATGTCGGAGATGAATCCGTTGCCGTGCAGCATTAGCATCCAGCCGCGCCGCATGGTCATCAGCATCGGCGCGGGCGTCGAATCCGGCTCCGCGCTCGTGCCTGAGGTTGCGTGCGCCTCAATTTCCTGCACGAAGGTATGCGGCGGGCCACCCATTGTCATTTGCGCCGCGCAGCTTCGCGCTGAGGCCGCTGCGCCAACCACGGCCAGCCACACGCCGACGCGCATGAATTTAGAATGCGAGCGCGTCATCCGGGTACTCTGGTCCTGCCATGAGGCTGTTCATCGCCATCGCGCTCCCCGAAGAGGCCACTGCCGTCCTCCGCTCGCTGCGCGATCGGCTTGCGCCTCGCTCCGGCAGCGACCTCCGCTGGTCCGGTGAAGAGGGGTGGCATGTCACGCTCCAGTTCCTCGGCCAGGCCTTTGACCAGCAGGCCGCCTGCGTCAGGACTCGCCTGAGCGAGATTCACGCCGCGCCTGTGCCCATCCGCATCGAGGGCCTCGGATTCTTTGACCGCGCCGGCGTGTTTTACGCCGGCATGCTTCTTTCGCCTGAACTCCTCGCGTTGCAGCAGAAAGTCGTCGCTGCGACGCGCCCGTGCGGATTTCTTCCCGAGGATCGCGCTTATCACCCTCATATCACCCTCGCTCGCGCCAAAGGCCGCGCCGGATCGCGCGCGCTCGCCCCGCTGCAGCAGGCGCTGCGCGCTCACAAAGAGAATCCCGTAGCCGCATTCACGGCCGATGAATTCCTCCTCTACGAATCCTTCCCCGGCCCCGAAGGCTCCCGCTACGAAATCCGCGCCCGCTTCCCGCTCACTGATCACTGATCTCTGTTCCCTTTTGCCTATTGCCTATTCCCTGCCTTTCAGGGCTCCGGAATCACCCGCATCTTTCCCAGTCCCAGCGCATATCCCGCAATCCCCACCGCCAGCACCACCGCAGCCAGCGCAAACGATCCGCCGAAGTTGTGCGCCCGCGCAAAATACCCGGTGATGATCGGCGCGGAAATGGCCGCCAGCTGGGTTGCGAAATTCATAATCCCGCCAATGCGCCCCACGCTCTCCCGCGGCGCAATGAACGACGGAATGGACCATCCCACTGGCGCCATCGCGCCCAGCCCAGCCATGCACACGCTGATCCACGCCACCGCCTGCGCCGGAGTGTGCGCGAACCGCGCTCCGTAGATTCCCATCCCGAACGCCAGCCCGCCGACCAGCACCGCCTGCCGCACGAGCCAGGCACGCCGCACCCGCCGGACCAGCAGATCCACCAGCAGTCCGCCAATCAGCAAATCGGTCGCCGTCGCCACCAGCCACGGAATGCTGGTGTCCATCGCCGATCGCCGCAGATCCAGATGCATGGTCATCGAGAGATACGTCGGCAGCCAGGTGAGCACAAGGTAGAAAACGTAGTTGTACGCGGCAAATCCGACTGTCGCGCCCAGCACCTCGCGCTGCCGCAGCAGGTAGAGAAGCGGCGCTCCGTGCGCGTGCCGCACTCCGGCGCCGGCCTCCCGCGCCTCCCAGCTGCTGGCGAGCATCAGCGCCGCCTCCGGCTGCGCGTTGCCTTCGCGCATCAGCGTGCGCTCCGCCTCGCTCAGCTTCGCGTCCTCGCTGGGATTGCGGTATACGCCCCAGAACAGCAGGAAATACAGGAAGCTCACCGCGCCGGTGAAGATGAAACTGAACCGCCATCCGAACCGGAAGAGCAGCACACCCAGAATGGGCACGCCGATGGCGGAGGCGAACTTCGCCGCCGCATCGTTGAGCGATGTGGCGAAGCTCCGCTCCCGCTCCGGAAACCAGTAGCCGACCGCCTTTGCATTCGCCGGAAAGGTCGGCGCCTCGCCCACACCGAGCAGCAGCCGCGCACAGAAAAACGACGCCACACCGCTCGCCAGTCCCGACCAGAACGACGCCACGCTCCACAGAAACGCCGCAATGCGCCCGATCCGCCGCACGCCCCAGCGGTCGAGCATCACGCCTACCGGAATCTGCAGCGCGCCGTAGCTCCAGTTGTAGGCAGACGCGAGATACCCGAAAGTGACCGCCGTGATCCCCCACTCCGCATGCAGGGAACTGAACGCGACGGAGACGTTCACGCGGTCGAAGAAATTCACCAGGACGCCGATGCCCAGCAGCACGGCGATGCGCCAGCGGCGATGCGGTGCGTGCGGTTCGACGAGGGACTCGCTCACCCTCGCATTGTAGATGGCAACCCGCTGTCATCCTGAGCGCAGCGCCTGATCGCTGGTTCAGTCCAGCGCCTGCACCATCCCGCGCCCCAGCAGCAATTCCGCTTTGTCGATGAACGCCCGGTCCGCGGCGACCATCAATCCTTCCGGCTCCATCACTACGCAGTATTGCCCGCGCTGCTCCACGTTGATCATCACCCGGCCCGGACCAGGTGCGCCCGCGACCAGATCGCGCAATTCCTCCAGCGTCGTCTCGCTCACCCGCTCCAGCGCAATCCGAATCCGAATATTCTTCGGCAGACGCACCTTCACATCTTCCAGCGCCTGGATCGACGACACGCACAGCTTCGGCGCGGCATCCTCTTCCGCGCGCAGTTGTCCGCGCACCAGCACCGGAACTTCCATCTTCAGCTGCTCGGCCAGGCGTTCGTAATCCTTTGGGAAGCAGATCAGATCGATTTTCCCCGTTGCGTCTTCGAGCGCCGCCTGCGCGTACAGTTCGCCCGAACGCTTCGATTTCGCCACCTTCAGCCCCAGCATCACGCCAGCAACGGCAATCTCGTTCTCCGGAGCCTGTCCCCTGCGCCCATTCGACGGAGCCGGCTTGGTCTCCAGCGCGGTGGCCACGTCCAGCACGCCCGGCAGATTCCGCAGCTTCTCCGCATACTTGTCCAGCGGATGCCCCGAGACGAAGAAGCCCAGCACCTCTTTCTCCATCTGCAGACGCTGCGTCTCTTCCAGATCGGGCACATTCGGCAATTCATCGGACTTGTGCGCCGCGGGCGTGTCGAAGATCCCGAACAGGCCGCTCTGACCCGCGGCAAGATCGCGCTGCGATTTCTGAGCGCGCTCAATGGTTCTGTCCACTGCCGCCAGCAATTGCGCCCGTCGGCCAAACGAATCCAGTGCGCCCGCCTTAATCAGCGATTCCAGCACGCGCTTGTTCAGCAGCCGGAGATCGATCTTCTCGCAGAATTCCTCGAAATTCCCGAAGCTGCGGCCTTCCTTCGCCAGCTCATCGCGAACGGCCAGAATCGAGTCGATTGCGTTGCGCCCGACATTCTTGATCGCCGTCAGCCCAAACCGAATCTTATCGCCGTGCGGCGTAAAGTCTGCGTCGCTGTAGCGCACATCCGGCGGCTCGACCGCGATCTCCATTTCGCGGCATTCCTTGATGTACTTCACCACGTTTTCCGGCTTGGAGATTTCCGAGGTCAGCAGCGCCGACATGAACTCCACCGGATAATGCGTCTTCAGATACGCCGTGTGATACGCCAGCAGCGCGTACGCCGCCGAGTGCGACTTGTTGAATCCGTAGCCAGCGAACTGCTCCATCAGATCGAAGATCTGGACGACAGTCTCTTTCGGATAGCCGCGCTCCAGCGCGCCGCTGACGAAGCGATCCCGCTGCTTCGCCATCTCCTCCGGATTCTTCTTGCCCATCGCGCGGCGCAGCAAATCGGCTTCGCCCAGCGAGTAGCCTGCCAGGATGTTCGCGATCTGCATCACCTGCTCCTGATACACGATCACGCCCAGCGTCTCTTTCAGGATGGTCTCGAGCGGCGGCAGCAGGTACTCGACTTTTCTCCGCCCCCACTTGCGCTCGATGAAGTCGTCGATCATGCCGCCCTGGATCGGCCCCGGCCGGTACAGTGCGTTCAGAGCGGTCAGGTCTTCGACCGTAGTCGGCTTGTAACGCCGCAGCACGTCGCGCATCCCGCCCGACTCGAACTGGAAGACCCCCGACGTCAGCGCCCGGTGAAAGACCTGCTCGTAGGTCTTCTGGTCGTCGAGCGGAACCTTCGCCATGTCCAGCTCTTCGCTGCGGTTTTTCGCGATCATCTTCAGGCAATCGCTGATCACCGTCAGCGTCGTCAGCCCGAGGAAGTCCATCTTCAGCAGGCCCATCTTCTCGACGGCCTTCATGTCATACGCGGTGACGATCTCCTCGTTCTTGCTGCGGCTCACCGGCACGAGCTCGGTCAGCGGGCGCGGCGCAATCACCACGGCAGAGGCATGAACACCAGCTCCGCGGATGAGGTCTTCGAGCTTTCGAGCCGTGTCGATCAGCTCCCGGATCTGCTGCGTTCCCTCGTACGCCTCCTGCAGCTGCGGCGAATCCTTGAGCGCCTGATCGATGGTTACGCCGATGGTCGCCGGCACCAGCTTCGCGATGCGGTCCACGTCGCCGTACGGCATGTCGAGCGCGCGCCCCACATCCTTGATCGCCGCCTTGGCCGCCATGGTGTTGAAGGTGATGATCTGCGCCACCTGCTCGCGCCCGTATTTGCGCGTGACGTAGTCGATCACCTCACCGCGCCGGTTCATGCAGAAGTCAATGTCGATATCCGGCATTGACACGCGCTCCGGATTCAGGAAGCGTTCGAACAGCAGCGCGTTCTGCAGCGGATCGATGTCCGTAATTTCCATGCAGTAGGTCGCCAGCGACCCCGCCGCCGATCCGCGCCCCGGACCCACCGGAATCCCGTGCTCCTTCGCGTAGCGGATGAAGTCCCACACGATCAGGAAGTATCCCGAGAACTTCATCTGCCGGATGATGGCGATCTCGCGCTCCAGCCGTGCCTCGTACTCCGACACCGGCGAGCGCAGCAGGCCCCGCTCCTGCAAATGCCGGATTGCCGTGTCGAGCCGCTTTTTGAAGCCCTGCCGGCAAACCTCCTCGAAGTAGCTGTCGATGGTGTGTCCCGGCGGCACAGCGAATTCCGGAAACGGATTGTCGACCTTGCTCAGCTTCAGGTGGCAGCGCTCGGCAAACTGCATCGTCCGCCGCACTACCTCCGGAGCGTGCGCGAAGAGCCGCTCCATCTCGTCGGCCGTTTTTACATAGAACTGATCGGAGTCGAATTTAAAGCGCTTCGGATCGTTGATCGACGCCGCCGTCTGCACGCACAGCAGCACCTCGTGCGCGTGCGCGTCGTCCTCGCAGAGATAATGGCTGTCGTTGGTCGCGACCAGCGGAATCCCCAGTTCCTTCTCCAGCCGGAACAGGTCCGCGTGAATCTTCTTCTCCAGCTCCAGTCCCTGGTCCTGAATTTCCAGGAAGAAGTTGCCCTTTCCGAAGATCTCCTCGTACTGGCCAGCTGTCGCCCTGGCCGCCTCATACTTGCCGGCCATCAGGTTTTCGCAGAGTTCGCCCGCCAGGCACCCCGAGAAACCAATCAGCCCCTTCGCGTGCTCCGCCAGATATTTTTTGCTCACGCGGGGCTTGCGGTAGAACCCATGCAGCGACGCTTCCGACGTGATGCGAACGAGATTGCGGTATCCCTCCTCGTTCTCCGCCAACACCAGCAGGTGGTTGTAGTCGTCGCCCTGCGGATCTTCACGATGGTCTTCCTTCTTGCAGATGTACAGTTCGCAGCCGAGGATCGGCTGCACGCCGTGCTTCTTCGCGGCGTCGAAGAAGTGCACTGCACCGTAGATGTTGCCGTGATCGGTGATCGCTACAGATTTCTGTCCGATGCCGGCTACGCGCCGAACCAGTTTTTCAACGTCGCACGCACCGTCCAGCAGGGAGTAGTCGGTGTGCAGGTGCAGATGAGTGAATTCCGCCATGGGGTCCTGCTTCTATTTTAGGTCGCGGCACAAGGCCCGACCCAGCCCCAAAACTCCTGCGGAATGCGGAAAATCCGGTACAAAACTATCCCTGTTGCCTATTGCCAATGCCCTGTTTCCCTACCGGGACATGTCCCGGTGCGCGGTCTTCACCTGATAGCCACGCCGTCCCAGGCGCCGCGCAATTTCCTCCGCAATCATTACGGACCGGTGCTGGCCGCCCGTGCACCCAAACGCCAGCGTCAGGTAGCTCTTGCCCTCGTGAATGTAGTGCGGCAGCAGGAAAACGAGCAGATCCGTTACGCGATCCAGAAACTCCCGCGTCTGCGGAAAACTCACAATGTAGTTCTCCACTTTCGCATCTTTGCCGGTCAGATTGCGAAACTCCGGCACGAAATGCGGATTCGGCAGGAAGCGCACGTCGAAGACCAGATCTGCATCGAGAGGCACGCCGCGCTTGTATCCGAAGCTGACGGACGAAATCATCAGGCTTTTGCCGTCGCTCTCGCGTACGAACTTGCTCTGGATATACGCCCGCAGCTCATGCACGTTGAACTTCGTCGTGTCGATGACGATGTCCGCCATCTGCCGGATCGGCTCGAGCAGCCGACGCTCCTCATGCAGCGCGGCCGTCACCCGCTCCTCGCGACCCAGCGGATGCGGCCGTCGCGTCTCCGAATACCGCGCCAGCAACGCCGCCTTCGACGCCTCCAGAAAGACGACGGTGGTCGGCAGCTTGCGCCGAATTTCTCCCAGAGTGGTCGGGAACCGCTCCAGGCTCTGGCCCTCGCGCACGTCCACCACCAGCGCCGCTCGCCGGATATCCCGCGAATGCGCCACCAGCTCCGCAAACGGCGGCATCAGATCTACCGGCATGTTGTCTACCGCGTAGAACCCGAGGTCCTCGAAGGCCTTCAGCGCCGACGCCTTGCCCGATCCTGAAAGCCCCGTCAGAACCACCAAATCCCGCGGATGATCTGCGGGCACGGCGCGTTTTCTCCTGGGAACCGGGGCCTTACGCGCGCGGGGTTTTCTGGGCGGCGTCATGCGCCCATGCTAGCATTGCCCGGCAAATTGCAGAGTCTGATTGTGGCCCCTGACCAAAGCAGCATTACGACAGTGCAGTCCTGAGCGCTTCCGCGACACGCCCCATCTGCTCTTCAGTGATCCGATTAAAAAACGGCAGCGCCAGCGTCCGCGCGCCTGCCGCTTCTGTCACAGGTAAATCGAATTTGCATATGCCATTCTTCTCGGCCGTGGTGTTCGAGCGAGAGGATGGTGCATATGCCGGCTGCAAATGAATCGGCGCAAAATACCGTCCCGTCGCAATGCCCGCCGACGCCAGCCGCTCCGCCACCTGATCGCGCTCCGGAACCTGCACCACGAAGACAAACCAGCTCAGCCTTTGCCCCGGAACGTCCATCGCCGGCAGCCGCACCGCTGGATTGCCGGCGAGCAGCGCACAGTACCGACGCGCCACCGCCTCCCTGCACGCCAGAATTTCGTCGACCCGCCGCATCTGCGCCACGCCCAGAGCCGCCTGCATCTCTGAAAGCCGATAGTTGTACCCTAGTTCCGCATGCTCCAGCCAGGCTTCGCCGTAGCGCCCCTGATTCCGCAACGCCCGCACTTGTCGTGACACATCGGCATCCTGCGTCACCACCATGCCGCCTTCGCCGGTGGTGATCTGCTTATTGGGATAAAACGCAAAGACCGCAGCATCGCCGAACGTACCCACGCGCTGGCCATCAATTTCGGCCCCCAGCGCCTCGCACGCATCCTCGATCACCTTTAGCCCGTGCCGCCGCGCAATGGCCCCGAGCGCCGCCATGTCCGCCGGACGCCCAAAAGTATGCACCGCGATCAGCGCCCGTGTGCGCGGCGTGATTGCTGCCTCCACGTGCGCCGGGTCCAGATTCAGCGACTCGCCATCGATATCCGCAAAGACCGGCGTCGCCCCCACGTACCGCACCGCATTGGCCACCGCCACAAAGGTGAATGACGGCACGATCACCTCATCGCCCGGGCCAATGCCGAGTGCAATGAGCGCCAGATGCAGTCCCGCCGTCCCTGAGCTCACGCCCACCGCGTGCGCTGAGCCCACATATTCCGCAACGCTGCGCTCGAACTCTTCGAGCTTCGGTCCAAGGCTCAGCCGCGGACTCCGCAGGACCGAAACGACCGCCTCAATCTCGAAGTCCGTAATGTCCGGCGCCGACAGCGGAATCTCGATCCTGGTCATGGCAGCGGCACAGCTCGCTTGATCAGCAATTGCGGTCCCAGCGGCACCGTGGTCAGGACTTCGAGGATCCGCTCCGCCGCATGCCCATCGCCGTATGGATTCGTCATGCCCGCAAGCGATTGCCGAAACGCCGCACTGCGCGCTTCGGCCACGCGTGTCACAATCGCCTCCGCATTTGCCTCCGCGTCCAACACGTTGCGCGCCCGCTCCCGTCCCTTCTGCCGCAGTCCTACGTTCACCGTCGGCAGTGCGAAGGACGCCGTCTCCATGATCCCGCTGCTCGAATTGCCGATCATCACCTCCACCTGCCGCAGCAGGCTCCAGTACGTCACCGCATCGAGATTCACGAACACCTTTCCCCGCGGATGCTCCTCGAGAAACCGCCGCGTCCGCTCGATCAGCCGCCGGCTCCCCGCATCTGCATTGGGATAGCAGAACAGGATCTGCGCGTCTCCATTCGCCGCGATCTGCTCCAGGGCAGTGAAGAGCGCCTCCGCCTCTACCGTCGTATCGTGCTCCAGGGTAACCGGATGATACGCAACCAGCAGCGCCGGCGTGCGGAAATCCACTCCACACCGCGTCTCCACCTCCTCGCGCGTTGGCAGTCGGCTGCGCCGCAGATGGTCGAGCGACGGCGCACCCGCGCGATGCACACGCCACGGCTCCTCACCCATCGCAATTACCCGCGCCTGCGCCTCTTCTGTCGATGTGAAATGGATGTGGCTCATCTTCGTCAGAGCATTCCGTACCGCATCGTCAATCGCTCCCTCGCTGATCTCCCCGCCCTCGATGTGCGCGATCGGAATCCGCAGCGAAAGCGCCACCGCCGCGGGCGCCAGCATCTCGTAACGGTCGGCAATCAGCAGCAGCACGTCGGGACGCATCGCCCCCAGCGCATCCGCCAGCGAAAGCACCGCCACGCCGATGCTTTTCGCCATCCCGACATCGGAATCCGAACTCAGCAGAGACTCGACGCGCGCCGCAATCGCGAAGCCGTCGCGCTCAATTTCAGACACCGTCATGCCAAATTCCGGCGACAGATGCGACGCCATTACGATCAGCTTTAGATCAACGTCGGGATGCGCCTGGAGCAGCTTCAGCGGCCAGTACAGATGGGAATAGTCCGCGCGCGACGTCGTGACGACCGCGATGCGCCGCTTCATCGGGCCGCCGGCGCCGCTTCCGCCACGATCCCGCGCACCACCGCGCTCGCCTCGTAATCAGGTACGAGGCCCCCGACCAGGCGCAGCGCCTCGGCCGCGTTTCGCTCCGCCACCGCAGCTTCGAGTGCCCGAAGATGCAGGTCCAGGCTCTCAGCCCGCGGGCTTATGATCCGCCGCAGTCCCGCCGTCGCCCAGGAACCCAGCCGCTCCTCTGCACCGAGGAGCGCTTCATCCAGCTTGTCTCCGGGACGCTCGCCCGTGTACGCGATCTCCACCGCGCGCCCGCTCGCCGCAATCATCCGCTCCGCGAGTTCGGTAATCCGCACCGCGTCGCCCGGTTCCCGAATCAGCACCCCGCCCGCATCTTCATTCGTCATGTCCTGCGCAAGCAGCCTGACCACTTCATCGAGCGTCATGAAATACCGCCGCGCCTCCGGATGCGTGACCGTCACCGGGCCGCCCTGCGCAATCTGCTCAGCGAACAATGGAGCGACGCTGCCCGGCGACCCAATCACGTTGACCAGCCGCACCGAGCTCCGCCGCATACGCGACCGTTCCAGCATCACCAACTCCGCAATCCGCTTTGCCGCGCCCATGATGCTCCGCGGCGCCACTGCCTTGTCCGTCGACACCAGGACCATTCGCCGCGCGTCCCAGGACTCCGCGGCCTCCGCAACGCGCCACGTTCCCAGCGCGTTCGTCTCCACCGCGGCCAGCGGATTCCGCTCCATCAGTGGCACGTGCTTCAACGCCGCCGCATGAATCACCCACTCCGGCCGGTGTTCGCGGAACAGCTCGTCCAGCAGCACGCCATCGCAGACGCTGCCCAGCACGGCCACACCGCGCTCGCCGATTTCCTCCGCAATCTCGAACAAATGCTGCTCGCAAATATCCAGCAGCACCACGCGCTCTGCGCCCGAGCGTGCCAGCACCCGCGCCATCTCCGACCCGATGAATCCCCCGGCACCCGTCACCAGCACACTTCGCCGGGCGGCCTGTGGAATCAGAATGCTCTCGAGATCATCAGCTGCGCGCTCCAGAATCTGCGCCCACGAGCGCGCGCCGGAGCGCTGCAGAAGGTCGGGAAATTCGCTCTTCACTGCGCCAAATTATAATCAGCCTTCATCTCCGGCTATGTCCGTCACGCTTCGCCCCGCCACCGAGCAGCTGGACCTCCTTCGCACCCGCGCCATCACCCCACTCGAGCTTGCCGAAGAGCACATCGCACAGATTCGCCGGCTGAGTCCGCAGCTCAACGCGCTCGTTGACTTCGACCCCGACCGCATTCGCGCCCAGGCAAAAACCCCCCGCCCGGGCCCGCTCTCCGGGCTCCCTGTCACCGTCAAATCCTCGATCTCCGTTGCCGGATACCGCTGCGAAATCGGCACCACCCTGAACCGCGGCTCTATTCCGTCTGAAAACGCGGTTCTCGTGCAGCGCCTCATCGACGCCGGAGCCGTCATCCTCGGCACCACCAATTGCCCCGAGTTCCTGATGGCCTACGAGACGGAAAACCTGCTCTACGGCAGCACGCGCAACCCCTGGAACCTCGACTGCACTGCCGGCGGCTCCAGCGGAGGCGAAGCCGCTTCCATTGCCGCGGGCCTTTCCGCCGCAGGACTCGGCAGCGACAGCGGCGGCTCCGTTCGCGAGCCCGCGCACTTCACCGGGATCTGCGCCCTGAAGCCCACCGCCGGACGGTTCCCCGCCGCCGGACACCTCCCGCCCTGCCTCGGCCCGTTCTCCTTCCTCGGCGCCATCGGACCTATGGCGCGCACCATTGCCGATGTCGCGCTGCTCTTTACGGCGCTTTCCGGTCAGGACCCGACAGATCCCTCCAGCGCGCCCATTCCGCACCGCGCCGTCTCGCTTGAAGAAGCGAAGCAGTTCCCCATCGGCTGGTTCGAAGATGACGGCCTGATTCCCGTCACACACGAAACCCGCGAGGCCGTGCGCTCCGCGGCGCGCGCGCTCGAGCAACAAGGCTTCACGATCAAACCCTTTCGTCCGCAATCCCTCGAAGCTGCGCGCCGCCTCTGGACAATCTTCTTCGTCCAGTGCGGAGCCATGCTCTACGCGCCCACCATCCGGGGTCACGAACACGAACTTAGCCCCACCTTCCGCGACTTCCTTGCGATCGCGCGCGAGCAGCCACCGCTCACCCCTGACGCACTTCTGGATGCCTGGGTTGAATCCGACAAAGTCCGCGCCGCGCTCCTCGACGAGATGCGCGCGTTTCCGCTGCTTCTCTGTCCTGTGTGCTCCATCCCGGCCTTCAAACCATTCGAGCGCAGTTGGACCGTCGACGGCCAGGCCGTCAGCTACTTCGACGCGATGCGCTATACACAGTGGTTCAATCTGCTCGGCGGACCTGCGGCTGTGGTCCCCGTCAGCCGCTCATCCGACGGCCTGCCCATCGGAGTCCAAATCGCCGGGCGTCCGTTCGAAGATGAGCTCGTCCTCGCCGTCTCCGCCGCCCTCGAGCGTGGCTTCGGCTTCCAGCCCCCGCCGCTCGCGCTCTGATCTGCGCTATCCCAGATACTCCGGATGATGCGCCGTCCCGTCGAACATCGACGTGGTCTTAAACGGTTCCCATTTCCCCGTGAGCGCCGCAGTTTGCGTCTTCGCCAGAATCGCCGCGACCTCTTGCTCATCCATCGGCTTGAACGTCTTCACCGCGTTGAAGGCCTGGTTCAGGATCTCCTCGTTATCAATGCCCGTAATCACCACCGATACAGGCAGATTGAGCCCGTAATGCAGGCACTCCATGGGCTCCACGGTTTTGCTGGCCAGAACAAAATGATCGCCGAAGGTCTTCATCGCCAGCACACCGGTTCCCTCCGTCACTAACCGGGGGACCACCAACTGCGCAAAGCTGCGGAAATGTGCGTCCATCACGTTCAGCGGCATCTGCGCCGTGTCGAAATGGAAGCCGTGCCGCTTCGCGGTATCCAGCATGTAGAGGTGCACATGCGGATCCTTGTGGCCGGTGAAGCCGATGAACCGCACCTTTCCTGCCTTCTTCGCCTCCAGCACCGCCTCCATCGCGCCGCCTTCGGCAAACACCCGGTCCGGATCCTCAAAGCGCAGAATCTCGTGGTGCTGCAGCAGGTCGAGGTGATCCGTCTGCAGCCGTTGCAGGCTCTGCTCGATCTGCTGCTGCGCAGCCTGCTTCGAGCGCCCATCAATCTTCGTCATCAGGAACGCCTTCTTGCGGTACCCGCCCTGCGCCAGCGCCTTGCCCATCACCACTTCGCTGTTGCCGTCGTTGTAGTCCCAGCAGTTGTCGAGAAAGTTGATCCCGCGGTCGAGCCCCTGGTGAATGAGCCGGATCGCTTCCTGCTCCGGCAACTGCTTCTTTCCCAGGTGATAGCCGCCCATGCCGATCACCGATACCTCGACGCCCGTCGTCCCGAGCGGCCGGTAGAGCATCTCGCCGCGCATGGTGCCTGGATGCTCAACGCGCGGAATCATTCGCGCTGCATTCGGATTCGGCGACGTGATGAACTCTACTCCCAGCGGCAAGCTGTCCTGCGGATTGCGATTGGCCTGCTGGCCCGCTGCGGCCTGTCCGGCTGCGAGTGCAGCCGCTGCGGCGGCCGCCCTCTGCAGAAATGTGCGGCGTTCCATAGGGGTTTCTCCGGCGTGAATTCGGGCCCTGTTTCCGTTGGGATGCAGCGCACCCGCGCAACGCTCCCGGTCCTCGACATCATGTTGCGCAAATGCAAAGGCCCGCCGCAAGGGCAGGCCTGGTTGCTCCGTTCACCTTTGCACTACGGCTTCATCTTGGAGAACAGGTTCAGCTTCGAAACGTCGTTCACCATCACGAACGCGAAGAACAGGATCAGCATGACGAACGCCACCTGATACACGCGCTCCTTGAACTCCTGCTTCAGCTCCCGTCGCAGTGCGCCCTCGATCAGCAGGAACAGAATCGTCCCGCCATCCAGAATCGGAATCGGCAGCAGGTTCATGATGCCCAGGTTCAGGCTGATCAGCGCCGTCAGTCCCACCAGCGGCTCCCAGCCATGCGCCTCAGCCGCTTCGCCCGTGGCTCGCGCAATTCCGATGGGTCCGCTCAGCTGCTGCATGACTGCGCCGTGGCGCGAGAAGAGCCGCCCAAGAATGTCGAGAATGTATCCGGAATTCCGCAGGTTGTAGCTCACCGACTGCTTCACGGCCTGGGGCAGCGGCGACTGCTCCACATGGAACGGCGGGGGCGCTGCGCTGAAGCCAAGCCGGTAACCGGGCTGTTCGTTGGCGAAGTCCGCCCAAATGGGCTGCACGGAAACCGTGAGTGGCTTTCCGTTCCGCTCGACCACCAGCTTCGCCGGCCGGCCGCCTGCCTCGTTCAGCAGCGCGCTAATTGACGGCACGCCATGAACCGCCTGCCCGTTGACGGATATGATCCCATCGCCGGCCTTGATACCTGCTTTGGCCGCTGGGTAGCCGGACATGACTTCTTCCACCATCACCGGTCCGTCCTGCTCTCTCGGCAGCAGGCCCAGATCCTGAATCTCGAAATCCGTCCCCTTCGACGGATCCTGCATAAACAGGACGGTGCTGAATTCCTTCTCCTGTCCGTCCACATTGCGGGCCACCGTGATGGTCGCGTTCGTGTTCGCGTCAATCGCCGAGCGCTCGATCACGCGTTCCCATGTGGGATTCTTTACATTGTCGAAGCGGATAATTCGGTCACCCGCCTGCAATCCCACCTGCGCCGCCGCCGAATTGGGGGGAACCACGTCCAGCACTGCGGGAGCGTTTTCATAGACCGGCACTTCGTTGTGCATCATGTAGAAGCCGGCCATCAGCACAAACGCCAGAACGAAGTTCGCCACCGGGCCGGCCAGCACGATCAGCATGCGCTGCCACCGCGGGTGCGAATTGAATTCCCGCGGATCGCCCGTCATCTCCTGCCCCGGCGCCTCGCCGGACATCTTGACGTAGCCGCCAAACGGCAGTGCGCCGACGCAGTAATCCGTCTCTCCGTATTTGAATCCGAAGAGGCGCGGAGGAAATCCCAGCGAGAACGTCTCCACGCGCACGCCGCAGGCTTTGGCCACCAGAAAGTGACCCAACTCGTGCACCAGCACCATCACGCTGAGCACAACAAAGAACGACACAATCGAAATTACGGCAAATGACATATTTAGGCTTTGCGCACCAATACTCTACCGGGACGGCCTGTCAGCAGCAACGGGAAGTTTGTTCAGCCAGAACCTTGCGCGCCATCTCCCGCGCGTGACGATCAACGGCGAGTACCTCCTGAATGGTCGCCGGATGAGACTCTGCTATGGCCTCGAGGACTCTCTCTATTGTATCTGGGATGCCCATGAAGGGTATGGCGCGTTCGAGGAATGCTTCCACCGCCACCTCGTCGGCCGCATTGAGCGCAATGGCATGCGCTCCGCCCCTTTCCGCAGCCTCATACGCCAGCCGTAAACAGGGAAAACGCCGGAAATCCGGCTGCTCAAACTGCAGATCCGACAGGGTTTCCATATCGAACCGCAAGTCCGACCCCACCCGCTCCGGATAACTCAGAGCATACAGGATGGGCAGCCGCATATCCGTCACCGAAATCTGCGCCAGCAGGCTGCCGTCGATGTATTCCACCAGGCTGTGCACGGTCGACTGGGGATGCACGGTCACGCGGATTGCCGAGGGCGGCAGATCGAACAGTCGGCAGGCCTCGATGATCTCCAGCCCCTTGTTCAGCATCGTCGCCGAGTCGATTGTGATGCGGCGGCCCATCACCCAGGTCGGATGTTTCAGGGCCTGCTCCACCGTGATCTCGGCAAACTCCTCCAGCGGCAGCGTGCGGAACGGCCCGCCCGAGGCCGTGAGCCATATCCGCCGCACTTCGCGGCGCTCTCCGGCCCGCATGCACTGGTGGACAGCGTTGTGTTCGGAGTCGATCGGCAGCAGCGCCACGCCTTTGCGCCGCGCCGCTTCGGTCAGAATTTCTCCGGCCGCGACCATCGCCTCCTTGTTGGCGAGTCCGATCGTTTTTCCTGCCTCGACCGCCGCATACGTCGCCTCCAGCCCTGCGACTCCGACAATCGCCGAGACGACGAAGTCCGCCTCCGGCAACGTCGCCACCCGAACGCTGCCTTCAGTGCCCCAAACCACTTCGGTCTCGTGAAAACCAGCGCCCTGCAGCCGCTGCCGCAGTTCCGCAGCTAGTTCCTCAGTCGCCAGCGAGACGACCTTCGGTCGCCAGCGTACGCACTGTTCATAGGCGATATCGATATTGCGTCCGGCTGCCAGAGACACGACGGCAAAGCGGTCGGGGTAGCTCTCAACAATGTTCAGAGTGCTCTGCCCAATGGAGCCGGTCGATCCCAGAATGGCAACGCGCTTCAAGGCTGGATGTCTTCCGTAGCTGACTCGCTAACCCGCTAACTGCTACCCGCTACGGGCTACCGGCTGCAGTTAGAACGTTTGCTGCGCTAACTGAGCGTACCACAGCACCGGAGCGGCCAGAAGCAGCGCGTCGATGCGGTCGAGCATGCCGCCATGGCCGGGCAGAAGATGCCCGGAGTCCTTCACGTCCGCCCCGCGTTTGATCGCCGACTCCACCAGATCGCCGACCTGCGCGCCCACATTCACCAGCACCGCAAGCCCAATCCAGTGCACCAGAGTTCCCGGATACGAGAGCGCATCCACATTGCGCAAGGTCAGCTGATTTGCGATGTACAGCAGCAGCACCGTGATCCCAATGCTGCCCGCCACGGATGCGATGCTTCCCTCCCATGTCTTGTTCGGGCTCAGCGTCGGCGCCAGCTTGAAGCGCCCAAACGCCCGCCCAATATAAAGAGCAGCAACGTCGCCGCACCACACGGCGCAGAACAGAAACAGCAGCAGCGACGGCCCGTTGTCCTGGGTGGACAGCAGATACAGCGTGGACATCGAGAACCCGATGTAAATCAGCCCGAACACCGAGTACGCCGCATCCGGCAGCACACGGTTCACCGGCGAGCGAAAAGCGCAGACCACAAACAGCGCCAGCGCCAGACACACCAGCGCCGGAGCCATCAGATCGGGCCTGCGAAAAACCGCGGCCATGAACGCGGCCATGAAGATGATGGTCACCACGCGCGGCGTCTTCGCGCCCATCGCGTCTGCCAGCCCCAGAAACTCCCACAACGCCAGCGCTGCGGCGACGAACACGGCACACATGAGCACGATGGGCCATCGCGGCGAAAGGAAAATCACCGCGATGACCGCGGGGATCAGCACCAGAGCTGTCAGCACGCGCTGCATCTAGTGCAGAATACACGCTGTCATCCGGAGTGAAGCCGGGTGCCCCATGTCTCCTGCTTTTGGAGACATGGGTAGCTGCAGCCCGTTACTTCGCGTCGGGAATTCTCTGCGCCGGCATGTTGCGCAGGATCGTCAGTTCCGCCTGCACCCGCTGCCACTCCTTCGGGTGGCGCTTTGTCTCGATGGGCGCGTTGGGATCCGAATAAAACGCCAAAATATTCTGCCGCAAACCCAGCGGAGGCCGCGCGCTCTCCCGCGTCACCTTGTGCAGCAGCTTCGCATAGGTCCGGTCCGTCAGCCGATACGTGCCGGGCTTCGTGACAAAACCCGTATCCAGGTCCAGATCGGGCACCTCAAACTTCTGCTTGTTCCCGTCTTCCAGCCTGCTCAGCAGATCGGCAAATTCGGTATCCGCCATGTTCACGCTCTTCACGTAATCCTGCTCACTCGATACGGTTGGCCCGCGCAGCGACAAGTCCGACAACGGCCCCCACTTCGGCAGGATGAAGATAATGACCGCAAAAAAACGCGTCTCGAAGCTCGCCTTGCGCTTGCGGTATGCCTCCCAGTGGTTTGCCTGGTCCGTCTCCTTCAGCTTGTCCTCATACGTATGGAACTCGTTGTCGTTTTCGTCTGGCGGAAAATGCCTGCGGTTCAGCAGCACCTCGGCAAACGCCACGCGCGGTAGAAGCCTCCGCACCGACCATGTATACGAACGAAACGCCGGGAGTTCATCTCCGATGACGCCGTGCAGCCTTACTCCATACGTGTCGTAGAAGGCGCGATCGATCAGCCGCACGGGGACCCGGAATCCGATGCGCCGCACGTATCCCAACGGGGCGAAGCGCGCGTGCCCCAGCTGATCCACATCGAACGCAAACTCCGTCCGGATGTGAGCGTGCTCGTTCTCCTCGTAGGTCACCACCGGTCCGTATTTTGTCGCCAGCTTCGGAAACTCCTCCGGCACAGAGATATTCACCGCGTAACGATGCCCCACCGTGTCGCCGACGTAGTGCGACAGCGCCCCGAGCGAAAACGCCAGTTCGTTCATGGTGCGCGATTCGTGAATCAGGTTGGTGATGAAATCGCCGCTGCGCACGTAGTGCGTCAGATCGCTGAACAGCGCGTGGCCAAACGGGTAATAGCCAGCGTCCTGAATCGTAGCTCCGCCGTAGGCAAACGAGCGGGCCACGCGCAACTCCGCCGGCGTGGC
This sequence comes from Acidobacteriaceae bacterium, assembly GCA_035933815.1. Lineage (GTDB taxonomy): Bacteria > Acidobacteriota > Terriglobia > Terriglobales > Acidobacteriaceae > Palsa-343. The sequence continues at coordinate 43,313 of DASYYN010000083.1, forward strand.
TTTGGGATACCGGTTCAGCAGCACCGGCTTAATGGACGAATCCCACGCAATGTCGATCAGCGTCTCGTGCGTCAGGAACGAATAGGGCAGGCAAACCGAGGGGGCCAGTAAAAAGAAAATTCCGGCGAACCAGGCTTTCCATTTCATTTGTGCGGACAGACCTTTCCGAATCCCAGGTCCCGTCCGTCAGCTACTACTCGTAACGCAGCGCCTCAGCAGGCAGAACGCGAGCCGCGGAACTGGACGGGTAAATCGTGGCCAGCAGCGACACGCCCAGCGAGAGCGCCGTCACCGCGACCCCATGTAGGATGCGCGGCGCGAAGGGAAGATAGTCCAGCGAATAAACATCGGCCGACAAATGAATAAACCGGTAGTGCTGCCCCGCAAACGCCAGCGCATAGCCCAGCGCCAGCCCGATCGCCGTCCCAATGACGCTGATCAGCAGCCCCTGCAGCAGAAAAATCCGCCGCACCTGGCCGGGCTGGACCCCCATCGAGAGCAGCACCGCAATGTCCTTCGTCTTCTCCATCACCATCATGGTGAGCGCGATGAGGATGTTCAGCGCCGCCACGCACACAATCAGCCCAATGACAATAAAAGTCACTGCCTGCTCCAGCTTCAGCGCCCGGAAGAGCTCCCGGTTCTGCTCCATCCAGTTCGTGGTGCTGAACCCCGGCCCCGCCGCCTTCTCGATCTCTTCGCCAATCGTGTTGGCCCGGTACAGATCGTCCACTTTGAACGAGATGATCGAGATCACGTCCGGCTCGCCGAACAGCGCCTGCGCGTCCCTGAGCCGCACGAATCCGAAGCTCGAGTCGTACTGATAGAACCCCGAGTGGAAAATGCCTGCTACCTGGAACCGCTGGTACTTCGGAATCAGTCCGTAGGGCGTCAGGTCCGCCTGCGGGCTGGTCACCATCACCGTGTCGCCCACCTGCGCTCCTATCGCATCCGCCAGGTCTGTGCCAATGATGATCGGCGGCGTCGGCTCGCCCGTCACGGCATGCGGATTCGCCTCCTGCCGCAGCGGCGCTTCGCTGCCTGCCTTCAAATGCCCGAGGATGTCGGAGACCCGCGCTTCATCCGCCGGTACGATGCCCTTGAGCATCGCTCCCCCGGCGCGCGCCCCGCGCGAGATCAGCACCGGCTCATACAGTCCCGGGGCCGCCGCGGTCACGTGCGGCAGCTTTTCCAGCCGCGCCATCAGCGGACGCCAGTCGCGAATCCCGTCGCTCATCGCGCGCAGCAGATCCACGTCGGCCGTGGAACTCAGCAGCCGCTGCTGCAGGTCGCGCCGCGTGCCGTTCGTAATCGCCAGCGCCAGAATGAGCGACGCCACGCCCACCGCCACGCCCGCAATCGAAATCCACGTAATGATCCCGATCACCGCCTGGCGGCGCTTGGCCCGCAAATACCGCGCCGCTACGAACAGTTCAAATCGCATCATTCAGAAGGAGCCGATCACCACATGCTTTTCCGCTGACCGCGTTTCGCTGACTTGCTGACTCGCTGTCTCGCTGTCTTCACCGCACCAGCTTCTTCACTGTCATCGCATTTTCCTCGCGATCGAACACACGCACCGTGATCACGTGCTCGCTGCGGTCGACAGGCGGCTCAGCGTCCGGCTTCGGCGGCGGAATCGGCGCCAGAAAGTCGAATTTCTCGGTCAGCGAATCCGCAATCTTTCCCACCGGCTCCACAAACTGCCATTGCCCCGCATCAATCGAGTACTCCGCGTGCGACACCGGCGAGGTCGCGTCGGTCGCCGTCAAGGTCACATGAACCTTCCCGTTCTCCAGCCTCGCCTCCAGATCGCTGACGGTCGGCGGAGTCGTGTCGACCAGGAAATCGTCGCTCACCTTATCTCCGCTCTGCGCCTCGCCCGGATTATGGGATGGAGCATCGCTCGCCACCACCTTCAGCCGATAGTGCCCGTCCGGCAGCTGCGTCGCGTCGAACGTATAGAACCGCTCGTGGATTCGCTTCTTCAGCAGTTGCCAGTTGTGCTCGCCGTCGCCGCGATAGTAAACCGAAAACATCAGGTCGTCCCCGTTCTCATCGTGCGCCGCCCATCGCACCGTGACGGCTGTGCGTTCCTTCACCGCCGGCAACGGCTCTTTGCCTGCCTCCGGCTGCACAAACGTGACTCCCGAATTCTGCTGCGAGGGGAAATTGATCGTGATTTGCTGCGGCTGCCCCGCGGGCTGCGTATTCGTGATAGCCCGCGCGCCCGGCGTCACTACTACTTCATCCACCACCGGCGGCATGTTGACCGGCAGATAATCCACGCCAACGCTGGTTACGACGCCCCCCGGATGCTCCACCACCTTCCACTGCATGAAACGCGATGGACCGATCCCAATCGCCCCATTATTGGGCGTGAACTGTTTCCAGTCGCTCCACGCGCGCTCCGGATTCTCGATGTTCCCAGCCCGCGCAAACATCTGGAACGTGCCCGGCTGTCCCGTTCCCGTATCCACCTCGGCGCGACCCCACTGCGCAAACAGCCCGGCGTCGAAGACCTCGCTGGTATACGTCCCCTCGGGAGCTTCCCCATGGCTCAGCAGATAAACCTTGCCGGAATTCGCCGTGCTCACGAAGAAGCCCTTCGCAGAATCGGCAAACCCCGTCACCTGCGACGCCTCGAGATGCGCCACGTCGGCATAGGTTCCATCGTCGTGGATCCGGTACACCCGGCCGCGGTTTCCCGTCGCCGCCAGCACGCCGTCGGGCGTCCAGGCCAGCGCGTAGACGATGTCGTCCTTCCCCGCCCAAATCTTCCGCGGCGGCTCCGTTCCTTTGGGGATCACGTAAATCTCCGACCCTTCCGGGATCAAAGTGTTTCCGGTGAACGCCTGCACTGAGCCCGGCGTGACAATCGTGATCGTCGCCGTCACCGTGGCCTGGCCAGTTACGGGCAGCGGAGGCAGGGTGTTTCTCCCCTTCTCGCCGACCCCCGCCGCATAGATGCTCCCGTCCGGCGCCACCACGACCGAGGTGATCTCCTTTTTCGGCGAGTCGTAGAGCACATACGCCTTGCCCGCCGGATCGATCCGGTAGATCAGCCCCGTGCCATCCGATCCCGCAATCACATTCCCCGCTTTGTCGAATGCCAGCGCGCGGATATGCTCCTCGTCGCTCTTGAAAAACAGCGCCGGCTTTCCGCCCGGCGTGACGCGATAGATCGCCGCCGGCGCGCCCGTGGCAATGTAGAGCTGGCCTTTCGTGTCGAATTCCAGATCCCAGACGTACTTTGGCTTTTCCTGCGTCGTGCTCGGATCGAACACCACCGTCGCATTCTCTTCCGTCTGCTTCTCGCCATGCGGATCGATCTTGTACACCTTGCCCGACGGCAGCGTCGCCGCATAGATCGACCCGTCGGGCGCCACGCGCACCGTCTGCACGCTCATGTCGTGGCTGGCAAAGATTGTTGTCGATTTTCCATCCGCACCGACGCGCAGCACCGTCGCCGGCGTGCCCGTCGCCAGAATCGCATTCCCGTCGTGATCCGTCGTCACCGACCACACATAGGTGGATGGCGTGCTCGCGATCGACTGGCTCTGCGGACCGGGCGTCAGCCTGCCATCGCTGTTGATGGCCACGCCCTTGGGCGTGCCTCGCTCCAGCTGCTCAAAATTCGATTCGCTCCACAGCTTCGTTCCCTGCGCGTGCGCCACACCGGACGCGCCAGGCAAGACTGCGACGAACGCAAAAAGCGCGAGCCCGCACCATGTGGCGGGCATAAAAAGACGGCGAAAACGGCTTGCAATCATGCTGGTCTTCAGTCTACAGAATCACAGACTCGCAGCACGCCCGCAGGTCAACTGAAATTGCTCCCCGCCCGCGACGAAATCCCGCTCCCTCGCCTACACTGGAGATTCGTTGTCGTCTCTATTCCAATTCCTGGGCCCGGCGCGTTCGACAGACCCATCCCTGCCGGCGCGCTCACTGGACTTGTGCCGTCATGCTGAAGCGCTGGAGAACCCGGATCCTCATCGCCTTCGCCGTGCTCGGCCCGGGGTTCATCACCGCCAACGTTGATAACGACCCGAACGGGATCATCACCTACTCCCAGGCAGGCGCGCAGTTCGGCTACACGCTCCTCTGGACCATGATCCCCGTCACCCTGGCCCTCATCGTCGTGCAGGAGATGTGCGCGCGCATGGGCGCCGTCACCGGCAAGGGCCTCAGCGACCTCATCCGCGAGGAATTCGGCCTTCGCCTCACCATCATCATCATGTTCCTGCTGGTGCTGGTGAACTTCGGCAACATCATCGGCGAGTTCAACGGCATCGCCGGCAGCCTGCAGCTCTTTCACGTTTCCAAATACATCTCTGTCCCTGTCTGCAGCGTGCTTGTGTGGCTGCTAGCGGTGCGCGGCGACTACAAATCCGTCGAGAAGATCTTCCTGTGCGCCTCGCTCATCTATTTCACCTACGTCATCGCCGGAGTGCTGGCCCATCCCTACTGGCGCGAAGCGTGGCACGCCACCTTTCAGATTCCTCCCCGCTCTGTCCTGCGCGACAAGGACTACGTCTTCACCGTGGTCGCCGTCATTGGCACCACCATCGCCCCGTGGATGCAGTTTTACCTGCAGTCTTCCATCGTAGAAAAAGGCGTCACCGCCGAAAGCTACGGGCCTTCGCGCCTCGACGTCATCGTCGGATCCATCTTCACCGATGTAGTCGCCTGGTTCATCATCGTGGCCTGCGCCGCCACGCTCTGGGTGCACGGCATCACCAATATTCCGGATGCCAGCTATGCCGCGGAAGCCATGAAGCCGCTCGCCGGTCAGTATGCTTTCGTGCTCTTCGCCTTTGGACTCTTTAATGCCGGATTCTTCGCCGCGTCCGTCCTGCCGCTTTCGACCGCGTATGTCGTCTGCGAAGGCCTCGGTGTGGAATCCGGCGTGGACAAGCGCATCCGCGAAGCGCCCTTTTTCTACGGCCTGTACACGCTGCTCATCATCGGAGGAGCGGCCGCCGTCCTGCTCATGTCCAACACCAGCCTTATGCGCTGGTACACCGAATCCCAGGCTTTCAATGGAATCCTGCTGCCCGTTGTGATCGTGCTGATGCTCCTGCTGATCAACCGCAAAGACCTCATGCACACGCACACGAATTCCCCCTGGTTCAACGCCGCCGCCTGGGTCACCGCGATCGTGGTCAGCATCCTGTCGGTGATCCTGATGGTCCAGCAATGGTGGCCAGGGCATCACTGATACGCAGCCGGTAGCTGGTAGCTTGTAGCTGGTAGCCACGAGTACCAGGGCTACAAAAGAAAACCGGGACGTCAGCCCCGGCCCTACACCCTAAACGCTATACCCTATACGCTGCTTCAGAGCAGCTTCCCCGCCGCCAGATCCCGCACCAGTTCCCGGTCCGCTGCCAGGAAGTCATACGAAGGCAGATCCTTCAGGCGTGCCCAGCGCAGGTCCTCGAAGATGTGGTTGGTCAGCTCGCCCTCGAACCGGTACACCGCAAAGAACTCCAGATCCACCGCGCCGCCGCTGCGGTAGTTGTGCCGGACATGCGCCACCCGCGGCCCAACCTCCGCCCGGATGCCCAGCTCTTCCTCGAGCTCCCGCACCAGCGCCTGCTCCGCAGACTCGCCCGGCTCAATCTTCCCGCCCGGAAACTCCCACTTCAGCCCCATCGCCGACCCGGCCTTGCGCTGGCACACCAACACTTCGTCGCCGCGGACGATCAGCGCCGCCGCCACAAAGCGCAGCGCCTTCCCCTGCACGTGCTGGGCCGTATCTGCCATACACTCCACAGGTTAGACGCACTCCGTTTCGGATCGATTCAGCGTCATCCTGCGCAGCCCCCGTGCCTCCGCCCCAAACACCTCCGGATGCAGCGCCGCCGCCATCGCCCGCAGCCCCTTCAGCAGCGTCGGAGCCGGCATGTTCAGCAGCTCATCTGCAATGCAGAAAACCCGCCCCTCGCGCACCGCCCGCAGCCCGCCCCAGCCTGTCCGGGCGGCCACCTTCTCCAGAGGAACCCGGTCCCCGGCCCCGCACCACGCGGCCAGCACCACCTCGGGATCGCCCTCCGCTACCGCCTCTGCCGTAGTGGTCTTCCCCGGCTCGCCGAGAAAAACCCCTCCCGCAGCCTCCACCAGCTCCTTCACCCACTCCTGCGAATGGATCAGCGGCTTTCCCCATTCCTCGCAGTACACCAGCGGCTTCTCGAGCCCGGCCGATCGCCGCCGCACCTCGGCAATCCCACCGCGCATTTCCGCGATCACCAGCTCCGCCCGGTTCACCGCCTCGGCCCTTCCGGTGGCCCCCGCGATCAGCCGCACGTCCTGTTCAATGTCCGCCAAAGAATGCGGAGCCAGCGCCAGCACCGGACACCCCGCCTTCAGAATTGCCGCCAGGCTCTCGTGTCTGTACGGAACGGACGCAATCACCAGATCCGGCTCCGCGGCGAGCAGTTCCTCCGCGGTCGTCGACCACGAATCGTGTACCACCGGCAGGCCGAACTCCCGCAGCGCCGGAACCGCCTCCAGGCAATACCGCGTACACGCTGCCAGCAGATCCAGGCAGCCCAGCCGCTCCAGAACAATACTGATACTCGGCTGCAGCGACACGATTTTCATGAATGGTTCCTTTGCCAAAGCCAGCCCGCGGGCAGTTCCTCGCCGACTCGCTGACTTGCTGACTCGCTGACTCGCTACTTTTTGTGATCCGCCAGCACCGCTTCCGGATAAAACACCGCCCATCCGCGCTGTGCCGCAATCGTCAGCAGTCCCGGCGTGGGATTCACCGGAAATGGCCGCCCGGCCATCTCCAGCATTTGCAGATCGTGGATCGAGTTCCCGAACACGGCATCCGGATGGTGCACACCCGCCCGCTGCAGCGCACCCGCCTTGCCCTCGTCAGTGGGCACGTCCACCAGGTCGCTCGTGATCAGCCCGTCGTGCGCGCGCACTTCCGCGGCCAGCACCCGCTCCGGCCCGATCCCGAACCGCCGCACGCCCTCCTCAATCACCCAGTTGCACGTTGAGCTCACCGCCCAGATCTCCGCGCCCGCCGCTCGCAAACCGGCGACCAGCGCCTGGATTTCCGGAAAGATCGTCTTCTCCAAATGACCGGCGAAGTACCGCGCCGCCGCCCGCCGCAACTCCGCCTCGCGCAGCCCCGCGTACACCTGCACCATCTCTCCGCAGATGTCCTTCTCCGAAACCTTACCCTGCCGATACAACCGGTGCCGCTCGTCAATCCACGCGCTGGAATCGCGCGACAGCAATCCTGTGTCCATCGACCAGTTCATGAACCCGAGCCCGGCATCTCCATCCCACATCGTGCCGTCGCAATCGAACACAGCAACCCGCGGCACTGGGCCCACGACTGCCGCCCGAAACTCCTCATGCGTATACCGAACAGCCGGAACAGGCTGAATTGACGTCAAGCATCACCCCACTTCCTCCAGCCTAGCAACTCTCGCCTCGGCGCACCCGCTACCATAATCCTCGTGACTGGATTCCCCGGCCATTTCTCAGAACGGCTCGCCGCCATCGAGGAGCGCATCGCCGCTGCCTGCCGGCGAGCCCAGCGCAGCCGCAGCGACGTACGCCTGATGGCCGTCTCCAAGCTGCACCCCGCCGAAGCCATCACCGAAGCCGTTTCCGCCGGCGTCACTCTCTTCGGTGAGAACCGCGTCCAGGAATTCGAATCGAAGCGCGCCCGGCTCACGGAACTCAACGTCACCGGCGCCGAAGTTCACCTGATCGGCCACCTGCAGTCCAACAAGACCGCCAAAGCAGCCGCCCTGTTCGACGCCATCGACTCTGTCGATTCGCTCCGCCTCGCCGAGCGCCTGAACGAAGCAGCCGACAAACTCTCCACGCCGCTGCCCATCCTGCTCGAAATCAAACTCAGCGACGAGCCCACCAAGACCGGACTCGACCCGGCCCATCTCCGCCCCCTCCTCGACCATCTCGCCGCCCTGCCGCATCTCTCCCTGGGCGGCCTGATGACTATCGCCCCCTTCGACGACAATCCCGAAAGCGCCCGCGCCTGCTTCCGCCGCCTGCGCACCCTGCGCGAATCGCTTACCCGCGATTACCCCGCACTCGATTTCCGTGAGCTCTCCATGGGCATGTCCGGCGACTTCGAGGTCGCCATCGAAGAGGGATCTACCCTTATCCGCATCGGCACCGCGCTTTTCGGTGCTCGCCCCAAACCCGCGCCTCAAAATCAATCCGCGCCATGAACTTTCCAATCACCGACACCCGCGACGGAGCCCGCTTCGCTGTGCGCGTCACGCCGCGCGCCAGCCGGACCGCCCTCGCCGGAATAACCGGCGATGGTCCCGGCGCCGCGCTCAAAATCGCGCTGCACGCCCCTCCCGTCGAAGGGCGCGCCAACGCTGCCCTTGTCGAATTTCTCGCCGATCTCCTCCACGTCCGCCGCTCCGATATCGAAATCGCCGGCGGCGCCCATAGGCGCAACAAGCTCATCCTCATCCGCAACCACACCGCCGCGGAGATTTCGCCGGCGATGGCAGCCGCTCTTAAACTTTGAGACCAGACAAAACAAAAACCGGGGCACCAGCCCCGGTTCTGCGCGAAGCGCCTCCGCCTGGACGGCCAGTCCTCAGCCCGTCTTCTTCTTCCGGCCACCCGCCGTCGCACGCTGCGGCTGCTTCTTGCCCGGAATCTCCGCCGGCTCCTCGGCCTTCTCCCCGTGCTGCGCCATGCTCTTCTTCAGCGCTTCCATCAGGTCGATCACCGGAGCCATCTTCTTCTTCGGCTGCTTCTCCGGAGCCGGAGCTTCGCCCTGCTTGCTCTCGATCAGCTGCTCAACCCGGCTCTCGTACTCGTCCTTCAGCTTCTCCGGCTGGAACTCCGCCGTCAGCTGCTTCATGAACTGCTCGGCCAGCTCGATCTCCGCCTTCTGCACTTCCATTTCCGGCTGGTTATCGAACTCTGCCACCGCGCGAATCTCTTCCGGATAGTAGAGCGTGTGCAGCACCAGCCCCTTCTCATACGGCCGGATCATCACGATCTGCTCCCGCTGGTGTAGCGTGATCTTCGCAATCGCCCCCACCTTCAGGTCCTGCATGCCCTTGTGGATCAGCGAGTACGCCTTCCGCCCCGGATCCTCCGCCACACTGAAGTACGACGTCTGGTAATACAGCGGATCCACATCCGGCAGCTTGACGAACTGCTGGATCTCCATTGTCTCCGACGACTGCGCTTCCAGCGCCTTCAGCTCTTCGCTGGTGATGCGGACGTAGTTGTCCTTGCTGACCTCGTATCCCTTCACGATCTCGTCGCGGTCCACATCGCGCTCGCAATGCGGACAGTACAGCTTCTGTCTGATCCGCGTTCCGCACACGTTGTGCAGCTGGTTAAACGAGATGTGATGTTCGCGCGCCGCCACAAACAACCGTATCGGCACCGAGATCAAACCGAACGAGATGTAACCCTTCCAGACGGTCGAAGCCATAGGGCGCTTAGAATATCGCAATAAAAAACGGCAGCGAAAGAGAAAAAACGGAAAAAACCCGCAATCTTCCTGATTCCCTTCGCCCGACCTTCGCCTTTAAATCGCCGGGGCTAATGTTCCCCCCGGCTGCTTACTCTTCGATAGATGCCAGATTGGGAACAGCTGCAAGTGGCGGGAGGTATACCAACACCAGCGAGACGCAAGCGTTCAGCTCGACGGTGTCGGAATGCACTGATCACTGATCTCTGATTATTGCCCACTACACGCTACACGCTATCCGCTTCCTGCACTCACTTCGCCCTCGGATGCGTCCGGTCGTAGACCTCCGCCACCTGTCCCACCGTCAGCTGCGTGTACCGCTGCGTCGTGGAGAGCCGTTCGTGCCCCAGCAACTCCTGAATCGCCCGCAGGTCTGCGCCCTCCTCCAGCATGTGCGTGCCAAACGCGTGCCGCAGCGTGTGCGGATGCACATCCGCCGGCAGCCCGTGCGCCAGGGCGATCCGCTTCACGATGCGTCCCACACTGCGCGTTGTCAGCCGTCCATTCCCGCTCAGCCGCACATTCAGCAGCAACGCTCCGTTCTCGATCTCGGCGGCCTTCTGCGCCGCCGCCAGCTTCGCCTCCCGCACCGGCAGATAGGATCGCAGCGCCTCGGCCGCCGCGTCGCCCAGCGGAACGTATCGCTGCTTGCGGCCCTTGCCGCGCACCAGGATCGCCTCGTTCGCCCAGTGAATATCTTTTAGATCGATCCCCACCAGCTCCGCGTTTCGGATCCCGCACCCATACAGCAACTCGAAGATCACGCGGTCGCGCTCCGGCCACGCCGCTCCGTCCTCGTCGGCGCTCTCCACGACGCGGTTCATCTCCTCGATCGTTGGCACCCGCGGCAAATGCTTCGGCAGCTTGGGCGTTGCGACCAGCGCCGCCGGACTCTGCTCCACCAGCCCCTGACGGGCGAGCCACTTGAACCACGACCGGATCGCCGCCAGCGCCCGCGCCACCGAGGCCTTCGACAGCCCCCGCCCATACAGCTCGCCCAGGTACGCGCGGATATGCTGATGCTCGATCTTCGCGATCGCAAACCGCGCCCCCAGCCGCTCCGCCACAAACTCCGCGAACCCATGCAGCTCCCGCTCATAGGCGCGGACGGTATGCTCGCTGGCGTTCCGCTCATGCGCCAGCATGGCGAGAAACTCCTCGACCCGCCGCGATATCTCGGCTTTGGCTTTGCCCTTCATCGATTTGCTGACAGCCTTTCGCTAACAGCTCTTTGCTAACAGCTTCACCGCTGACCGGTTCATCGCTAACTCGCTGACTCGCTGACTCGCTTCGCTCGTGGATGATGCTCCCGGTGCACCGCCTTCAACCTCCCCAGCGCCAGATGCGTGTACACCTGCGTCGTCGCGATGTCCGCATGTCCGAGCAGCGTCTGGACGGTGCGCAGGTCCGCGCCGCGCTCCACCATGTGCGTCGCGCAGCTGTGCCGCAGCATGTGCGGACTCGCCTTGCCCTCGCTGCGCTTCACCAGCTGCCACACCCATCCGCGGCTGATCGAGCCGCCTCGCGCCGATACAAACAGCCTGCTCGTCGCCTTCTTCGCCAGCGCCGGCCTGCCGTGCTTCAGATACGCCTCCAGCGCCTCCACCGCCGCGCGCCCCAGCGGCACGATGCGCTCCTTATCGCCCTTGCCGCGAACCAGCGCGCGCCCAGCGTCGAGCGAGAGATCCGCAACGTTGAGACCCGTCAGCTCCGACACTCGCAGGCCGGCCGCATAGAGCAATTCCAAAATCGCGCGATCCCGCAGCGCGATCGCATCCCCCGCCGCGCCCTCTGCCGCGGTCGTCGCGCGCTCCAGCATCCCGTCCACTTCCGTCACCGCCAGCGACTTCGGCAGCACCTTCCACGTCGCCGGGCTCTCCATATTCAAAGTGGGATCCCGACGGATGCGCTTGTCCAGCAACAACCACCGGTAGAATCCGCGCAGACACGACAGCTTCCGCGCCGCCGAGCGCGACTCCACCCCATGCTTCTTCAAATGCTCCAGGAATCCCGCGACCTGCGCCTGCGCCGCCGTGAGCAGCGTCGCCGCCTGTTCTTCGAGGTACTCGCTGAACTGCAGCAGATCGCGCTCGTACGCCTCGCAGGAGAGGGGCCGCAGCCCCTTCTCCACGCGCAGATACGCCAGGTACTCCCGCCGCAGTGCCGCGTTGCCGTTCTCGGAAGTGCGCGCCCCGCTCACCCCTCGATTATCGAAGAGCGGCGCCGCCCGCCGTGAGTATCGAATCGGGTTCACCGCGAGCGGCGAGCAGGTCAGCATGCCAGCGAGTTGGCCGGTTAGCAGGTCAGCGAGTAAGCCGGGTGCCCCATGTCTCCCGGTTTTGGAGACATGGGACGGCAAAGCCGCTTGCTGACTTGCTGAGGCTTCATCACTGGCCGTTTTAACGCTGGCCGCTTCATCGCTGCTGTTGAATCCACTCCTCCAGCTTCGGCCCCTGATCCTTCCGCAGCTCGACGCACGCGTCGATCGCATCCTGCGCCCGTATCAGCGACCGGCTCGCCGCCGCCACCGGATGCGTCGCAAAGAAGCTCACCACCTCCTGCTTCTTCTCCTCGCTGCAGAACGCCCCCGTGCTGCCCACCAGGTATGCTCCCATCGAGGTCGTCAGCTGCGCCTGCACTTTATCCCAGTTGTTGCGGATAAAGTCCCACGCCACATCGCGGGTTTGCGGCCGCATCAGCGGCATCATCAGCTCGATCGCCGCATCCTGGTTCCGCACCTTCCCTGAGACCGCGTATTCCAGCGCCCGCTTCTCCAGCTCCGGATTCCGGAACGTCGCCAGCAGCCGCAGCGCCGTTTCCTGCTTCTGCGGATTCTGCGCCGTCTCGTACGTATGCTGCAGCTCGTCAAAGAACGCCGCATCCCCATTCGCAGCTGCAAGGGCCAACGCCGTCTGCGCCATGTTTGGGTCCACCGAACCCGGATCCTTCAGCGCCTGCGCCGCCATCGTCCTCGCCTGCGCGATCACATCTGCATCCTGCCCGATACTTCCCAGCAGCCCAAACAAGGACGCCCGCAGCTCTCTCTTGTCCGGCGAATCCGTCTCCGCCGGCTGGCCCAGCTGGCTATACGCCGGCTTGAACGTCTTCACCACCCATGCCGCAATGGCCTGCTTCTCCTGGGTCGTCTGTGCAATCTGCTGATCGATGATCGCCAGCGGCCGTACCGCCGTGGTGATCACCGCCGGATTCGTGTCGTCCTTCAGCGCGGCGGCCAGATTCAGATAATCGCCGACCGCATCGTGATTCGAGCGCACGCCCGCCCACTTATCTCCCAGCAGGCTGATCCGCTCTTCCGGTGCGAGGTCCGTCTCCGCCGACGCGGCAACCTCCGCATACACACTCTTCGGCAGAGTGAAGCGGTAGTAACCCCACCCGCCCGCGTCCGGATAGATCACCGGTGCATTCGGCACGCTCAGGGTCTGCTGCGCCTGATCCAGCACCGCGCATTTTGCCGGTCCGCTGCCCGCCGCAAAGCACACCGGGACAGTCCACGTCTGCTGCGTCTCGGGCTTCACCTGCGGATCGAGGAAGAAGCGCTGCTGGCCTACCTGCACCGTCCCGTTGGCCGGTTCGGCAAAGGTCAGCAGCGGCTCCCCTGGTTCGGTCACGTAGCTCGACAAAACTTTGTCCACAGGCAGATGACTGGCCGCGGCCTGCGCATTCCAGAAGTCCTCAGCCGTCGCATTGCCGAACAGGTGCGTCTGCAGGTAATTGTGGACGCCCTGACGAAAAAGCTCAGGACCCTCGTACTGCTCCGTCATCAGCAGTACCGCCGCGGCCTTTTGGTAGCTGATGGTGTCGAACATCTGGTTGATTTCCGCCGGCGTGTCGGCCTTCGCGCGAATCGGGCGCGTGATCTTCTGCGCGTCGTAATCGAGCGTCCCGTTCAGCTGCGCCGCCACGTCCTGCGGAATGTGCCACTCCGGATGCCACGCAGCCACGGGCTTGTTCTCCATCCACGTGGCAAAGCCCTCGTTCAGCCAGATGTTGTTCCACCACTGCATCGTCACCATGTCGCCGAACCACTGGTGCGCCATCTCATGCGCCACCACTTCCGCGACATTCTTCTTCTGGCCCACGGTCGCGGTCGCGTCGTCGACGAACAGATCCGTCTCGCGATAGGTGATCGCGCCGAAATTCTCCATCGCTCCCGCTTCGAAGTCCGGAATCCCGATCAGGTCCAGCTTTGGCATCGGATAGCGAATCCCGAAATACGTGTTGTAGTAGTGCAGCACGTACTCCGCCGCCGACAGCGCGAATTTCCCGTACTGCACCTTGTCCGGCGTGCCGCACACGCGAATCGGCGTGCCGTCGCTCTGCCCCGAGATGCACTGGAAATCCCCCACCAGAAACGCCACCAGATACGTCGACATCTTCGGCGTCGTCGCGAAGTGCACCGTGTGCTCGCCCCCGTAGGGCCCCGGCTCGTCCGACACCTGATTCGTATTCGCGATCACCATGTCGCCCTGTGGAGCAATCACCGTAAGGTCGAATGTCGCCTTGAACGCCGGCTCGTCAAAACTGGGAAAAGCCCGCCGCGCGTCGGTCGGCTCAAACTGCGTCACCGCCAGCTTGTGATTTCCCGCGCGCGACAAATAAAAGCCGCGCAACTCGTTGTTCAACTTGCCGTGGTAGACGATGGTCAGCGTCAGCGACCCCGCCGGAATCGTCTGCCCAAAGCCGAATGTCGCCTGCTGCGTCTGCTCGTCCTGGGTTATCTTGCCGAGCGCCTTATGCCCCTCGATCTCCGCCTCTACGCTGGCAAATTGAATTTCCGCGGCGTTCAGCGTGATCGATTCCACCGGCTGCTTCACCGTCACATCAATCTGCTCATGCCCGATGAAGGTCGCAGTGTCCAGGTTCGGCTGCAAAGTCAGCGAGTAGTGCTCGGGAATGACCGTATCCGGAAGCCGCTGCCCATAACTCACCGCCGCCAGCAACGCGACCGCACTGCTCACCACCACGTTCCGCAACCCACTCATGAAAGCCCTCAAAACGAAAATGACCAACCCTTCACCATATCGCAACAGGAACAGGCAATAGGCAACAGGCATTAGGCAATAGGACAGTGGTGCCCCATCTCGTTGCGCCTGCCGTTCGCGCGGGCCTCGCCGCCTTGCCGACTCGCACGACCTATTCCCTATTGCCTACTGCCTATTCCCTATTCTCTGTAGTTCAGCAACAGCAGTCCCACCAGCACCAGACACACCGGCCACACCCACGCCGCGATCCGCCGCGCACGCCATTCCTCATCGCCCAGCCGCAACTCCAGCCACCGCGCCCATCCCGCCGCCGCGCCCAGCACCGCCATCGGCGTGTGGCTCAGCTCTGCGAACACCTCATCCGTCCCTTCCCCGAGCGCATGCGTGTGCGTTAGCAGCAGCGCGCCGCCCGCTGCGCAGATGGCCGGAAAAACGAACTGCGCCGGTCTCCAGTTCAGCCGCCCGGTCCGCACGCCCCATTCAAAAATCGCAAACGCCGCGATCAGCAGAGCAAACACGCGATGCTCCAGCACATCCGGAGCGGTAAAGCTTCCCCAGAACGGCCGTGGCCCCAGCGGCCAGCATTCCGGATCGGCCCTCACCAGCACAAACACGCCTAGCGCCAGAAACAGCAGCGGCCAATAACGCGCCCAGCGCTGATGCGGCAGGCTCGCGACCAAAGCCATCACGCCCGCCGCCAGCACGATGAGCCCCGCCCAGTGGTGGTTGTACTCCGACCACGCGCGATCGTTCGCGTCGCTCCTGCTGCCACCCGTGAACGTCGCCTCGCGCACCGCCACGCTCAGCGGAGTCGCCGGCGCCAGCTGCGCCAGAGCAGGCGTCTGAAAACTCGGCCACCGCCACTCCATCCGCTGCCTCACGCCCTGCGCCGTCAGCGTGTTCTCCGGAACCTCATCCACCGATGGCGTCTGCGCCGTCAGCGATGCCGCCGCAATCAGCACCGTGAACGCCAGCCCTAACTCCACCTCGCCAAATCGCCGCAGCCGCAGCAGAAATGCCGAATCCTTTCCCGCGCCACGAATGGCCAGATAATTCGCCGCGCCCAGCGCCAGCATCATCGCGGTCAGCACGATCTTCGCCGAGAGCAAAATCCCATACGAAGTCCCCCACATGCCATGCCACGATCCGGCGTAGAAGACCGACAGACCGGCACCCGCACCCACCAGCACCACCACAGCAACGACCGCCATCGCCGAGAATCGCCGCGCCATGCCCTGTGCAGTCGTCCGGGCTAACTCCGGCTCCCCGCCCGACCGCAGCGCCAGCAGCAAAAACAGCAGCGCCCCCACCCATGCCGCCATGCCCAGATGATGCGCGGCCGTCAGTGCCAGCAGCACCGCCCGGTCCTCCATCCGCGACGCAGCATGGCTCAGCGATACTGACGCGCCCAGCGCCACCGTGGCCGCGATAGCCGCAGGCCAGATCCGCACCATCCATCGCAGGGCGGCCCACAGCCCGAACGCCGCCACCGCAAACACACACCCTGCAATAAAAAAGGAGGCCGACGCCAGTTCCCGCAGCCCCATTCCGGTGCTGCCCACCAGCTCCGCCGACGTGGTCGCCACCAGCACCGCCTGCGTCACCGCCAGCGCCAGAGCAAATCCCGCGCCGACGCGCCGCAGCCTCGCCCTTCGCTTGTCATCGAGCCGCGCCGGCCGAGCCACCACCGCCAAAAAGAACAATGCGCCGAAGGCCAATGCCTCCAGCGCGAACGAAAGCGCCCGCAGCAGCAGATTCAGCAGATCGAAATCGCGAACGAGCCAGATCAAGGCTCTATTGCACCGTGAAAGGAATTTCCCCGCGTGTGATGTGGCCATCCGGAGCCAGCGCCTGCCAGCGGATCGCATACTTGCCCGCCTGCAGCGTCGCGTGCGCATCCAGCATGGTCGCGCCGTGCTGCTTGTCCAGCGTCAGCTTATCCGTGCTCCCGTCCGGCTTCACCAGCATCACCATCGACCGCGCGCCATCCACACGCGAGTTGAACCGCAGCTCAATGGCCGTGTCACCGGCATGCACCGTCGCATTCGCGGCCGGCGTGCTCGACACCAGCATCGCGTGCGCCAGCGCCACTCGCGGCAAGACCAACGCAGCGCATATCACCGCCATTGCAAGCCCCAGTCGCTTCGCAACCATCGGCCACCTCGCAATTGGTTCTCGTGCCCCCCACAATATCACCACGAGTGCACCGTGCCCCATTCAGGCCGGGGTTGGCGTGAGCGGACTCACGATCGCGGATCAGTGATCGCTCTTCCTATACCCTATCCGCTATACGCTATCCGCTGCCTCTCACCTCGACGCCTTCCGCACCGACTTCCCGCTGATCTCCGCGGCCCGCGCCTCGGCAAACGCTGCGGCACCCATCAGCGCGCAGCGGCTCTCCAGAATGATGTGCACCGGCGTCTGGATCAGCAGCTCGCTCAGCCGCCCCTTGTCCATAAACGCCTCCATGAATTTGCCGCTCTCCATGGTCTTCTGAATCTTCGGAGCGATCCCGCCGCCCAGATACATCCCGCCCAGAGCCAGCACCTTCAACGCCAGATTGCCCGCCTCCGCGCCGTACGCCGACACGAACATCTCGAGCGTCTTCGTGCACAGCTCGTTCGTGCACTGCTCGCCGATCTCGCCGATCACCGCGTTCCGATCCTCAGTCTGCATCCGGTCCCGCAGCCACTGCGGCTCGTCCATGCCCTTCACGTCGCGCAGGAACTCATAGATGTTCGTCACGCCGGGCCCGGACACCACCCGTTCCCAGCTCACGCGCCCGCCCAGCTTCTTCATTAGGTACTCGAGCAGCTCAATCTCCAGCTCGCTGCGCGCGGCAAAATCGCAGTGGCCGCCCTCCGACGCCATCGGCACATGCGACTTCCCTGTCCACACCAGCACTCCCTCGCCCAAACCCGTGCCCGCCGAAACGAGCGCGCGATGCCCCACCGCCGCCGGATCGCCGGGGTTGAGCAGGAACATCTGCTCCGGCCTCAGCTCCGCCACGCCGTAGCCGTTCGCTTCCAGATCGTTGATCAGAAACAAATGCGTGATGTTCAGGTTCCGCGACAGCTCGCGGCTGTCCAGCACCCACGGCAGATTCGTCAGCCGCAAATGCCCGCCGCGCACCGGGCCCGGCACTCCAAAACACGCCGCCGTGATCTCCGGATTTCCGCTCTCCCGCAGGAACCGCGCCACCACCGCTTCGAGCCCATTGAATTCGTGCGCCGAAAACTTCTGGTCCCGCACAAAATCCAGCTGCCCGTGCTCAAACCCGTACAGCGCTAAATGAATCTTGGTGCCGCCCACGTCCCCGGCGAGAATCATCGTGCGATCTCCAGTGTGCCTGTCCCCGATGCGTTTGGCGCCGGCAGCTGCGCCGCCGCCGCACGGTCCAGCAGAAACAGCAGCCGCCCATTCTGAGGCTGAATCAGCTGCGAGGGCAGCGTCTCCGGATCGTACGCGCCCGTCAGCACGCGTCCCACCGGATCGGCCTTTTTCGCCCCGTCGATCAGGAAGAATACCTCGCGCCCTGCGTTGATCACCGGCCAGGTCAGCGTCACGCGCCAGCTCTGCTTCTGCTGCGGCACGTGATTGGCCACCGCCACCCGCATCATCTCCTGCAGCGCTTCGGTGTGCGGAAACAGCGATGCCGTGTGCCCATCATCGCCCATCCCCAGCTGCACCATATCAAAGATGGGAACCTCGGCTCCCTCGAGCCGGAAATGCCCGCGGATCGCCGCCTCGTACTTCGCCGCCGCCTCTTCCGGATCCAGCTCGCCCTCGACCCGCACCACGTGCTCCGGCCTGAGCGGCACCTTGCTCAGCAGCAGATCCCGCGCCGCTCCGTAGTTGCTGTCCGGATGATCCGGGGGCACGCAGCGCTCATCCACCCAAAAAAGCCTTAGCTTCTCCCACGGGATCGCCGCCCGAAACGGCTCCTTCTCATCGGCCAGCAGCGCAAACACCCGCTTCGGCGTGCTTCCTCCGGAGATCGCCACCCGCGCCATACCGCGCGCCGCCACCGCCGATCGGATGCCCTCAGCGAAATGCTGCGCCGTCTCTCGCGCGAGCGTCTCAGGATTGTCAAAGACGCAATACTCTACCTGGATTTTCTTTCCCATCGTTCGGCTCTGCGCGGAAGGCCCCGCTGCTCGGCGCTCGCTAACTTGCTAACTCGCTGACTTGCTGGCTCGCTGTATTCTGATGACTACTTCGCCTTCCCCGCCGGCGGCGCAACGCTGTGCCAGCGGTAACCGTCGCGCCCGATCAGCTCATCGCCACAGTCCGGACCCCACGTTCCCGCCGAGTAATTCGGGAATGTCTGCGGATACTTCTTCGCCCACGCGTCCAGCACCGGCGTGTAGAGCGCCCAGGTCGCCTCTACCCCGTCGCGATGCGCAAACAGCGTCGCATCCCCGAGCATCGCGTCCAGCAGCAGCCGCTCGTAGCCGTTCGCAGACGACGATCCGAAGGCCTGCGCGTAATTGAAGTCCATGATCACCGGACACACCGCCATCTGCGGCCCCGGCACCTTCGCCCCAAACCGCAGCGAGATGCCCTCATCCGGCTGAATCCGCATCGTGAGCACGTTTGGCTGGATCTCCGCGCATTTCCCCGGCATATGCGCGCCAAAAAGTAACATTGGCGGTTGCTTAAACTGAATCGTAATCTCTGTCACTCGCGCGGCCAGGCGCTTCCCCGCCCGCAGGTAAAACGGCACGCCCGCCCATCGCCAATTCTCGATCTCCAGCCGCACCGCCGCGTAGGTTTCCGTCCACGACTCGGGATTCACGCGATCCTCTTCGCGGTACCCCTTTACCATCTCCCCGTTCACAATGCCCGGCCCGTACTGCCCGCGCACGCAATCGAAGATGTTGATCGGCTTAATCGACGTCCACGTCTTGATCTTCTCCCGGCGCACCGCCTCCGACGCGAAGCTCGCCGGCGGGTCCATCGCCACAAACGACAGCAGTTCCATCATGTGGTTCTGCACCACGTCGCGCAGCGCGCCGGCCTTCTCGTAGAACGGGCCGCGCCCCTCGATGCCGATGCTCTCTGCCGCCGTGATCTGCACATGGTCAACAAAATTCCGGTTCCAGATCGGCTCGAAAATTCCGTTCGCGAAGCGGAAGACCAGTACGTTTTGCACCGTCTCCTTGCCCAGATAGTGATCGATGCGGAAGATCTGGTTCTCATGAAAAACCGTATTCACGTCGTCGTTCAGCTCTTTCGCGCTTTCCAGATCGTGCCCGAACGGCTTCTCGATAATCACCCGCGTCGTCCCAACCTCCGGCTTCGCCATGCCGTGCGCGCCCAGCCGGTGCACGATATCCGCGAAATACTCCGGCGCCGTCGCCAGATAGAAGAGCCGGTTTCCCCGCGTCCCGGCCGTCTTGTCGTAGCCCTCGAGCAGCGATTTCAGCTTCGCGTAGCCGTCGTCATTGTCGAAGTCCATCGCGTGATAGCTGATCTTGCCCATGAACTCGTCCAGCTTGTCGTCGCTCTTGTCGACTCCGCCGAACTCGAGGATCCCTTCCTTCATATCGTCGGCAAATTTCTGGCCCAGATCGCGCCGCGCCACGCCCACAATGCGAAACTGCGGCGGCAGCAGCCCCTGCTGCTCCAGATGAAAGAGCGCGGGCAGCAGCTTGCGCTTCGTCAGATCGCCCGACGCCCCGAAAATCACCATCGCAATCGGATCGGGAATCCGCTCCTGCACCTGGGACGCAGCCTGCTTCACGTCCTCCGGAGAAATTCTCACTTCCGTCGTCGCCATGCTCTCTCCCGCTGCTGCTGTCTATTGCCTCTTGCCTGTTGCCTGTTCCCTGCCCCTTACGCCGCTTCTTCCGCCGGCTTAATCGCGTGCCCGCCAAATTCGTTGCGCAGAATCGCCAGCATGCGATCGGTAAAGTTGTTCTCCTCGCGGCTGCGAATCCTGCGCAGCAGCGCTTCCGTGATCACCGGCGCGGTCACGTTCAGATTGATCGCCTCAAAGACCGTCCAGCGCCCTTCGCCCGAATCTTCCACGTACGGCTCCAGCCCTTCGAGTGTCGGGTTCTTACTCAGCGCATCCGCCGTCAGATCCAGCAGCCACGAGCGCACCACGCTGCCGTAACGCCAGATCTCCGCCACCTGCGCCAGGTCCAGATCCATCTCGTGCTTGTGCTCCATGATCGTGAAGCCCTCAGCGAAGGCCTGCATCATGCCGTACTCGATGCCGTTGTGGACCATCTTCACAAAGTGCCCCGCGCCCGCCGGCCCCACGTGCCCCCATCCCTTGTCCTTCCGCGGCGCCAGCGTCTCGAAGATGGGATTCAGTCGATCGACGACCCCCTTCTCGCCGCCGATCATCATGCTGTATCCCTCTTTGAGCCCCCAGATGCCGCCAGACGTCCCCACGTCGACAAAGTTAAAGCCCTCCGCCTTCAGCTCGCGATATCGCCGCTGGCTGTCCTGGTAATACGAGTTGCCGCCGTCGATGAAGGTGTCGCCCTTCTGCATCAGCGGCTTCAGCCTGGCGATCGTGTCGTCCACCGGCTTGCCCTGCGGCACCATGATCCAGATCGCGCGTGGCGCCGACAAATTCTTCGCCAGATCCTCCAGTGTCGATACGCCCTTCGAACCGGCTTCCGTCAGCCGCTTCACCGCCTCCGCGTTGAAGTCATAGCCGACCACTTTGTGTCCGCCCAGGCGCAGCCTCTCGGCCATATTGCCGCCCATCCTGCCCAAACCGATCATCCCCAGTTCCATCGTCTTCTCCTCTCCTAACCGATCGTCATTCTGAGCGAAGCGAAGAATCCCTGCCCTCTCTCGTTCGCTACTGCGGCCTCCGGTTTCTCCCAAACCTCTTGATCACTGATCACCAACAATCGATAGAAGTCCCAGCCGCGCCAGTTCTTCCGCCAGCTGCGCCGCCCCCCGATACTGAATCGCATGAATCCCCAGCTTCGCCGCCGCCGCCACATTCTCCGCGCGGTCATCGATAAATGCCGCTTCTTCCGGATCGCGCTGCAGCACATCCAGCGCGATCTGGTAAATCTTTGGATCGGGTTTGCGCAGTCCCAGGTAGCACGAGCTGAAGAACGCCCCGAACAACTCCGCCAGCCCGAACTGCGCCACGCGGTATTCGTTCAGCACCCGCGACTCATTGTTCACCGTAGCCAGCACGTATTGTTCCGATGCCGCCAGCTCGCGAAGGATTCCGATTCCGCTGTCGGGCAGCAGCTTCGACTGCTGCTTCATCGCGTCCTGAAACTGCGCCGGCGTGAAATCCCGCGGCTCGTAAAACACCACGTGCCGCAGATACTCGTCGATTCCGATCGCGTCCTTCTCCCACGCCGGAAACACCTCGGCATGGCGCCGCTCAAAGCCATCGCGGTCCAGCGCAAACTGCTGCAGGACGGCATCGCGCTGCGCTCCGTCGAATCCGTTCGTGAGCAGCACTCCACCCACGTCCCACAGGATCGTGCTGATACCCGCCATGCAAATTGTCCTGACGTAAAAAACTGGAAACCCGACTGCTACCCGCTAACGGCTACGGGCCACCGGCTATCCGCTTCCTACTTTGCCGCTTCCTGCGTCATGTTGCGCGCCTCAATGGCCATCACCTTGTTCAGCCGGCGCATGTACCGCTCCACCTGCGACTGGAATTTCGCGTTCAGAAATGCGTCGATCAGATCGAAGGCCAGTTCCTGACCGATGATCCGCGCGCCCAGCACCAGCACGTTCATGTTGTCGTGCTCCACGCCCTGATGCGCGGAGTAATGGTCGTGGCACATGCAGGCGCGAATCCCCGGCATCTTATTCGCGGCCACGCACACGCCCACCCCGCTGCCGCAAATCAGGATTCCTCGCTCCGCGCGCCCCGCCACCACCGCCCGTCCCACTGCTTCCGCAAAGTCGGGATAATCGGACGGCTCGGTGTTGAACGCGCCCACGTCGATCACTTCGTGACTCAGCTTCTCCAGATACCCGCGCACTTCCTCTTTCAGCGGATACCCCGCGTGATCTGCTCCGATCGCCAGTTTCATGCAATCCTCTCGCGCCGCATTAACTGCCCGCTGTTTTCCTGACCGCCGGTCGCTTCTCGCTGGCTGCTGGCTGCTGACTGCTGGCCGCTGCTTTCCTACTTCCCCGCCATCGCCGGCTCGTGTTTCTGCTCGCGCCGCGCGCGTTCCACCAGTGCCTTGGCCCGCGAGACCACGTTGTCTGTCCCGAATCCCAGCTTCTCCAGCACCGTGGTTCCCGGAGCCGATGCGCCAAAGCGATCCAGCCCGATCACGTCGCCGTGCCGCCCCACGTACTTCCACCAGCCGAGCGTCGCGCCCGCTTCCACGGCCAGCGTCGGCACGCCATCCGGCAGAATCGAATCGCGGTAGCTCTCCGGCTGCTCGTCGAAAATTTTCGTGCTCGGCATCGACACCACGCGCGTCGTGATCCCATCCTTTTTCAGCTGCTCTGCCGCGCGAATCCCGGGCCACACCTCCGCGCCCGTGCCGATGATGATCAGGTCCGGCGTATTGCCGCCGTCCACCACCACGTACCCGCCGCGCCGCACGCCCTCAAAAACCCGCAGTTTGTCCGGATCGAGCAGCGGCAAATCCTGCCGCGACAGAGCGAAGAACGACGGCCCTTTGCGCTCCAGGGCCAGCCCCCACGCCGCGCTCGTCTCGTTCGCATCCGCGGGACGAAAATCCGTCATGTGCGGCGTCGCGCGCAGCATCGTCAGGTGCTCCACTGGCTGGTGCGTCGGACCGTCTTCGCCTAACCCGATCGAATCGTGCGTAAAGACGAAGAGAGAACGCACCTCCATCAGCGCCGCCATGCGCAGCGCGGGCCGCGCGTAGTCGGTGAAGACAAAGAACGTCGACCCGTACGGAATCACGCCGCCGTGCGCGGCCATGCCGTTCACGATCGCGCACATCCCGAACTCGCGCACTCCGAACCAGATGTTCTGCCCCGTCGGATCCAGATGAAAGTTCTTGCTGTCTTTGATGATCGTCTTCGTCGACGTCGACAGATCCGCCGCACCGCCGATCAGCTCCGGCACTTCTTTCGCGATGGCATTCATCACCGTATTGCCCGCGGTACGCGTTGCGACCGGCTTCGAGTCCGCAGGGAACTTCGGCAGGCTCTTCTGCACGCTGTCCCGCAAGCGTCCCGCCTGCACGCGCTCGAACTCCGCCGCCTCGTCCGGATGCGCGACTTTGTACTTCGCGAACATCGCGTTCCAGTCCGACTCCGTCTTCGCACCCTTTTCAACCGCCTGCAGCCAGTTGTTGCGCGCATCGTCCGGCACGTAGAACGTCTTATCTTCCGGCCAGCCCAGATTCTTCTTCGTCGCCCGCACCGCCTCCGCGCCCAGCGCCTCGCCATGCGCTTTGCTCGTGCCGGCCTTCGGGCTGCCGTAGCCAATCACCGTACGCACTGCGATCAGCGACGGCCGGTCCGTCGCCAGTTGCGCCGCTTCAATCGCGTTCGAGATCGCCTCCAGATCATTCCCGTCCTTCACCATCTGCACGTGCCAGTGATACGCCTCAAAGCGCTTCAGCACGTCCTCGGTGAACGACAGCTCCGTCGGTCCGTCCAGCGAAATCAGGTTGTCGTCATAGAGATAGATCAGCTTCCCCAGACCCAGCGTTCCCGCCAGCGAAGCCGTCTCGTGCGAGATTCCTTCCATCAGGTCGCCGTCGGAAACCAGGCCGTACGTGTAGTGATCTACCACGTTAAAGCCCGGCCGGTTGTAAAGGGCCGCCAGATGCTTCTCCGCCATCGCCAGGCCCACGCCCATGCCGAACCCCTGCCCCAGCGGACCCGTCGTCACCTCGACGCCGTCGGTATCGCCGCGCTCCGGATGTCCCGGCGTCTTCGATCCCCATTGCCGGAACTGCTGCAGGTCCTCGATCGACACGTTGTAGCCGGTCAGGTGCAGCACCCCATACAGCAGCGCCGATGCATGCCCGTTCGACAGCACGAACCGGTCGCGGTTCGACCAGCGTGCGTTCTTCGGATTGTGCCGCATGTACTTGTGGTACAGCAGGTAAGCAATCGGCGCGCATCCCAGCGGCGCGCCCGGATGCCCGCTGTTCGCCTTTTCCACCGCATCGACCGCCAAAAAACGCAGGGCATTAATCGACAGCTGGTCGAGTTCACTCATAAAACCTCGCACTCCTCTTGTGTCCAGGGATTCACTAAAAGACGGAACAATCCTGATTTTGCTCTCTGGTTGTTGGATGACGCAAACCGCAAGGCCGGATCACGGAAGCCGGTAGCCTGTGGTCAATGGCTGGTAGCTTGTAGCTGGTGGCCAGTAGCGAACACCCGTGCCGCGCATTTCGCTAGCGGCTACCCGCTACCGGCTACGGGCTACCGGCTACCAGCTGCCTCACTCCAGCTCCACCTCATAATTCCTCCCCTCCCAGCGCTGCTCCTCCGGCCAAAAGAGTGTGAAAATCAGCGACCCCGTCTGCCCTTCCCGCGTCGGCAAGTCCGCATACGATCCCGCATAGCCCACCTGCGTGCTGTCGAGCGTTTGCAAGGTCTTCCATCCGTCGGCCGTCCACTTCACCAGGAATCGCTTCGCCGACGTGATCCGCAGCGCCTTGCCCGCCGCCATCATCTGGATCTGCCGGCGCGCCACCTTGAACACCTCAATGCGGCTCCCTGGTCCCCTCTTCCTCGCGTACCGCTCTTCGACAATCGGAATCCGGTCGAACACCGCGCCATCTGCCGCCGAGCGCAGCAGCTTCAGGTACTCCGAATGCGCCCACACCAGCGGCATCGCCGAACCCGCCGGACCGCCCCAGCACAGCCCATCCCTGTCCGGCTCGTCCCAGATCTGCTCGGGCAGCATGCCGCCGTCCGAGGCAAACTTCTCCATCGCCGCGATCAGCGGACGCACATCCCGCCCCGCCGCCAGCTCATAGTGCGCGCGTTCTCCCGTCAGCAGCGGCCACGCCCGTCCCTGGCCCCAGCCCACAAACGGACCGCCGTCCGCTCGCTGTCCATAGCCGTCGTGGTTGTAGCGCAGCCAGCACGGACCCTTCGGCGTCTCGCGCTTCAGCACCGCATCGATCACCTTCACCGTATCGACGATCACCGGATCGTCCGCCGCGCGCACCCCATACCGCACCAGTTCCAGAAATCCGCCGTCCACAATCTCCCGCGCCTCGAACTCGGACTTCTGCCCCGGCGCCAGGTTATTGATGTGCACCGTCTCCCGCCCGCAGCCCTCATGTGCATACGGGTCGCCGCATTCCGGCGGACGAATCCGCATGTAGTGCCGCTTCACCTCCGCAAGCAACACTCCCTCATTCGTCACTGTCCAGTCTTCCAGGTGGCTCTCGACCCAGTCCGCGTGCTCCTCCAGAAACCGCCCCAGCTCCGGCGACTCGTGCGCGTACGCCAGATCCGCCGCGCAGATCAGCCCCGCAATCACAGCGGCCAGCGTCGACGGCGAATACCCCGCCGTCTCCTCCCATCGCTCCTGCTGCGTTACCGGCGCGTATCGCACCAGGAATCCCGCCGCGCGCTCCACAAACGGAAACACCGCGAAATTCTCCAGCGCCTGCAGCTTCCAAAGCCGCCACGCCAGAATGATCGGGAACGCCACCTCATCCGCCTGAATGCCCGTCCAGTACGGCTCGCCATTCACCCAGAAATTCTGCGAGAAGCCGCCGTCCGGCTTCTGCGTGCACGCCAGATACACCAGCGCGCGCAGCGCCGTCTCGACGCGCCCGCACGCCATCAGCGCCGTCGCCGTCTGCACCATGTCGCGCGTCCACACCAGGTGATAGCCGCCCAGGTCGTCGTCGCTCTTGGCGTATCCCCACGGAATCGACGCCGACGCGATGAACGCTCCCGCAAACGTCTTGTCCTCGTGCGCCAGCACCACATTGTGGCTGATCTGCAGCAGCCGCCCGCCATCCTGCGCATGTTGCGCGAGCCGCATCGGGGTCGCCACGCGATGCCACTGCTCGAGGAAGCGCTTCAGATGATGCTCGAACGGCACGGCCAGCGAGCCCATCGTCTCCGCGAGGGCCATGTGGTGCCCCTCGCCAAATCCGATCCCAATGGTGAACTCGCGGGTGTGCTCCGGCGGAATCTCGCCCATGATCGCGATGTTCCCGTTCGTCGCCGACCCGAATTCCCAGTCCATCTGAAAGTTGTCCTTCAGGTCCTGCCACCCGTCGCTCGCGCCCACAAATCCGCAGCTCGCCCGCGAAAATCCCCAGTCGCACGCAAACGCCAGCGACATCTCGTCCTTCCACGCGATCACCAGCCGCTTGCCCGCAACCTCCGCCACGCGCGCCGAATTCCCCATGCCGCCCACTTCCAGATGCGGCGCCAGCAGCGCATAAACACGCAGCCGCGACAGCAGTTCCTCATCCACCTCGATCCGCACCTTCACCAGCACAATCGGATAATGCGGATCGGCGATCATCACCCGCTCGATCGTGTAGCGCCCGTCGCGATCGCGATTCCGCACGCGCACCGCCAGCGCGTCATGATCGATGTATTCAAATTCGTGGATCAGGTCCCGCCGCTCTTCGTGGAAGAACGTTTCCCCATCCGTAATGAGGAACTGCATGTCGCGGGTCTGCGGCCGGTCGATCGTCGGGCAGTAAATCTCGTTCAGGATGCCGTGCGAAACCGTGAACCACACCTTGCTCGACGCCGCATATGCCGTGCACACCGCATCTTTCGCGCTGGATGTCCAGCGCGGCTGCAACCCTGGGGCGCCAAACGCCTCCCCATGCCCATCCACCCAGCAGTACCGCGAATTTGTCTCGCTCATCGCGTCAGCAATTGTAGCGGCAAGCCGTTAACATCCTGCGGACCCGGTAGCAGGTAGCCGGTGGCCGGTAGCGGGCAGCCCGCGCCTGCGAGTTGTTTCGCTAACAGCCTCTCGCTAACAGTCTTTCGCTAACAGCTTTTCTCTAGCAGCTCTTCTCTGCCTCTAAAGTACCTGCGAATTCGCCTCCGGGTCCGGATGGAACTGTACCTGCCCCATCGCGTGCGCGATCTCCGGATTCTTCATGAACTGCGACCACACAAACTGCGTCCGCAGATTCTCCGCCATCAGCATGCTGATGCCCTGATCGATACCCAGAATGTCCGGCCCGTACCAGTTCGACTTCGCCTGGAAGGCATCCACAAAACCATACCGCGTGTACACCTTGTCCTTGTACTGCTCGCGCATGCTCAGCAGCACGTGCGAGCACTCCGCCGGCAGAAACACCAGCGACCCCGCCGTCGCGGACGGCACCAGAGTTCCGTCCAGCGGACCCATCGAAGGCGGCCCGCCCCACACGCGATACCCTTCGCGCGAATCCGACGCCGACACGCCCCACAAATTCTGATCCCACCACTGAAACCGCCGGCCTTCCGTCAGGCACCACAGCTGATGGGCCCGCGTCGCGGCAATGGAATTCGTGAAGTAATTTGCATGCAGGTCCGCGATGCTGCGAAAGTCACACCACGCATGGGCGTACTGGTGGATGAAGATCGGCGCCACGCCGCTGATGTAGTCGATGCCGCCAAACTGCACCACCGGCCGCTGCAGATCCGCCCAGGTGTTCGCCGGAATCGCATGCGTTGGCGACCCAATCGCCAGCAGATACATGGTCAGCAGCTCGGAATAGATGTCCCAGCGATGCGTCAGGAATCCCTGATCCGGCAGCCAGCCCATGGCCAGCGTGTTGCCCTGGTTCAGCATCCACTGCCAGTCGATCCGCCGGTAAAACGTCGTCGCCAGCGCCTGAATCCGCTCGTTGCCCGCGAAATACTGCCGGCAGGTGAGGATCCCGCATAGCAGCCAGCACGTGTCGATCGACGACAGCTCGCTGCCAAACATCCGCTGGCCGCTTTCCATGTCGATGAAGTGGTAGAGAAACCCGTGCTCGTGCGGACAATCCTCCAGCAGGAACGCCAGCGTTTTCTCCACGCGCTGCTCACACAGATACGGCATCAGGTAGTTGCGCTTGTGCGCGATGCACAGCGCCGTCAGCCCGAATCCCGTCGCCGCGATGCTCGACACGCGGCTCACCGACAGCCCCACCGCCAGAGCGCGATCCCGCACCAGGCCTGTTCGCGGGCTGGCCTCGTTGTAGAAGAAGTCCGCCGCGCGCCCCTCCATATCGTCCAGCAGCGTGTCGGCTGCCTTCGTGATCTGCGTCAGCGGCCGATTGATGAACGAGCCGGGAGGATGCGCATACTGCTGCGCTGCCTGTTGTTCCGATCGCGGCTGTTGTCCTGGTTTTACCTGGGGCGCCTGATTTTGGTTCTGTCCGAGCGCCAGCGCCGGACTCCCCAGCGCCAGCACTCCGGATGCTCCTGCTCGCTTCAGCAGGTCGCGCCGCGTTATTCCTGAGCGAGCCAATGCAGAGTGTGTCTTCTCGTCGTCAAGTTTCAACAGCTTGAGCCTGTTTGCTGGGCAACACCGCTACCCTGCTCACGTTGCAGCGGCAACGGCCTTTACCTCAATGTAAATCCCCTCTGGCAATCCTGCAGACTCCCCGTCCTTCTGACAAAGCAAAGTATCCCACCGCTTTCGGCTTCACCATCGTTTTTCGAAGTCTCCGCCACAACCCCGCATTCCTAAACGCTATACGCTATACGCTCTTGCCCCTTGCTGTTGCCTACTGCCTCTTGCCTGTTCCCTGCCTCTCTGCACCCTGCAGCCCTCCTCGCGCATCCGTTATGATCGGAGAGCAAACCTGTGCGGGCACTCTGGCTCGCGCGACCCCGGAATCTTCCACCAATAAATCACGCAGGAGGATTGCTTTGGCACACGAAGTTCCACCTCTTCCGTACGACTATTCCGCGCTGGAACCCCATATCGACGAACAAACGATGCACCTGCATCACGACAAGCACCATCAGGCGTACGTCACCAATCTGAACGCCGCCATCGACAAGCATCCCGATCTCGGCAAGCACTCCGCCGAAGACCTGCTCCGCAATCTGAACTCAGTGCCCGAAGACGTCCGCACCGCGGTTCGCAACAACGGCGGCGGACACGTCAACCACTCCATGTTCTGGGCCATCATGAAGCCCAACGGCGGAGGCCAACCCACCGGCGCGATTGCCGACCAGATCAAAAAAGACTTCGGCAATTTCGACGATTTCAAAAAGCAGTTCAACGAAACCACAGCGAAGCAGTTCGGCTCCGGCTGGGGCTGGCTCATCTGGGAAGGTGGCAAGCTGAAAATCACGACCACGCCCAACCAGGACAGCCCGCTCTCCCAGGGACACTTCCCCATCCTCGGCAACGACGTCTGGGAGCACGCTTACTACCTCAAGTACCAGAACCGCCGCCCCGACTACCTCGCCGCCTGGTGGAATACGGTCAACTGGGACGAAATCAACAAACGCTTCGCTCAGGCGAAGAAATAATCCCCGCAGCAAACTCAGCGAGAAGCCCCACTCCAGGGGCTTCTCCGCTCCTTCAGCAAGAGAACTTGTCATCCTGAGCGGAGCGCGAAGCGCGCAGGCGAAGGACCTGCATTTTGCGCGCAGCGCGTCCTGCGGAGCAGGACCCGTTTATGATGTGCATCGTCGAAGAATTCTCTTCCCGGAGGACCCCTCCTGATGCGCATCGCGCGCTTCGCCCTGCTTCCTGCACTCCTCGCCGCCACGCTCTCCGCACAAACCACCGCGCCTCGTGCGTGGGTAGGCACCTGGGCCACCTCACCTCAGAACGATGCCCGCCGCGAGCCGCCTACACTCATCGACTCCACCCTCCGCGAAATCGTTCACACCTCCATTGCCGGCAAGACGCTGCGCGTCCGCTTCACCAACGAGTTCGGTTCCGAGCCCCTCCGCATTGACGCGGCCACCATCGCAACAGCCTCCAACCCGCCGGCGCCCCACCCGATCATCCGTCCCGTACCACCAGGAGCGACCGCGCCCTCCACCATTGCCGATGCCGCCGTCACGGCCATTGACACAGCCTCGCTCCATAACCTCACCTTTAACGGACACCCCTCCGTAGTCATCCCCATCGGCGCACAGGTCGTCAGCGATCCCGTCAACTTCGCCACGCCCGCCTTCGCCAACCTCGCCATCAGCCTGTATCTGCCCGTGCAGCAGATCAGCGACGTCACCCTCCATGGCGACGCCGCGCAGGACAACTTCCTCGTCCGCGGCAATCATGTCGGCGAGCCCACGCTCACCGGCGCCAATACGATCACCTCCTGGTTTTTCATTAGCGGAATTGACGTCGAGCCCGCCGAACCCCGTGCCGCTGCCGTTGTCGCCTATGGCGACTCCATCACCGACGGCGCCTGGGCCACGCAGAACGCCAACCACCGCTGGCCCGACTACCTCGCGCAGCGCCTGCACGACAACCCCGCCACCGCGCACCTCTCCGTGCTCGACGAAGGCATCGGCGGCAACTGCGTTCTCATCACCTGCACCGGATCCAACGCCCTCGCCCGCTTCGACCGCGACGTCCTCTCCCAGGCCGGCGTGCGTTACGTCATCGTCCTCGAATCCATCAATGACATCGGCACCCTTCACCGCCGCAACCGGCCCGAGTACCACCTCACCGCCGAGGATCTCGAAACCGGACTCGCGCAACTGGTCGCCCGCGCCCACGAGCACGGCATCAAGGTATTCGGCGCCACCCTCACGCCCTACAAGGGAGCCGGATATTACACCGACGAAGGCGAGCAGATCCGCGAAGCCGTCAATCGCTGGATCCTGACCAGCGGAGTCTTCGATGGCGCCATCGACTTCGACAAGGCCACGCGCGATCCGAACAACCCGCTCACCTTCAACCCCGAGTACGACAGCGGCGACCACCTCCACCCGCACGATCCCGGTTACGCCGCCATGGCCAACTCCATCGACCTCAGCCTGTTTCGTTGAAGCATGCAGGCAATAGCTGGTAGCTGGTAGCTCGCAGCTGGCAGAAGCCGGTTTGCTACCGGCTACGGGCTACGGGCTACTGGCTACTGGCTACTGGCTACCGGCTGACTCGCTAACTCGCTGACCCGCTGACTTGCCGGATCCACAGCTCCCGATCCTGCTCCGCCGCGGCAATCTGCTCCGGCTTCCCCAGATCCCGCCAGTAATATTCCTCGGCGCGAAAAGCCACAATCCGCTCTCCGCCCGCTGCCAGCCGCAAATACGTCTCGATAATCGAAAACACGCCCTCTTCTTCCATCGTCTCCAGCAGCCGCGGCGCAATCACATGAATCCCGCAGAAGGCCAAGGCCGTTGCACTCTTCGCGCCCCGCACCATCTCTGGCTCGCTCTCGCCCCTGCGCCGGCCGCACAGCAGCCCATCCTCATCGAACAGCAGCGGCCGCGACGTCGCCCGCTCCTGCACCGCCAGCGTCGCCAGAGCCGCGCTTTCGCAGTGCGCGGCCACCATCCGCCGCAGATCGATGGTGCTCACCACGTCCACGTTGTGCAGCAGAAACGGCTCATCGCCACCGCGAAAAAACCACGCTGCCTGCTTCAGCCCGCCGCCCGTATCCAGCAGCACATCCTCGCGCGAAAGCTCCACGCGCATCCCGAAATTCTCATGCGCCTGCAGATAATCCACTATCTGATCCGCAAAGTGATGCGCATTGACGATCACCTCCCGCACACCCGCGCCGCGCAGCCGCTCCAGCGTAATCTCCAGCATCGTGCGCCCGGCTACCTCCACCAGCGCCTTCGGCCTATCATCCGTCAGCGGACGCAACCGCGTACCCAGTCCCGCGGCGAGCACCATCGCCTTCATCGGCCCATCTTCTCCAGCTTTTCCAGTCCCATCTTTTCGAGTTCGATGTGGCGGACCTGCACCTCCACGCCGCGCATCCCGCGCAGATGCTCCGCCAGCGCCTCGGCCAGATACACCGAGCGGTGCTGCCCGCCGGTGCACCCAAACGAGACCATCAGGTTCTCGAATCCGCGCGCCTGATAGCTCCGCACGCTCTGGTCCACCAGCGCCTCCACATTGGCCAGAAACTGGTGCACGCTCGACTCCCGCTGCAGGTACTCGATCACCGGCGCGTCCCTGCCCGTCAGTTCCTTAAAGCGCTCCTCGCGTCCCGGATTCGGCAGGCTCCGCCCGTCGAATACAAACCCGCCGCCGTTCCCCGACTCATCCACCGGCGCCTGCCGATGAAACGAGAAGCTCGCCACCCGCACCGTCAGCGTCTTCCCTTCGCGCAGAGCGGCCTGCAGCTTTTCCGACTCGCCAATCCGGTCCAGCGCCTCCAGCAGTGCCGGAATTGCAACCGGAAGAGTTACATTCTGCTTCAGCCACCGCAGGTTCTTCAGCGCATAGGGAACGCTCTGCAGAAAATGCGGCCGCCGCTCATAAAATCCACGAAACCCATACGCCCCCATCGCTTGCAGCAGCCGGATGTACACGTACGGGTAGTAAGAACGGACAAACGCCTCGCGGTCCACATCGATGTGCCGCGCCAGGCACTCCAGGTAGAAGTCCAGCAGTTCCTGCCGCACCTGCGGCGGCAAATCCGCCTTCGCATCGAACAGCAGCGACGCAATATCGTACTGCAGCGCGCCGCGCCGTCCGCCCTGGTAATCGACAAACCACGGCTCGCCATTCCGCAGCATCACGTTGCGCGATTGAAAATCCCGGTACAGGAAATACTCATGCGGCGCCGCCAGCAGACACTTTGTCAGCCGCGAAAAATCGTTCTCCAGCGCCTGCTCGCTGAAGGGCACCCCCGCCAGCCGCAGAAAGTAATACTTGAAGTAGTTCAGATCCCACGCAATCGACTGCCGGTCGAAGCTCCCCCGCGGATAGCACACCTTGTAGTTCAGATCCTTCCCTGCCTCAACCTGGAAACGCGGCAGCACCGCCACCGTCCTGCGATACGCCTCCATCGCCTCCGGCCCAATCGCCGGCCCGCTGCGATGCGTCGCAAGAAACTCGAACAGGGTCGTGTCGCCCAGGTCCTCTTCGAGATACGCGCCGCGGTCGAGATCGTGCTCGTAAATTTCCGGAACCGGCAGTCCGTGCCGCCGAAATTGCTTCGAGAACTCCAGAAACGCCAGGTTCTCTTCGCGCACCGGATACAGAATCCCAATGGCGCGCGCCTCGCCCGTGACCAGCCGCACGATCAGCCGCCCCGACCCGCCCAGCTCTCCCTGCAGCGGCCGCACGTGATCCGCCGGGACGCCAAAGTGCCTCTCAAACAGCTCGCGCAACACATCCATATCCATCGACTACGCCCCGCCCTCTCTCATCCGCATCGCCTCCAGCTCCGCCCGCACCTGCGCCATCTCCTCCCGCAGCCGCGCCAGTTCCACCTCAATCCGCTCCAGCCGCTCTCCCTGGGTGCCCCATTCAAGCCCGGTGTTGGCTTGAGTGGGCGTCCGCGGGTGCCCCACGTCTCCCTGGCTTTGGGAGACGTGGGCTTCCCCCGACAACAACTCCACATACCGGATCTCCTTCGTCCCGGGCTGCCGCGGCAGCGCTGCCACCAGCGGCGTCTCGCGCTGCATCAGCTTCTGCAGTACGCCAAGGACATCCTCCAGCTCCTCAAAGCGGTAGATCCGCTCCGTCCGCCCGCGCAGTTCGCCCGGCGTCTGCGGACCGCGCAGCAGGAGCACGCACATCACCGCTGTCTCGCCCCGCGTAAAGTTAAAAACCTCCTGCAGCCGGTGCTCATATTTCGTCACGCGGCCACCCGTCCCAGAGTCCGCCCCGCGCGCGACCCCCGCCAGCCCCTGATCCTCCAGGCCATGCAGCGCCACCCGTACTGCATCCTCATCCAGCTGCATCACCGGCTCACGATTATTCTTCTGGTTGCACGCATTCACCAGCGCATTCAGCGACAGCGGATAGTACTCCGGCGTCGTCGTCTCCTTCTCCACCAGAGCTCCCAGCACCCGCGCCTGCACCGCGTTCAGCTTTGCCGCCACACATCCCCCAGATTCACTTCGAGTCTACGGCACGATATCCACACCCTTTTGGCGCTTCAATGAATCCCCCGGTGGAAAACGGACATGCTTGTCGTTGACTTCGCATACTGCAGCCTTGAAGGGGCACCGCCTCAGCCGCGCAGACAAACCCGGTGCCCCATGTCTGCCCGCATTTGGCAGACACATGGGAAACCACTTGCTTGACCCGCCACAGTATACGTCGTATACTTTGCCGGTATACGGCGTAGACATGCCCACCCTTCCCACCGCCGACCGCATCCTCCGCCAAGCCCGGCGCATCCTTGACCGCCATGGCGCGGACGCCATCACCATGCGCGCCGTCGCCAAAGCCGTCGGCATCACGCCCATGGCGCTCTACCGCCACTTCCCCGACCGCGATGGCCTCCTCACCGCCATCGCCGACCGGGGCTTCGCCGAATACGCCGCCCTGCTGAAAAGCTCTGTCATCCTGAGCGAGCCCGCCGAATCGCTGCGGCCCATCTCTGGCCGCAGCATCAATTCAGGCGGCGAGTCGAAGGACCTGCATTTCAACTCCCTCGAAAAATCCCTCGACCATCTCCTCGACTGCAACCTGGACTTCGCCCTCGCCAACGCGCATCTCTTCGAACTCATGTTCCTGCGTCGCCGCCCCGGGGCCCGCCAGTTCCCCGCCGACTTCAAAGCCGGACAATCCCCCACCGCCGGCTTCGCCACCGCTCTCTTCCAGCGCGGCATCGACGCCGGCCTTCTCCGCCGCGACGATCCCTGGGAGATGACCTTCGAAACCGGCGCCCTCCTCCAGGGACTCGTCATGCTCTGGATCGGCGGACGCTTCGCCGGCTCCCCCAACGAATTCCGGGCCCTCTGTCACCGCTCATTCCGGAGATACCTTCATGGCATCCGCAAATAGCCGCCCCTTCATCGCTGCCGCCACTGCCGTCTTCGCCTGCGCTGCCACCGCCGCCCTCGCCTTCTGCGGCAACGGGCTCGAACCCCGCTGGCCGCTGATGTGGATCGCGCCCCTCCCCGTGCTCGCTTTCGCGCTGCGCTCTCGTGCGCTTCCAGCCGCCGCGATCGCCTTCATCGCATGGTTCACCGGATACATGAATCTCTCGCACTACCTCCGCCTGGTCGGCGTCCCGCCCGCCGCCTGGCTCAGCGGAGTCGCTATCGCCGCGCTTGTCTTCGCGCTGGCTATCCTCCTCTTCCGCGGACTCATCCTGCGCGGCCGTCCCATCCTCGCCATCTTCGCCTTCCCCGCCGCCGAGGTCGCCTACGAATACCTCCGCAACCTCTCATGGCCCCACGGAACCTCCCTCAGCCTCGCCTACTCGCAGCTCCACTTCCTCCCGTTCCTGCAGACCGCCTCCCTCTTCGGTCCCTGGGGCATGACCTTCCTCCTGCTCCTCTTCCCCGCAACCATCGCCACGGCCTGGCAACTCCGCTCAGCCGCGCCACGGCGCGCAACACGCGTCGCCGTCGCCGGACTCCTGCCTGTCGCCGCCGCCCTCCTCTTCGGAGCCATTCGTCTCGCTCTCCCCGGCCCAAGCCATGCTGTGCAGGTCGCGCTCATCACTTCCGACGCTGGCAGCAACGACATCCCCGCCGCCGCGGAAGCGCCCGCCCAGCGCCTGCTCTCCGCCTACGCCGGTCAGGCCAGCCGTCTCGCTGATGCGGGCGCACGCGCCATCGTCATCCCCGAGAAAGTTGCTTACCTCACGCCCGAGACCGCCCCCGCCGCCGACGCTCTCTTTCAGCCCATCGCCGACCGCAGCGGCGCCACGCTCGTCCTCGGCGTCGACTTCGAGGCGCCCTCTGTCGCGTGGAATCAGAGCCGCGTCTATCGTCCGCATCAGCCTGTGCTCACCTACGCCAAGCACCACCTCCTGCCGCCCTTCGAAGACAAATTCCGCCCCGGCACCTGGCGCATCACCTGGCCGGCTTCGACTGGCACGTGGGGCACGGCCATCTGCAAGGACATGGATTTCACCCCGCTCTCCCGCCACTACGGCGAGGACGGCGCCGGCCTCATGCTCGTCCCCGCCTGGGACTTCAACATCGACCGCGCCTTTCACGGACACATCGCCATCATGCGCGCCGTCGAAGACGGCTTCTCGCTTGTCCGTTCAGCGAAGAACGGCTACGCCACCGTCACCGACAACCGCGGCCGCATTCTCGCCGAACGCCGCAGCGACGCCGCGCCCTGGGTTACCATCAGCGCCATCGTCCCCGCAGCACACAGCCCCACCCTGTTCCTGCTCATAGGAGATGCCTTCGCCTGGTTCGCCATGGCGCTGCTGGTGCTCGCTGTGATTCTGTCGTTTCGCTCCTCTGCGGAGGCTTCACGCGCGGGCTATGTGGTAAGCCCGGATCGCTCGCACGCTCTTCAATAGCAGAGCAAACCGCGGCATTGTAAAGAATTGTCAAGAACCGCGCCCTCACACCGCGACAGCGAGAAAATGGAAGCGGAGCTCACCGTGGAACGCATCCTGATCGTCGACGATGACATTGCGCTCTGCGAGTTGCTGATGGAACGCCTGCGTGACGACCAATTCGTCACAGAAGCCGTGCACGACGGCCTCCGCGGGCTGGAGCGTGCCCGCTCCGGCGAGCATGGTCTGGTCGTTCTCGATCTGATGCTCCCAAAGCTGAACGGCATCGAAGTGCTGCGGCAACTCCGCCAAACCTCGGACATTCCCGTGCTCATCCTTACCGCCCGCGACGAAGACGTCGAGCGCATTTTGGGCCTCGAAATCGGAGCCGACGACTATCTCGCGAAACCGTTCAACGCTCGGGAACTGGTCGCACGGATCCGCGCCATCCTGCGGCGCAGCCTGCGGGCGGGCGGAGAGGATCGGCCGCTGAAAGCCGGCGATCTCCAGCTCAACCCCTCCACGCGCGAAGCGTTCCTGGGTGCGACGCCTCTGGCGCTCACCAGCGTGGAATTCAGCCTGCTCGAAACGCTTCTGCACGAGGCAGGGCGAACCGTCTCCCGCGAGCGCCTCACCGAGACGGTACTCGGACGCGAGTTGCGCCCTTTCGACCGGGTGATCGATGTCCATGTGAGTAACCTGCGCCGGAAGCTCGGCAATGAACGAATCAAGACGGTGCGCGGCACGGGCTACTTGCTGGTCGCCCGCCCGGCCTCAGGGTGATGCGTGCCAAGGCTCTTTCTCAAGGTGTTCCTCGGCTTCTGGGCGACCGTGATTGTGGTGGGAATCGCGCTGGTGCTCAGCTTTGTCTTCACTCCCAATGGCAGCTACCTTCCCTGGCAGGACGCGCGCAGCACCGCCCGCGAGGTGATCAGGGAAATGGATCGGCACGGCCCGGATGCCGCGGCACGCGTGCTCTCTCGGCTTGAGCGCTCTCAGGGACTCGAGGCCTGTCTCTATGACGACCGTGGCACGCCGCTCGCCGGCAACCACTGTGGTCCATTTCGCGATGCACCCATGCGTGCCCCGATGCCTGACCGGCCGAATTCCTCCGGAATGTACCGCAATATCATGCGGCTGCCCAGCGCGAGTGGCAAACAGTACATCCTTGCAACAGAGCTGCCCTGGGGACCGAGACAGATTCACCACACAATTTCCTTCTTTGCCCTGCACTGGCTTCTCGTACTGCTGGTTTCGAGCACCATCTGTTATCTGCTGACCCTGCGCCTCACCGGGCCGATTCTCCGCCTGCGCGAAGCCTCCCGGCAGATTTCCGAGGGCAATCTACGCGCGCGTGTCCCACCAGGCGTGGAGTCCCGCGGCGACGAGTTCGGCGACCTCGCCCGCGACTTCAACACCATGGCCGAGCGCATCGAGGATCTGCTGTCGAGCCAGCGCCAGCTCATCTCCGACGTCTCCCATGAATTGCGCTCGCCGCTCACGAGGATTCAGCTCGCTGTGGATCTGGTGCGGCAACGCGGCGCAGACGATACCGCCCTCGGCCCCGCCCTTACTCGCGTCCAGGCCGACGTCGATCGCCTGGAGCATCTCATCGCCCGCCTGCTCACCGTCGCCCGCGTCGAGGCCGGAGCTGCGGCGGCCAAATGGGAGCGTGTCGATTTAACCGGCTTGCTCACCGAGATCGCCGCCGATGCCCAGCTCGAGGCACGCCATAGGAACAGCACCGTCGTCTTCAGCGAACCAGGCGCATGCATCGTCACGGGCGACGAATACCTGCTGCGCAGCGCCCTCGAGAACGTGGTGCGCAACGCCGTGTACTACACCGCTCCTGGCACAGAAGTCCTGATCGCGCTGATGCCCGGCACGGGCAGCGGCATGACGGAGCTCACGGTCAGCGACCACGGCCCCGGCGTTCCTGAGTCGGAATTGCAGAACATCTTCCGACCGTTTTATCGCGTGGGAGATGCTCGCGACCAGCAATCCGGCGGCGCGGGACTTGGCCTCGCCATCGCGTCCCGCGTCATTCAGCTGCACCGTGGAAGCATTGCCGCAAGCAATCGTCCCACCGGCGGACTCGAAGTGAAGATTCAGCTGCCGAAGGCCGAATGATTGGCCATGCGCCCGAGCCGGTCGTGCCACCGTTCCTTCATTTTGTCTGCGCGGGTGCGCTGCTCCGGAGTCAGCACCGAAGAGTAGACCTTCGATTCGAGCCGCGTGCGTTCCACCAGCAGCTTCGATACCGTTGCACCCTCACGCGTAGCAATCTCCTGCACCTTCGCTTCGTCGAGAGTGCCTCCGGCGGTCGCCTGATCCATTTCCTTCTCTTCGTTCGCGAACTCCGCCACCAGCGACGACACGGTCGGCTTCTCCGCTTCCCACATCGAGTGCACTTGCTTGCGCTGCGCCTGAGTAAGATTCAGTTGGTGACTGATATAGCCCAGCGCCATAGGTCCGCGCCAGCGCGCCCAGCCATGCCGGCCCCACGCGTGGTGTGCCTGGGCGCCGGCAATCGCAATTCCCGCGATCACCACCACCGCCGCAATTCCTGACCAAAGAGCAATTCGTTTCCCCTTCATTGCTGTTTCTCCTTACCGCGATTCCACCATTCGCGTGGCGCAGGCGCGATAAAGATTCGTAAAGGAATGTAAAGACCTGTAATTGCGCTCACAAGACGAAACTATCTCGGCAAGTTATCCAGATCGCCATTTACATAACTTCACATGCCTTGACCAATCTTTATCGCATGCCTGTTCGGCGGGTGCTGGAATCGAAATCGAACGAACGATTCCAACACTCGAGGGTGCACCTGTGAATCCCATGCATGCTACCGTCCGTACAATCGCAAATCTGCAGCGGCTCTGGTTGCCGGCCGCCGTCGCCGCCACATTCCTCTTCGTCAGTCCCGGTACATTGCCAGCGCAGACCACGCCCGCCGAACGGCTCACCCAGGCCTACTCGCTCGAAAGAAATGGCAAGCCCACCGCGGCCATTCCTGAAATTGAGTCCCTGCTAAACCAAAAGTTGCTCGATGACGCGGGCACCGCCAAAGCCTGGAACATCCTCGCCAATGCCTACCAGGACCAGGAAGACTTCGCCGATGCCCGGCATGCCTACGAACAGTCCGTGCAGATTTATGACACATTGCCGAACAAGCTTGATGACCGTGCGATGGTGCTGGACGACTTCGGGCAGCTGTATGTCTCCACGCGCCAGTTCGACATGGCCACCAGCCTTGAAACCCAGGCGTTGCACCTCTACGAGCAGGTGGGCGACCATGCAGGTATGGCACGAGCAGCTAGCCACCTCGCCGGCACTGCATTCAGCCAGGGCAATGTTGCGCACGGCAGCAGATTCCTGAAGCGCGCCGCCAAAGAAGCCAAATTGGCGAATGACCTGACCGACGACGACCGTGCCGCGATTGCATCACTGCAGGGATGGCAGGCGCAGCTCAACGGCAATCTCGCGGCAAGCATCATCGGCTACGAACATGCACTCGCTCTCGCGAAGAAGCAGCATGGCGAAGACAACCCGGCGACCGGCTGGTCGTACGTGTTGCTGGGCAACGCCACTGCGGCTGCCGGGCAGTGGACCGACGCGCTCGACGACATGCGCAGCGGTCTCGCCATCCTCGACCGCACCATGGGCCGGCAGACAGAGCACTATGTCATCGCCGAGCTCGCCTATTCGCGCGTGCTCGACGGCGCCGGCTTCCACGCCGAAGCTCGCCAGATCAAAGCACAGGCACAGCCTGTATTGCAGACTCTCTCGCGCGAACAGTGTCAGGGATGCACCGTAACCGCCGCCGCTTTCCGCTGATCTGCCCGATCCGGAATCCCACGTCTGCTCAACGAGCCAGACGTGGGACACTGGACCCCATCTGCGCTACGGAACCACTCTTCTCCGTGCGAGCGCCGTAAACCATAAATTCCGGCCGCAGTCGGTGCTGTAAAGAATGGTTTTCGAATCCGCGAGCCACGAGGACTGAAGCTCGTTGCAGGGCACGTCACCGATACGCCGCACCGCGCCGGTCCGCTGATCGCGGACCCAGAGATTCCACGACCCGCCTTCCATGTGGCTGTATGCGAGCCACGCGCCATCAGGCGACAGCGCTGGGTACCGGGAATCGTCCAGGCCGATCGGCGCGTTGGCGTGCGTTGCATCGGTGAGGTAGATCTGCGGCGGCTGCGCACCCGCCGAGGCCGCGAAGGCATACTCGGATTCAGAGAAGAAGGTCGCCTCGTACACATTCAGCCCCGGAGGAGTCAGCGCGTGGTCTTCCCGTCCGGCAGCGCCGGAGAGAACGTGAGCGAAGAGCTGCCTTCGCCCGTGATCGTCGCGCAGGAAGGCAAGGACCTGCCCGTCCGACGAAAGCATTGGATCCTGCGCATCTCGAAGAACCGGTTGGGACAAATCTGCCGGATCAACAATGATCGACTGCCGAGCCATTGCGCGCTCAACCAGAAGCCTGCCGCGATTCCCTGACCAGGAGAGATCATCTGCGTCCGCGGTCCCGACGGCCTCGCTTCCAGCGCCACCGGGAGCGCTCACCAGGTGATACCCAGTAAGACCGAACGAAACATAGCGCAATCCCTGGCCATCCGATCGTGCCGAGGCATTGAGATAACCCTGCGGTTCGACAGGAAGGCGGTAAGCGAATTCTCTTCGCATGCCCGCCTCGCGAATCC
Source organism: Acidobacteriaceae bacterium (assembly GCA_035933815.1). Classification (GTDB taxonomy): domain Bacteria; phylum Acidobacteriota; class Terriglobia; order Terriglobales; family Acidobacteriaceae; genus Palsa-343. The sequence continues at coordinate 84,786 of DASYYN010000083.1, forward strand.
ACGTGGAATGAATGTTGGCGGCCGCCCAGACGATCATCACTGCCGCCCATGCAGGTCGCGTCCAGTCCCTCGAACGCGAGTCCGCGTTCCGCTCGGCCCGGAGCATCGCGTAAATTCCCGCGAGCACCGCAAGCATCGCTGGAACACGCGGCGTATAGATGAAAACCGCAAGACCCTCTACCTGGGCAGGAGCCCGGACGGGAAAGCCGATGCCGATGTACGCAATCAGGAGAGCGGCGAGCCAGGCGTATCGCTTCTGCTCCAGCAGCAGCGCGCCGAGCACGCACACCGGCAGGACCATCAGAACGAAATTGTAAGAAGCGGGAATGGTGGAGACAGCGAGTGCGGCCGTCAGCAGCGCCGACCACTCGAGCAAAGTGGTGCGTTCCGACTTCTCATGCTTATGAATGAGCAGAATCGCCGGCGCGATCACGAGCATAGAAATGACAGGCAGGAGAATCGAGAATGCCGGAACAGAGGAGAGCCACGGCCGCGGGTTCCACTGAGGCTCAGGAAGAAACAGCACGTGCAGTATCCCCGACAGCGACGCATTCGTAACGTAGGGAGGCAGCGCCTCCCCGTGTAGCGTGGCGGGAAGGATTTCGCGCAGATAGGTGCGATGGACACTCCAGCCGAAAACGAAAACCGAGACCGCGATCGCTGCGGCGCCGGTGATCGCGCCCGCTGCCAGGGCGCGCCACGCGCGGCGCTGCAGGAAAAAGACGAAAATTATCAGGGGAAAGATTTTCGAAGCGGCGGCGATGGCGATCAGCGCTCCGGATAGGGCGTGCCAGCCCCGCAGGTAAGACCAGCATGCAGCAACCATCAGCAGCAGCAGCACTACGTAGAACTGTCCGAATTCGATGTTCCGGTAAAGCGGAACGCTGAGCGCGAACAGGAGCGCGATCCGCGCATAGCTCAGGTGTGTCATCCGCCGCAACATCCAGCTCACCGGGATCAGCAGTGCCAGGCTAATGACGATCCAGACACGTTTGGCTGCCAGCGGCTTCAGAGCGGTCAGAGGCCATACAAACAACGTCGAGAAGGGCGTGATAGGAACCAGTCCGATAATGCGAATGGGAATGGCGCGGTGATCCTTTTCGCGTTGCAGCCACTGCCACTCATACATGCGTGAAGTGTCGAACCCCTCGTGTGCTAATTGTGCGGCGAGGTAGTAGTTCGGGAAGTCGGTGACCAGACCGTTCCAGGCCCGCTGCATTGAGTGGAAGGAAAAATGAACGATCAGGAGCACGAGCACGGCACGCTCCAGCCAGCGCACCCAGACGCTCTCCTCAGGATGTTTCACCGAGCTTGCGCAGGCACTACGCGGGTTATTTGCGGACTCGTATGCTGGCGCTGAGGACATGAACTCACGGATCTTCGCAAATCGAAGCTATCCACTTGCGCGCCGAAGCGTGTCAGCAGTACGTCGCGCAATTGTTAAGAAAATGTCGTTGCGCTTGTGGGGGTAGCGGTCTCCCGCTGGTTGTGTTCAGCGGGCGGCGAGGGCGCCGGCGCTGTCGCGCTGCAGCATCTGGCGGATGCCGCGGAGGGCCTGCCGGGTACGCTCCTCATTCTCGATCAGAGCAAAGCGGACGTGTCCGTCTCCGTATTCGCCGAATCCGATGCCAGGACTGACGGCGACCTTCGCCTCTTTGAGCAGGTGCGTGGAGAAGTCGAGCGAGCCCATGCTCCGGTACGGCTCGGGAATGCGCGCCCAGACGAACATAGTGGCTTTCGGCGCTGCGATCTCCCATCCGGCTTTGTTCAGGCCGGCGACGAGGCAGTCGCGGCGGCGCTGGTAATTATCGCGAATTTCGGTGACGCACTCCTGCGGGCCTTCGAGCGCGACGATCGACGCGACCTGGATGGGCGTGAAGGTGCCGTAGTCGAAATAGCTCTTGAGGCGGGCGAGGGCGCCGACCAGTTCGGGATTGCCCACCATGAATCCCACGCGCCAGCCGGGCATGTTGTAGCTCTTCGAGAGGGTGAAGAACTCGACGGCGATGTCTTTGGCGCCGGGGACCTCCAGGATCGAGGGCGCGCGGTATCCGTCGAAGACGATGTCGGCATAGGCGAGGTCGTGGACGATCCAGATGCCGTGCTGGCGGCAGAGCGCGACGACGCGCTCGAAGAAGCTGAGGTCCACGCACTCGGTGGTGGGATTCGCGGGGAAGTTGAGGATGAGCATCTTCGGCCGCGGGACCATCAGCGGGATGGCCGTCTCGAGTTCGGCCAGGAATGCGTTTGAGTCGTGGATCGGGACCGAGCGTATGCTCGACCCGGCGATCACCGGGCCGTAGATGTGGATCGGATAGCTGGGATTGGGCACGAGGACGGTATCGCCCTGGTCGAGGGTGGCGAGGCAGAGGTGGGCGATGCCTTCTTTGGAGCCGATGGTGACGATGGCTTCGGTGCTGGGGTCGAGAGAGACGCCATAGCGCTGGTCGTACCAGGTGCAGATGGCGCGGCGCAGGCGAGGCACTCCTTTGGAGAGGGAGTAGCGGTGCGTTTCGGGGCGGCGCGCGGCCTCGATCATCTTGTCCACGATGTGCTGCGGAGTGGCGCCGTCGGGATTGCCCATGCCGAAGTCGATGATGTCTTCGCCGCGGCGGCGCGCAGCGGCCTTGAGCTCGCCGGTGATGTTGAAGACGTAGGCGGGCAGGCGCTTGATGCGGGGGAACTCGTGCACGGGATCCTCGAAGGTAGTCTTTTATAAGGTTCATGCAGAAGCGGCGGGAATGCAATGGGCATTGCATGAGACGAATCTGGCTGTTCACAATCTGCGACGTCCAAAATCCGACATTAGCGCCCTTTTGATTTGCGCCGCTGATTCGTCGAAGGAGCTGCATTCGCCCTCCGCCCCACATCTGTCATCCTGAGCGCAAGATCCGTCGCCTCTGTTGCGTACCCCTTGTGCAGGGAACCGGAAGACGCTCCCCACCGTATATCACTGCGAGGCGAACCCTATGCACCGACCCATTCCTGTACTCTCGACGATTCTTGCCGTGACCGCTGCTGTTTCGTTCGCCCTTCCGTGCCGGGCGCAGAATTCCGACTTCAATCTGGACATGCACGCCAATTCGCATGCGACCGCGAAGGACATCGGGCTACCGGTGTATCCCGGTGCGATCCCATTTAAGGATAAGGACAGCGATTCGTCATCGGCGGATCTCGGCCTTGTACTAAACAGCTTTCATGTCAGCCTGCAAGTGGCGAGCTTTGTGACGACGGCTTCTCCGGAGCAGGTTTTTGAGTTCTACCGAAAGCCCCTGGCCAAATTTGGCGAGGTGCTGGAGTGCAGGCACGGCAATCCTGTGGGCTCGCTCACCGTCACGAAGAGCGGCCTTACCTGCGGCGATCACAAGGGCAACGGGATGACCGTGAACGGAACCGACATGGATCACGAACTGCGGGCCGGGACGCCCGAACATTTCCGCCTGGTCGGTATTGACAGCACCGAGGCGGGAAAGACGAAGTTCGGACTGGTGGCGATGGTCCTCCCAAAACAAAACGCCGCACAATAGGCCAGGCTCACTACTGCATTTACCCTTACGCCATCGTCCGCAGCCACGGCCTACGTGAGAGCTGCCCTCAGTGGCCCTGGATCACCAGGGAAAGCGATTGCTGCTGTCCACCGCCGTTCGCCACGACGGTAATGTGGTATTGAGTCGGTGCCGGCGTTGGCTGCCGGTTCGGAGGAACGACACTCACGCCGCATCCGATCACCAGCAGCGATGCAGCCCCCGCGAGGAACGTCAGCAGCTTTTTGCGCCGGCGGCGGCGTACGAAGAAGAACGGAGGCAATAGTGCGATGGGAAACACTGCCGTGGATGAGGTCGCAACGGGAATCTGCACCTGCAGGCTAACCTGAGCCGGTGTGGATGCGCCCGTGAAGTTCACCGCGGCGGGCGTAAAGCTGCAGGTCGTGCCTGCTGCCAGCCCCTGACAGCTCAAGCTGACTGTACCTGTAAATCCGTTGCTGGGTACCACGCTGATCTGCACGGACGCGCTTCCCATAGCCGATGCGGTCACTGGCGCACTAGGCCCCAAAAGTGCAAAGGAGCCGGAAGATCCACCAGATCCCGATCCACCCGAACCACCGCCGCCGGAGCCGCCGCCACCGCCGCCCCCACTCGAAGGCGTGACGCCGTTACCGGAAAGCGCGACCGTAACGGGATTCCCGCTCGTGGGCGTCACCGTTAAGTTGCCGGTGTACGCCTGCGCCGCCGCAGGCGTGAAGGTCACGGCGATCGTGCAACTGTCGCCCTTGTTCAGCGTCGCCGCACATTGGCTGGTGTAGGTGAAGCCTGCTGGCACGGTGATGGACTGGACAGCAATCGGATCCGTTGCGCTGTTCGCGATAGTGACAGTCTGTGCGGCGCTCGACTGACTCACGTCGGTATCCGGGAATGAAAGCTGCGCTGGCGTTGCTGTAATGGCCGCGCAGTTCGAGCAATTCGGCGTTTCGCTTGCGAACTCGGCGACAAAGACGTGGCTGTTCACGCCCTGGTACGTGGACTGAAAGGCATTCGGAGATACCGCCAGCCCCTGAAAGGCGTACCCGGCGATCACCGCAGTTCCCGCTGGGTTCACCCCGATCGCCCAGGCGCCGCTGCCGTAGCTGGACCCAGTGGCGTCGAGATCGCTCGAATACAGCAGCTGCGATCCATCGCCGCTGAATTCGGCGATGAAGGCGTGGTTGCACCCCGATACATTGGGGTACGGCGTACAGGTCGAGTTCCACGCGCCGGCGGTGACGGGGAGATCGGGCGAGCTGCTCCGCCCGCCAATCCAAATGTGGTCGGCGGCATCAACCGCAATTCCCTGCGCGCCGTCCCACTGCGAGCCCCCGAAGTAGCCAAGGAAGAGCAGCCCGCTGCCGTCCGATTTCAGCTCGCCTACAAATGCATCTCCAGCGCCGCCTTCTTTCGAATACGCCCCGGCGGTCGCGGGTACTCCGCCCTCGGTCTTGCCTGCGATCGCCACGTCATCAGCGCTGTCCAGCGCAATGTTGAAGAAGAACGACTGCGTCGGAAAGGAGAAATAGGTAGACCAGATAATCTTCGAAGCGTCCGGGCTGATCTTCGTCACGTAACCATTGCACGTCCGGTCAGGGCAGAGATACAGACTCGACTGCTGATACGCATGCGCAGTCACCGGAAAGTTTGCCGAGCTTGTATCCCCTGCCAGGTAAGCGTTTCCGGCGCTGTCCACTCTGATAGAGCTGCCGTCATCGAGGCTGGATCCGCCGAGAAAACTGGAGTAAAGCAGCGCCGTGCCCTGCGGATTGATCTTCGCAACAAACGCGTCCTGGCCGCCGCCGTTCGTCGGCTGAAACACGCCGGAGGTAGTCGGAAAGTCAGCGCTGGACGTCGTGCCCAGAACGTAGGCATCACCAGCCGAATCCACCGCGATTGAGTTGACTTGATCGTTGTTGGAGCCGCCCAGGTACGTCAGATAAAGGATGTGGCTGAGCGTCGGATCAAGCTTGAGAACGAATCCGTCCGATAGTCCTGCGCACCTCGACTGGATAGCCCCGGACGTGGCCGGCAGCGGCGTCGCGGATTGCCAGCAGTTCGTCACGCCGGCAACATACACATTTCCCTGCCCGTCCAGCGCGACCGCGTTGGCCTGCTCGTTTCCCGTTCCGAAGTAGGTGGAGGCGATCAGACCTGAGCCGTCGGGCTTCAGCTTGCTGACAAACGCATCCATCTGGCCGCTGAGATGTGCCTGAATGGCCCCTGGCGTCGTGGGGAAATCCGAGGAGATGGTGAACCCGGCGACAACGCTGGCTCCGGTACTGTCGACAGCAACGGCCTGGGCCTGATCCTCGCTGCTGCCATCAAGATACGTTGAGTATTGAAGCGATGTAGTTTGTGCGCGAACCAGGCAGAAACTGCTGATGAAGACTGCGAATATCCCGAGACTGCGCAGGAGCGACGGGCCTGAACCCATACAAAACCACCGTGCAGGTTCTGAAGCACAACTGCCGGGACAGGTTGCCGTTTCGCCTTCCTATAATCGCCTCGCTGAGCTTCTAATTCTTCCCCGCCGCCTCGCACACCGCGTCAGGCGCCGTCGCCTTCGCGATCAGCTTCGTCGTGCTGAAGCCTTCTACCGTCGGCACAATCTTCACCGTCCCGCCCCACGAGCGCACTTCCTTCGCGCCCACTACCGTCGACTCGTCGTAATCGCCGCCCTTCACGATTACATCCGGCCGCAGCGCCACAATCAGCTCCAGCGGAGTCGGCTCGTCGAACACGATCACTGCATCCACCGCCGCCAGCGCCGCCAGAATCCGCCCTCGCTCCCGCTCTCCGACAATCGGCCGCGTCGGCCCCTTTAGCCCGCGGACCGACGCATCGCTGTTGATCCCCACCACCAGCCGGTCGCCTTCCCGCCGCGCATCTTCGAGCAGCGTGATGTGCCCGATGTGCAGCAGGTCGAAGCATCCATTCGTAAATACAATCTTCTCGCCCGCTGAACGCCATGCCGCTGCCCGCACCTTCAGCGCATCGAGCGTCAGCACCTTCTCCTGCGCTTTCAGTCCGATCTCCGGCGTCAGGCTGGTCAGCAGTTCATCGCGCGTCACCGGAACCGTCCCCACCTTGCCGACCACAATGCCCGCCGCCACATTGGCCAGCTGCACCGCAGTCTCGATCTCCAGGTCACCCGCCAGCGCCAGCGCCAGTGTCGCGATCACCGTGTCGCCTGCGCCTGAAACGTCGAACACCTGCCGCGCCTGCGCCGGCGCAATGAACCGCCCCGCGGGACGCAGCACCGCAATTCCCTTTTCGCTCAGCGTTGCTGTCAGATACTCCAGCCCCAGTTCCTGCGCCAGCTTCTGTCCCGCGCCCAGGAGCGCGTCGAATTCCCCAGTCGCAACTCCCGTCGCCGCCGACAGCTCGCCGAGATTCGGACACACCGTCGTCGCCCCGCGATACCGCTCCAGGTTCCGCTGCTTCGGATCCACCAGCACCGGAATTCCCCGCGCGCGCGCCGCCGTAATCACCGCCTGGCAAACCTCCGTCGTCAGCACGCCCTTCGCGTAATCCGACAGCACCACTGCGTCCGCCGATTCCATCCCCGCGCGCGCCGCCTTCACCAACTCCTCAAACGCCTCCGCCGGATAACCATCCACGCGCTCCGTATCCAGCCGCAGCATCTGCTGCTTGCCGCTCAGAATCCTCAGCTTCGTCGTCGTCGGATGCCCCGCCACCCGCGTCATCCGCGCATCGACGCCGCTGACGCGCAGCGCCGTTTGGAGCGCCGTGCTGTCGCTGTCCTCCCCGCAGAACCCGAACAGCACCGCCTGCGCGCCGAGTCCAACGATATTCATCGCCACGTTGGCCGCGCCGCCCGGCCGGTCATTCATCGGGCCCGCGTGCACCACCGGCACTGGAGCCTCAGGAGAAATCCTTTCCACCTGGCCCCAGATATACCGGTCCAGCATGATGTCGCCCACCACCAGCACGCGTTTGCGCCGCCACTCGCGTTCAATCAGCTGGATCACCGAATGCAGGTTCTGGATCATCGCGCCGCTCCGGCTTCCACCTGCCGCTGCGCGCACACCGCCAGTTCCACCCAGTCGCACAGCATGTGTCCGCACAGAATGTGCCCTTCCTGAATGCGCGCCGTGTCCTTCGATGCGATGCAGATCGCCGCGTCCGCCATGCCCGCCATCGCTCCGCCGCCCAGGCCCGTCAATGCCACCGTAAACGCGTCCAGCCCCTTCGCCGCCTCCAGCCCGAGGCACACGTTTCTGCTGTTCCCCGAGGTTGAAATCCCCACCACCACATCCCCAGGAGCGCACAGCGCTTCCACCTGCCGCCGGAAAATCTCTTCGTAACCGTAATCATTACCAATCGAGGTCAGCACCGAGGTGTCCGTCGTCAGCGCGATCGACGCCAGCCCCCGCCGCTCCCGCCGAAAGCGCCCCACAAATTCCGCCGCCAGATGCTGCGCGTCCGCCGCGCTGCCGCCATTTCCGAACCACAGCACCTTGCCGCCGGCGAAAACGGCTCGTGTCATCGCCGCGGCGATCCGCTCCAGCATCGGCTGCTGCGCCGGTAATGCGCGGATCACGTCCAGGTGCTCGGCAATCGCCTTTTCAAAAACACTCGATGGATCCGGTAACGACGACATCGTTTCTCCCCGCAGGATGAGCCCGTTGCACTCGTTCAGCTTTGGCTTTTCGTTATCATACTAGTCACCACACACCGCACGAAATCAGTGACTACAACATTCCCCAACATCCGCTGTGTCTTCCTCGACCGCGACGGCGTCATCAACCGCAAGCCGCCTGAAGGCGCTTATGTCGCCCGCTGGAGCGACTTCCACATCCTGCCCGGCGTCGAAGCCGCCATCGCCGCGCTCAACCGCGCCGGAGTCCGCGTCATCGTCATCTCCAACCAGCGCGGCATCGCCCTCGGCCATTACACCGCGGCCGACGTCGACACCCTGCACACCCGCCTGCGCCGGCATCTCGCCGATCACCAAGCCCGCATCGACGCCTTCTACTTCTGCCCGCACGACAAGGACAGCTGCGATTGCCGCAAGCCGAAAACCGCCCTCTTTGAACAGGCTTTTCGCGACTTCCCTGACGCGTCCCGCTCCAACAGCATCGTCATCGGCGACTCGCTCTCTGACATCGAAGCCGCGCGCAATCTCGGCATCCCCTCCATCTTCATTCAGGGGGATCCCGCCACGCAGAAGCCCGGAGCCGCCACCGCGCAAGCCCGCGCGGACCTCGTGGCTCACTCTCTCGCCGAAGCCGTCGAAGCCCTTCTGCCTGGCCTCACCGCAGCGCAGCGTTAAACCAGCGCTGCTTCCCGTTCGCTGAATGTCTCCCGCACGCCTTCTTCCAGGGAAGTCATCTCCAGGTCGCACCCAGTCGCGCGCAGCGCCGTCAGATCGGCCTCGGTAAAATGCTGATACCGCGCGTTCAGATCAGCCGGAAACGGGATGTACTCGATCTTCGCCTCGCCGTGCACCTGCATCAGCGCGCGCACCACCTCGTTGAAGCTTCTTGCCCGCCCCGATCCCGCGTTCGCCACCGCCTGATACGTCTTCGCCTTTCTGCTCGCACCAGGCGCATAGGGCCCCACCTGCGCGAAATACATGTTCAGCCGGCACAGATCCCGCACGTACACAAAATCTCGCCGCTGCTCGCCGTTCCCGTACCCGCCCGAGCCTTCGAACAGCCGCACCTTGCCGGTCTCGATCATCTGCTTCGAAAAGTGATGGATCACCGACGCCATGCGGTCCTTATGCCCTTCCCGCGGACCGTACACATTGAAGTACCGCAGCCCCACCACCGTGATCGGCAGCGTCTCCCTGGAAATGCGGTCGCGCACATAATGATCGAAGGCCAGCTTCGAGAACCCGTAAACATTCAGCGGCTTCTCGTTCTCCAGCGTCGGCGTAAAGTGACCCGGCCCGCTCAGGCCATACACGGCGGCTGTCGAAGCATAGACCAGCGGCGCTCCCTGCTCGACCGCATACTCCAGTACCTCTTTGGAGCACGTGAAATTGTTATCCATCATGTACACGCCGTCGTCGACCAGCGTGTTCGAGCAGGCGCCCTGATGGAAGATCGCTTCGACGCGGCGCAGACCCAGCGCCTTATGGCGCAGCGCTTTCCGGAACTCCCGCTTGTCCATGTAATCCACGAAGCGCGCGCCGTGCAGGTTCATCAGCTTGCGCGGATCCGCCAGATTATCGACAACCAGGATGTCCGTGATGCCGTGCTGGTTCAGTTCGTGGACGAGATTGCTTCCGATGAATCCCGCGCCACCGGTAACGATATACATGCCTGTTATCCCCGGGTTAGCTGCCCGATCGGGCTTCCCTTCCATTCTTCCATGCCTCCACGGCAGGCCGCGAACATCTCGTCCACCAGGATCGAGGGGAGGAAGGTTGTGGTTTACCGTGCAGGTATCCAGTCCCCAATTACTGTACTGCGCGGAGCAGGGACGTCTTGCACCAACTGCTTATCCCTGGACGGCCTTCGTGCCAGCTTTCCGTCCGCGCTTCTGGACTCACGCTACCGCGCTTTCAAGCCGCGGCGCTGTGCTCCCCGTGAACTGCGCCGCATACACGGAGCGTGCCCACTGGCGCAGCCCGCGCTGCGACGTGGTCTGTATCCATTCCCGTACCGGAGTACTGAAGCCGGTCTTCGGCCTTTCCAGCAACGCCGGCGGAAGTGGCTTGCGCAGCGTCCTGGCCGTCTCTGGTTTGCGCGGGAAAAGCCTGCTTGCCCGCAGCGGCGCCATCTGCCGCATCAACCCCATATCGACAAACGGAACCCGAATCTCCACCGAATGCGCCATGCCGGCCCAGTCCGCATCCCGCAAAAGCTGCGTGCGCATGTAATACGTCATCTCCAGTGCCGATACCCGCAGAAAATCCCGTTGCTCCTCGCCCGTGCCGGGCGGCCGCCGCAGTGGCTTCACCACGGCGCTCATCTGCTCGACCGACCCCAGTTCCCGCCATCCCTGCCGCACCAGATCGCCGTCCAGGAAGTCGGGCAGTTCCCACGGCATGAACAGACCACGCCGCAGCAGATACGCCCCACCCCACGTGCCCCCGTATTCGAACAGGCTCGCGTATTTCGGAGACGTCAGTCGCCGCATCACTGGCGCCGTCAGCAACCGCCACCCGCGACCCACTCCAGGAATCGCGCCGACCGTTCCCAGCGTGCGAACCGTCGGCGGCACCTGCCGGAAGCTCGGATACCCGCCGAACAACTCATCGCCGCCCAGCCCGCTCAACGCCACTTTGAGCCCGCGCTGGTGCGCCAGCCAGCTCACGAAATAAACATTCACGCCATCGATGGTGGGCTGATCCATCTGCTCCAGCACCCGCTCGCGGTGCTTCACGAACATCGCCTGATCGATGTACTCCGTAAAGTGCGGCAGTCCCAGATCCTCGGCCAGCCGCGCCGCAAGCCCCGTCTCGTCATTGCTGGTGCCGCGCAGCAGATCAAACCCCAGCGTCAGCGTCTCAATGTCATCCGTGCGCTCCGCCGCCAGCGACGTAATCATCGCCGAGTCGATTCCCGCGGAAAGGAAGATCGCCACCGGCACATCGGCAATCTCGTGCACGCGCACGCTCTCTTCCAGCGCTGCATGCACCCGCTCGTAGCATTCTTCCTGCGAACGCGGCAGATCTCCCGGCTCGTACTGCGAATATGCTCCGACTGGAGAGGCAAACGGCCGCGGACTCGTGCAGCCCTCCCGCGTAACCGTCATCGAGCTTCCGCTCGGCAGGCATCGAATCCCGCGATAGAGCGTGTACGGCTCCGGCACCGATCCCCACACGAAAAACCCAACATGGCCGGCCGGCTCCTCCCGGAGATCCACACCCGGAACCGCCAGCAGCGCCTTCACCTGCGAAGCGAAATAAAAGCGCCCGTCCGCCATGGCCGTATACAGCGGCTTAATCCCGAATGGATCGCGCGCCAGGAAGAGCTTCCTCTCCTCCGCATCCCATATCCCAAAGGCGTACATGCCGCGCAGCCGCGACGGCGTCTCCTCGCCGTATTCCGCATACATCGCGAGGATCACTTCCGTGTCGCCGGTGGTACGAAACGCTCTGCCCTTCCGCTCCAGTTCGGTCTTCAGCTCGCGGTAGTTGTAGATCTCTCCGTTGAAGACGATCGTGTAACGCCCGTCGGCCGAATGCATCGGCTGATCCGACCGCGCCTGCGGGTCGATGATCGACAGCCGTCTGTGTCCGAACGCAACGATCCTGTCCGGCGAGATCCAAATCCCGCTGGCATCGGGCCCGCGCGTTTCCATCCTCCGGGTAATCGCTTCCAGCGTGCTTTCAACTTCGAGGGGCCTGGCTTCGCGCGTGGCGAGCGTGCCCGCTATTCCGCACATCCGAACTCCTGGAAATGTGGCTCGGCTCTTGCTGGCCTGGTCGCACGACCGCCAAAGACGGTCGCAGGGTTCCGGTCTCAGGAGCAATGGGTGCTGCGGACGTGGAAGCACCGTATGGGGAAAGAGACCTGCAGGACTACAGAACTAATAGTCTATGGTAGTCGAAATATCCTGCAATCGCCTTCCCGTCATCGCCGCCCCGATTCTTCACCATATGAAGGGCTGTTAACAGCGCAAGCCAACGAGTGAGCAGGTTGTGAGCAGCTACCGGCCACCGGCTACGGGCTACCCGCTGGTTTACAATTCTCCTGTGATCGCGCTGGCTCACACCGCCATGACCGTCGCTACCTGGCTGTTCTTTGTCGGCATCCTCGGCTCCCTCATTGTCGTCGTGATCAGTTTTGTCGAGGATTTAAGCCAGCTGTTTGGCAAAGACTAGCCGCTCCGCCCGCCTGTGCCTCCGTCCCAAACCATTCCGCCTGACAGGATTACATCCGGCAAAGACTCCGGGCGCGCCATGTCTGCCGTTGTTGGAGACATGGGCCGGGTGCCCCATCCTTCTCGTTCCCAGTTTTGGAACGAGAGGGTGGGCTTCTCCATCCTCCTCGGCCTTCTCACCTCCGTCCTCCTCGACTTCTGCTTCCCGGTCGCCGGGCCGATGCCCCACTGGCGCTCCCTCCTCGCCTTCGTTGCCCTCGTCCCGCTGCTCTATGCCCTTCTGAACGACCGCTTCGCCGCCCACCCCCGCTACCTCCGCCGCGCCGCCCTCGTCGGATACGCCTCCGGCGTCCTCTGGTACATCCTCAACTGCTACTGGATCTACCAAACCATGCTCTATTACGGACACGTGCCGCCCCCCGGCGCCGCCGGCATCGTCGTCCTCTTCGCCCTCGTCCTCGGACTCTACTTCGGACTCTTCGCCCTCCTCCTCGCCTTCTTCCGCCGCCGCCTCGGCCTGACATGGGCCCT
>DASYYN010000146.1:0-2120 GCA_035933815.1 Acidobacteriaceae bacterium
GTCGCCGTAGCGGAACATTTCCTGGGCGATCTGCTTCGGCGTTTTGTTTTCGTAGCCGGGTTCGCGCAGCTTGATGAACCAGGAATTTTCGGCAAAGCGGCAGGCGTCGAAGTAGAGCGGGATGTTGTGGCGGCGGCAGACAGCGCTGACGGCGCGCACGTTTTCCATGGAGACAGGCTGGCCGCCGCCGGAGTTGTTGGTGACGGTGAGCATGACGAGCGGGATGCGGTCGCGGCCGACGCGGGCGATGAGCTGCTCGAGGGCGGCGACGTCCATGTTGCCTTTGAAGGGGTGCGGGTTGGCGGGCTGGCGTCCGGCTTCGGTGAGGAGGTCGACGGCTTCGGCGCCCGTGAACTCGACGTTGGCGCGGGTGGTGTCGAAGTGGGTGTTGTTGGGGACGACGGAACCCTTCTTGCACGACACGCCGAAGAGGATGCGCTCGGCGGCGCGTCCCTGGTGGGTGGGGATGACGTGGCGGTAGCCGAAGATGTCCTGGACGGAGTTGCGGAAGCGGTCGAAGCTGCGGCTGCCGGCGTAGCTCTCGTCGCCTTCCATGATGGCGGCCCACTGATGCGTGGACATGGCGCCGGTGCCGGAGTCGGTGAGCAGGTCGATGAGGACGTCGTCGGCGGGGAGCAGGAACATGTTGTAGTGCGCGGCGGCGAGGAGTTTTTCGCGCTGGGCGCGGGTGGTCCAGCGGATGGGCTCGACGCTCTTGATGCGGAAGGGCTCGATGATGGTGCGGATGGGCACGGACGTTCTCCGGAGGGACTGATCATGGTAATCCCTGCAGTTCCGTTGCTTGCCACTCAGTCTGAATTTGCGCGGCAAAAGCAAAAGCGGTTCGCGCTTCGCGCGAAGCTCCGATGTCTCCAACATCAGGAGACATGGGGTACCCGGATTCGTTTCGGAATCGAGACCTGGGCCACCCGCCGGGCCAGGGCACTGCAGGCGCTAGCTGGGCGGCAGGCCGCGGTGAGGTTGCGTGAAAGCGAGACACAGCGCAAATGCGGCGGCCGCAATTGTACCGACCATGAGCTTGCCGGACAGAAACGGGCGGTGGAGCAACACCACCACAGCGACACGTCCAGCGACGAATATGAGCAGCGCCACCGCAAATTGAATATGGACAGGAACTGCGATGCGCGCATATCTCTTCAGGAGGCTCGCGGTGAGCGGACAGGCTGCGATGCCGGAGAACATGGCAAACCAGCCGTTCGTAACGGGCAACGGACCTTGATGCACGAGTAGCACGAGGCCGCCGACACCCGCGAAAAGAGCCCATGTCCATCCCAATAGCCATGCAATAACGGACAGTGTCTTCTGCATGTACCCGATGCCTCCGCCGCCCGACGGACCCGCGCCTCAGCTTATGGTCCCACAGTGCCTGACCATGGTAATCCCTCGCGGCGAGCTGGCGTGGATTCAATTGCTTGCCGCGCACCTCCTATTTTTTCGCGGGAGTATGATCTAGCTTCATTTTCGCCATGATTCCTGCGACCCAGAGCGAAACCAAGGCCCAGCTGCGCAAGACCATGGGCTTCTGGGATGTGCTGCTGTTCAACATCGCTACGGTGCTCGGGCCGCGGTGGATTGCGGCGGCTGGGCATAACGGCACGTCTTCGATCAGCCTTTGGGTGCTGGCGGCGGTGTTCTTCTTCGTGCCGGGCGCGCTGGTCATCAATGAGCTGTCGTCGCGCTTTCCCGAGGAGGGCGGGCTGTACGTCTGGGCGAAGGAGGCCTTCGGGGATTTTCATGGCTTCATCGCCGGGTGGACGTACTGGATCTATACGGTCTTCTACTTCCCCGGGCTGCTGCTGGCGTCGGCGTCGATGGCGGCGTACATCATCGGGCCGCAAGGGTCGGCTTTGAGCCAGGAGCGCGCGTTTCAGCTGTGGGTCTCGCTGGCGCTGCTGTTGGTCGCGGTCGCGATGAACATCATCGGGCTGCACATCGGCAAGTGGCTGCAGAACGCGGGGGGCGTGGGGACGTATCTGCCGCTGCTGATCCTGTGCGTGGTGGGCGCCATTTGGGCGGTGCGGCACGGGTCGGTCACGCATTTCACTGCGCACAACATGCTGCCCAGGTGGGACTGGGACACGGTGAACTTCTGGTCGCAG